>JAGHYX010000006.1 GCA_017743375.1 Chloroflexota bacterium
CGATGTGTCCGGCCACGATCAACCACTGCCAGCGGGTGGGCACATGGTGCGGCATGCAGTGCGCTTGATTATCCATCCATGGTCGCAATGTGTTCACGATCAGGGGGTGGGCGACGGCAGCGCCGTCGCCTACAGAGACGAAGCCGCGGGCTGCGTCGGTCTGAAACTCACGGCGAGCAGTGGTGTTAAGGTACATGCGATGAAGCGCACGATCAGCTTTCTCAACGGCGCCTTCGTCGGCGCGCTCGCCGGCGCGCTGCTCGCGCTGTTACTGACCCCGAAATCCGGCCAAGACCTGCGCGACGCGATCAAGCGCGAAGTGGACGACATCATGACCGAAGGTCGCCGCGCGGCTGAGCAGCGCCGGCGCGAGCTGGAGGCGCAGCTCCAGCAACTGTGGGAGTCATAAATGGCTGAGCTCGTCATTGCCGGCTACGCCATAGACGATAAGCTGCTGGCGCGCAAGCCCATCCGCCGTTGCCGTCTGGAGGCGTGCCAGGCCGCCTGTTGTAGCGATGGCGTATGGGTGGATCACGCTCAGGCTGAGCGCATCCTGGCGCACGCCGCGCTTATCCAACCCTTCTTGCCAGAGGCGCGGCGCGACCCGTCGCAGTGGTTTGCTGAGCTGCACGAAGACCCCACTTTCCCTTCGGGCCGCTGCATCGGAACGACCACCGTCGCCGATCCTACGCATCCGAACGGCAGCACATGCATCTTCCTGCGCCCTTCGGATCGCCGCTGTGCCATCCAAGCCGCCTGTCTGGCGGCTGGCCGGCCCGCCTGGGAGCTTAAACCCTACTACTGCTGCCTATTCCCGCTGGTGGACGAAGAAGGCGAAGGTTCAGGTGCGCGCCGTCTGACGCTGGACGACGAGAACGACCTATTTCGGCGCGGCGGCGGTTGCTACGAGCTGTGCGCAGAGGCGCAGCCCGTCTTTCAGGTCTATGCCGAGGAGACGGCGCTGGCGCTGGGCCTGGAGGGCTACCGCCAGCTCTGCCAGCATGCCGGCGTCGCGCCGCGTTTGTAGGCTAGAGCACCAGTTCGCTGGTGCGGATGCGGCTGATGCCTCCGCCGCCTTCGATGCTGCGCCCGCCGCCGAAGCCGCGAAAGTATGGCTCGCCCAACAGCGCTGCGCGATGCGCGGCGAAGAGCATGACCGGAATGCAGGCCACCAGAGGCGTATATACCTCTGGCATCGGGGCAAAGGGCAAGTCGGGCGGTGCTTCTGCCGTCGCCGGCGCGACCTCAATCACTTGCCTGCCGATGGCTTGCATGGCTACCTTGACCTCGGCGGCGCGGCTGGCGTCCCGCTCACGGGCCGTAATTAGGAAGGTTGGGGTGGCCTGGGCGCGCGCGAAGTATTGCAAATGCGCCCACTCTTCCACGTCTTGGCCGAGCGCCGAGTCGCCGCTCGCTTCCAGTATCTTGGCTGCGCCGAACTGCGCTGTGCCGAAGTTGGGGCCGCTGCCGCAGAAGACGAACTCGGTCGCTTGGCGCGTGGCCTCAGCCCAGCCACGCGCGGCGTCGTCGCTTAGCGCAATCGTCCGCGCCATCTGGTCAGCCGCGCCCGCTAACGTCGCTCGCCAGGTCGCTACGGATTGGCCGCGCGCTTCGGCGATGCGCAGCGCGCAGGCGAACAGCATGATCAGGGAGGCCAGGTAGGAACGCGCGCCGGGCACTTGGACGCCGTCGGCGCTGGGCAGGTCCGGCACGCGCGTGGTCAGCACGGCGCCGGCTGCTTGAGCGATGGGCGTGTGCGCGCCGCTGGTGATGGCCAACGTGCGCAGGCCGCGCGCCTTGGCCCGCAAGATGCCCTCGATGGTGCGCGTGACGCCGCCTGACACCGAGATGCCGATCACCAAGCTGGTCTGCGCGCGCTGCGCATAATTTGGCACGTCAAAGTTAACCACGCTGTAGCGAGAGAACGACATCGCGTTGTGCGCTTCGGTCGGCAGGCCGGCGATAGATTCAAACGCGAACTCGGTCGCCAGCGCAGCAAAGTAGCTATCGCCACAGCCGACTAGGTGCAGGCGCTCCAGCGAGCGGCAAAAGTCATCGTCCAGGACCTGAGCAGCCTCGCGCATAAAAGGCTCGGCCACCTCGCCCGCCAACTGTGGCAGGGTAAGGATGTGCTCCCGAAAGGCGTTCATCGGGAGGAGATTGTATGCGGCGGCGTGCTGGGGTATGCATTCATGTCCGGGGGCAAGTCTGATCTCACCGCGGAGAACGCAGAGAAAAAGCGGTGCGGCTGATTCGCGGCTCGGTGAACGCACCCGTGCTAGAACTCATCCAGAAACAGTGTCTCGGCAAAATCCCTAATGCACGCCAGACGCACCAGTTTTCAAAGCGCGCACCAAAGCAGCTCAGTAACCAGCGATCCGGTCGTTCAATCTTCCATCGTCGCTTCTCTCATCTTGCGTTGGGCATATTCACGAATAGAGGCCAATCGTTTAATGTGTCATGCCGGGTCGCTGTGTTGAATGTCAAGAGGTGCGCCTTCGGATTCCTGCGCTACGAAACACCTGGAATCCCGCCAACCGAAGCCCCGCAGGGTCACGATGCACCTCGCCTCACTGTCATGCTGAGTCACTCAGCATGACAAACTGGTATGACAAGCTGAACGATATCCGTAAACGCACCTGTGTAAATCCGAACTCACGTTAGCATAATAAGTACGCTCCCTAATTATTCTTCTGTCTCTCGCAGGCTGCGAGCCTGTGGGAGGATGGCTTTGCCCCTATTCGTGAACGCACCTCCGTGCAATGCCCTTTGCGTTATAAATAAACTGCATGTCGGTGGTCGAGGAGATCAAGCGGCGGGTGGACATCGTCGAGGTGATCGGCAGCTACGTCCAGCTCACCCGCAGCGGGCGCAACTACAAAGGGCTTTCGCCCTTTAAGCAGGAGCGCACGCCCTCGTTCTTCGTCTTTCCGGAGACGCAGACCTTTAAGGACTTCTCCAGCGGCGAGCAGGGCGACGTCTTCTCCTTCTTAATGAAGAAGGAAGGGCTGAGCTTCGGCGAGGCGCTGCGCGCGCTGGCCAAGCGGGCCGGCGTGCGGCTGGAGGAGCGCACGCCCGAACAGCAGCGCAGCGCCGAATACGCTGCCCGCCTGCGCGCGGCGCTGGCCGACGCCGCCGAGTACTTCCACCAGCTCCTGACCAGCGCGCCCCAGGCTGCCGCCTGCCGTGCCTACCTGCGCGAGCAGCGCGGGCTGAGCCAGGCGACGATCGAGGCGTGGCAGCTTGGCTACAGCCTGGCCGACTTTCAGGCGCTCTTGACCCACCTGACGGCGCGCGGCTATAGCGCCCAGGAGCTGGTGGACGCCGGCCTGGTCATCCAAAACGAGGAAGGCCGCCGCTACGACCGCTTCCGCGGGCGGCTGATGATCCCGATCCGCGACCCGCAAGGCGAGGTGGTGGGGTTCGGGTCGCGCGCCCTGGACGGCAGCGAGCCGAAATACATGAACTCGCCGCAGACGGCCGTCTTCGACAAGGGCCGGCTGCTCTTCGGGCTGGACCGCGCCCGCCGCAGCATCCGCGATGAACAAAGCGCTGTGCTGGTGGAGGGCTACATGGACGTGCTGGCCTGCCACCAGGCCGGCTTCACCAACGTGGTGGCCGGCATGGGCACCGCGCTGAGCGAGGCCCAATTGCGGATGCTGCGCCGGCTGGCTCCGCGCATCGTGTTGGCGCTGGACGCCGATGCCGCCGGCGAGCGCGCCATCCTGCGCAGCGTCCAGGTGGCCCGCGACGTGCTCGACCGCGAGGCCGACCCGCTCTTTGACGCGCGCGGCATGATCCGCCACGAATCACGCCTGCAGGCCGATATCCGCGTGGCGATCCTGCCAGCGGGCAAAGACCCCGACGAGCTGGTCTTGAGCGCGCCGGAACAATGGCAAGCGCTTATCGCCGCCGCGCGGCCGGTGGCCGAACACGTAATGGACGCGCTGCTGGCCGGCCACGACCTGCGCGACCCGGCGGGCCGCGCGCAGGCCGTGCGGGCCGTCGCGCCCATCCTGCTCGACTTGGCCGACCCCATCCAGCGCGACGCCTACATCCAGCGCCTGGCCGCGCGGTTGGGCAGCAGCCCGCGCGCGGTGATGCTGACGGTCAACGCGGTCGCCCGCGAACTGCGTGGCCAGGTCAGGCCGCAGCCGGCAGAACAAGCCGGACGCCCGCGCAGAGGCAGCGACCTGGAAGCGCACCTGATCGCCCTCCTCAGCCGGCGGCCATCGCTGCTGCTGGATGCCAACGTCGCGCTGACGCGCGCCAACCTGGACGTGCTGAGCGAGGCCGACTTCAGCAATCCTGCCCTGCGCGAGGGCTTCCGCCAGCTCAGCCGCGCCGCGCTCGGCGCGCCGCCCCTCCCCGGCGATGAAGCCGAGGACTGGCTGGCGATCATCGCTGATGAGGAGGTGCCGCTCTTGGACAGCGACGACGACGCTCTGCTGCGCGAAGCGCTGATCCGCACGGCGCTGCGCCTGCGCGAGCGCAACCTGGCCCGCGAGCGGGACGCAATCCATCTGATGATTGAGGAAGCCAAACGCTCTGGGCAGCAAAATGTGGCCGCTCACTATAATAACGACCTACAGCGCGTGTTGACCCAGCAATTGCGAGTGCATAAGGCGCTGCACCTTCGGAGCGCGCTGCCTGTTCTTTGACGGAGGGGTATGGCGAGCAAATCTAAACGCACGCGGACGCACAACGGAGCCAAACCGGCGCCGGACGACCATGTGCTGACCACTCATCGAGAGGGCGAAGCAGAAAACGTGCTGGCCTGGCTCGACGACGAGGTGGGGGAGGCGCAGCCAGAGGATGACGGCGGGTGGCCGACGGGAGACGCGCTGGCGCTGGATGACGAGCAGGCCGAGGCCGAGGCGGTCGCTTACGCGCTGACCAAGACCGATGATGAGGAGGCGCTAGACGACCTGCTCGACTTCGACGAGCAGCAACTGCAAGCGGATGAGCGCGCAGCCGATGGGATTGACCCAGTACGGGCTTACCTGAACGAGATCGGCCATACCCCCGTGCTGACCGCCGAGCAAGAGCTGTGCTTGTTCGCCTTGCTTGACGCGGCGCGGCTGGCCCGCCGGCTGCGGGCAAACGCGCAAGCGCCCGTCTGGGCACAGGCATATGCGCACTTGACCGCGGCCTGGCGCAGCGTCCTGACGGCGTGCGAGGCACTCTCCAGCGCGCCACCCGACCTGGCGGAGATGCTGCGCGCGGCGCGTGAGATGACCGCGCCGGACGCGCATTCAGCCCCCGGCGCGTTTCAGCGCTATTTGCGCGCGCTGGGGTGGGGCCGAAACCCGGACATCGAGCGGATCAGCAAGCCGCTCTTCGAGTTTGCGCTGGCCGCGCTCATCCTGCCGCCGGCGTTCGTCGAGCAGCTCGAAGCGCATGCGGCTCACGTGCCTGACCTGCCTGAGTGGGACGAAGTGAGCGCCTGGTTGCCGGCGCCAGCCGTCTGCGAAGAACACCTGCAATTGGTGACCCAACAGGCCGAGGAGGCCAAAAACACCCTCGTCCGCGCCAATCTGCGGCTGGTGATGAGCATCGCCAAGCGCTATCTGGGGCGCGGCATCGCCTTCATGGATCTCGTCCAGGAAGGGAGCATGGGGCTGTTGCGGGCGATCGACCGCTTCCATGCCTGGCGCGGCTTCAAGTTCAGCACCTACGCCACCTGGTGGATCCGCCAGGCGATGACCCGCGCGATCGCCGACCAAGCCCGCACCATCCGCCTCCCCATCCACTTCATGGATGAGGTCAACAGGCTCATCCATCTACAGCGGCGGATGATGCAGACGCTGGGTCAGGAGCCGACCAGCGAAGAGCTGGCGCTGGAGATGGCGTTAGAGGAAGGGTTGCTGGATGAACAGGAGGCGGCCAGAATAATGGAGGCGCGGGCCAAAGGTGAGGCGCTTGAGCCGGTGTTAGCCCATAAGTACGATCAGGCGGTGAAGCGCGTTGAGAAAATCATGCGCCTGGCCCTTGAGCCGCTCTCGCTGGAAGCGCCGGTCGGCACGGAGCAAAACAGCCTGATGGGCGACTTCGTCGCCGACGAGAGCGGGCCATCGCCGGTTGAGCTGGCCTCCCTGCAGATGCTCAAGCAGCAGATTCGCGGGCTGATGGCCGGCCTGACCAAGCGCGAGCGCGAGATCTTGGAGATGCGCTTCGGCTTTCGCGATGGCCAGTCGCACACGCTGGAGGAGGTGAGCCACGCCTTTCGCATCACCCGCGAGCGGGTGCGGCAGATCGAGGCCAAGGCGCTGCGCAAGCTGCGCCATCCGCTCAACAGCCGGCGGCTGCGCGATTATCTGGGCGACCTCTCGTAGCGCTCCGCCTGAGCTTCTGGCGCACGATCAGCTCGGCGTCGAACAGGCGCATGTCCACCCGCAGGTCATCGCCGACGATCACCCCCTCGGCCTCCAGCCGACGGCGCTGCTCCTCCGGCGCGTATTGATTCGAGATGCGCCCTTGGGCGTTGATGACGCGCCACCACGGCACGCGGTCGCGGGCCGGCGAACGCAGCAGGGCATGGAGGGCGAAACCGACGTAGCGCGCCGAGCGCGGTCGCCCGCACTGGCGCGCCACGCCGCTGTAACTCATCACCATCCCCTTGGGGATGAGCCGGACGACGCGATAGACATCTGCGAAGCGCACGTCTAGATCAGCCCGAAGTCCTTGGCGATCAGCCGGGCGGTCATCTTCGCGCTCATCATCACGCTGGGCGTGCCGCCGCCGGGTTGGGTGCTCGCGCCCACCAGGTAGAGGCGCTCGATGTCCTCGCTGCGGTTGTGTGGGCGGAAGTAGGCAGTCTGGAGCAGGGTTGGCTCCGGCCCAAAGCCGTTGCCCAGGTAGCTGTTCAAGCTGCGCTCGAAGTAATCCGGCGTGATGTAGCTCTTATAGACCAGCCGCTCGCACAGGCCAGGGATGTAGCCGGCTTCGTCCAGGAAGCGCAGCGCCTTGTCCACGTAAGCGTCCCCGATCGCCGACCAGTTGAGGCCGCTCGCGTTATTCGGCACCGGCACCAGCGTATAGGCCGCGTGGTGGCCGGGCGGGGCCAGGCTGGGGTCGGTGAGCGTGGGCACGTGTAGGTAATGGGACATGTCGGGCGCCAGCACGCGCCGGTCGAAGATGTCGCGCAGCAGCTCTTCGTAGCGCTGGCTGAGGATGATATTGTGGTGGCGCAGGTTGCTCAGGTCCAGGCCGTCGCCCCGAAAGCCGAAGTAGATCACCACCAGCGACATGGACTGGCGGGTGCGCTTGACGCGGGCGTCGGTGTGAAACAGGCGATAGCGCGGGTCGATCAGGTGCATGTAGGTATGGGCGTAATCGCCGTTGGAGACGACGAGGTCAGCGCGCAGTTGCGTGCCGTCGGCCAACTCCACCCCTTGTGCGATCCGCCGGCCGAAGCGCCCGCGCGGCGGTGCGCCGTCCGGACCGGCCACCAGGATGCGCTTGACCTCGCTGTTGTAGCGGATCGTCCCGCCGAGCTCCTGGAACTTCTGGACGAAGCCGCGCACGAGCGCGCCGGTCCCGCCCATGGCGAAGTGGATGCCCCAGGTCTTCTCGACGAAGTGAATCATCGCGTAGATGGCCGGCACAGCCAGCGGGTTGCCGCCGATCAGCAAGGGCTCGAAGCTGAAGACCTGGCGCAGCTTGGGGTGCTTAAAGTACTTGCTGGTGAACGAGAACAGGGTGCGCACCGCATCCAGCCGCAGCAGGTCGGGCATGATGGCCAGCATCGAGGCCAGGCTGTCGAAGTACTTGTAGCCGAGCTGGAGGAAGCCGCGCTCGAAGATGGCCCGAGCATCGGCGTGGAAGCGCTCGTAGCCCTCTAGGTCATCCGGGGCAATGGCGCGGATCTGCGCGCGGGTGTGCTCGCGGTCACCGTCGTAATCGAAATACGAGCCGTCCTCGAAGTGAATGCGATAGAACGGGTTGAGCGGGATGATGTTGACGTAGCGCGAGGTGTGGGTCAGGTCAGGGGCGCGCCCCGGCTCCAGGACGTGCGGCGGAAAGTCTGGCCCGTCCAGGTTGGGGCTGCCGCGCTCCAGCGCGAACAGCTCCTCAATGAAGTGCGGCACAGTGATCACGGTCGGCCCCATGTCGAAGGTGAAGCCCTGCGCCTTGCGCACATAGGCCCGACCGCCCGGCCCGTCCAGCTTCTCCACGATGGTGGTGTCGAAGCCCAGGCTTTGCAGGCGGATGCCGAGCGCTAGTCCGCCGATGCCTGATCCGATAATGATTGCCTTGCGAGTGGTCATGTCTTGAAACCAGCCTTACTAAGAGTTGAAGGTGACGTTAGCAGGGCCGGTTTAGAGCGAGATTTGTTTGACCCAGAACACCTCTGGCAGGTCGCGCAGCGCCTTGAGGGCGTAATCCGGCACTGGGTTATCCAGGTTGATGAACGAGAGCGCGCGGTCGCCGGGCCGCGTTCGCCCCAGGCGGTATTCGGCGATGTTGACGTAGTTGGCGCCCAGGATGGTGCCCACCCGCCCGATCACGCCGGGCACGTCGCGCGAGGAGATCACCAGCACCAGGCCCTCCGGCACGGCGTCAATGCGAAAGTGGTCGAGCTGGACGATGCGCGGTTGGTTGCCGTCGAACAGCGTGCCGGCCACGGTGTGCTCATCCTGGTCGGTGGTGATCCGGCAGGAGACCAGGTTGGTGTAGTCGCTGCCGATCAGGTTCAGCGCCTGGGTGACGACGATCCCGCGCTCGTCGGCGATCACGGGGGCGTTGACGTAGTTCACCTTCTCCCCGCCGAGGATCGGCTCGAGCAGGCCGCGCAGGAGGGCCACGGTGAGCGGCTTGACGTGCGGCGCGACATCGGTGCCGCGGTATTCCACCTCCACGCGCGCCAGGCGCCCCTCCATCAGGCATGCCTGTAGCCGGCCTAGCTTCTCGGCCAAGATAAGATAGGGCCGGATGATCGGCCAGGCAGAGGGGTCAATCGGCGGAAAGTTCACCGCGTTGCGCACGTCGCGCTCGTGGAGCGCGTCCAGCACCTGCTCGGCGATCTGGAGCGAGACGTCGCGCTGGGCCTCGGTCGTGCTGGCGCCGAGGTGGGGCGTGACGACGACGTTGGGCAGCTTGAGCAGCGGCAGGTCAGGCGGCGGCGGTTCTTCTTCAAAGACATCGAGGGCGGCGCCGGCCAGCTTGCCGCTCACCAACGCCTCGTAGAGGGCCTGCATATCCACCAAAGCACCGCGCGCCACGTTGATCACGCGCGCGCCCGGCTTCATCTTGGCGATGGCGGCGGCGTCCAACAGGCCGCGCGTTCCCGGCGTGAGCGAGGAGTGAAGCGTGACGAAGTCGCTCTGGGCGAGCAGTTCGTCGAGCGAGACCAGCAGCACCTTATTGGCGCGGGCGGTTTCCTCGCTCACGTATGGGTCATAGGCGATCACCTCCATGCCGAAGCCCTGGGCGCGGCGGGCCACCTGCGTGCCGACGCGGCCCAGGCCGATGATGCCCAGCGTCTTGCCGTGCAACTGGACGCCGATGAACTTGCTGCGCGTCCATTCGCCGCGGCGCAACGAGGCATCGGCCTGCGGGATGTTGCGGGCCAGCGCCAACATCATCGCCATGGTGTGCTCGCAGGTGGCGGTGGTGTTGGCCTGGGGGGTGTTCATCACGATGATGCCGCGATGGGTGGCGGCATCCACGTCAATTGTGTCCACGCCGATGCCAGCGCGGCCGATCACGCGCAACTTCTCGGCGCGCGCGATCACCTCGGCGTCCACTTTGGTATCGCTGCGCACGATGAGGGCATGGTAGGCAGCAATGCGCTCCAGCAGCTCGGCGCGGGGCATCTTCTTTACCACGTCCACGTGCACGTTGGGATCGCGACGCAGCACCTCTAAACCGGCCTCGGATAGGTCGTCCGGGATCAAGATGTTGAACATGGCGCGCGGATTATAGGACTTACCGCCTGCGCGTACACTCTCGCCTACCATGAATCGCCTGCGCGTCTATGCCACCGAGGGGATCGTCCTGCGCCGCGACGACTACGGCGAGGCCGACCGGCTGGTGACGCTGTTGACGCCAGGGCACGGCAAGTTGCGCGCGCTGGCCAAGGGCGCGCGCCGGCTGACCTCGCGCAAGGCGGGGCACATCGAGCTGTTCGCTCGGGCACACCTGCTGCTGGCGCGCGGGCGGACGTTCGACCTGATCACGCAGGCCGAGCTGATCGAGCCGCACCGCGCGCTGCGCGAGGACGTGCTGCGCAGCGCGATGGCGCACTACCTGTGCGACCTGGCTGATTGGTTCGCGCCGCAGGGCAGCGAGGCCGCCGACCTTTACGCGCTGCTGGTCGAGGGGTTGGCCCTGCTGTGCCGAGCGACCGATCCGCGCCTGGCCGCACGCGCCTTCGAGCTGCGCCTGCTGACGCTGGAGGGCTACGGGCCGGCACTGTCGCGCTGCGCGCGCACTGGTGCGCCGATTGACATCGCCGGCGAGGCGAAGGTCGCCTTCTCGCCGGCTGAGGGTGGCGTGCTGTGCGCGGAGGCCGCTGCGCAGGCGCGCGACGTGATCTGGCTGCGCCGGCAGGAGCTGGCCCTAATGCGGCTATTGCAGAGCCAACCTTTTGAGGCGCTGACCGAGCTGAGCGTGTCGCTTGACCTGCTCGCGGGCGTGGAGCACGCCCTCCAGATCTATCTGAGCGCGATTTTGGAACGCCGGCCGCGCACCGCCGCGCTGGTCAGGCAAGTGGCGCGTGGCCTGCGCTAGAATACGGCCGGGCCCGCGTAGTTCAATCGGATAGAACAGCGCCGTCCTAAGGCGCGTGTTGTGGGTTCGAGTCCTGCCGCGGGCGCTCCTCCTGCGCGCTCTCTGGGGCGCGTATGCTTGGCGCGAGCGCACGAGAGTCGTGCATGCACCCATTTGACAAACGGTCAGGATGACGTATGATTTGATACGTCGCTGACGTCATGGCGAACCCAGTGCGCTGCTTTAGCTACTTTTGGTTTAGCTACTTTGCCTGCGAGGGCAGAGGCTTGCCAGCGCGCGGGTTCGAGACGACCAGCGAGTGAGCAGCAAAAGCGAGCGAAGGGTTGTTGAGAGGCGCGGGGCTGGTAAGCCCCGCGCTTTAATTTTTGTCAGGAGATCGCGCACGCCATGATGTATCAAACCGATGATGTCCGCATCCGAGAGATTAAAGAGCTGGCCCCTCCGGCGCACCTGATGCGCGAATTCGCCATCACGCCCGAAGTCGCCAAACTCGTCTATGAGACGCGCCTGGCTGTGCACGACATCCTATATGGCCGGGATGATCGCGTCTTCGTCGTGGTGGGGCCGTGCAGTGTGCACGACGTGCAGGCCGCGCTTGAATACGCCAGCCGGCTGAAGCCGGTGCGCGCGCGCACCCGCGACGCGCTGGAGATCATCATGCGCGTCTACTTCGAGAAGCCGCGCACCACAGTTGGCTGGAAGGGGCTGATCAACGACCCTGACCTGGACGGCTCGTTTCGCATCAACAAGGGGCTGCGCCTGGCGCGCAAGCTGCTGTTGGACGTGAACGAGCTGGGCGTGCCGGCGGCCACGGAGTACCTCGACACCATTTCGCCGCAGTATGTGGCCGACCTGATCTCGTGGGGCGCGATCGGCGCGCGCACCACCGAGTCCCAGGTGCACCGCGAGCTGGCCAGCGGCCTCTCCTGTCCGGTCGGCTTCAAGAACGGCACGGATGGCAACGTCAAGATCGCCATTGATGCGATCAAGGCCGCCCGCCAGCCACATCACTTCCTCTCGGTGACCAAGGGCGGGATCAGCGCAATTGTCCACACCGCCGGCAATGAGGATTGTCACGTCGTGTTGCGCGGCGGCAAGACGCCCAATTACGACAACGCCAGCGTGCGCGCCGTGGCTGAATTGCTGATCCGCGAGGGCTTGCCGCCGTCCCTGATGGTGGATTGCTCGCACGGCAACAGCAACAAGCAGCCTGAGAACCAACTGAAGGTGGCCGAAGACGTGGCGCGCCAGATAGAGACCGGCGAGACTGCGATCGTCGGCGTGATGTTGGAATCGAACCTCGTCGCCGGTCGGCAAGAGTTAGTGGCCGGCAGACCTCTAGAATACGGCAAGAGCATCACCGACGCATGCATTGGCTGGGAAGACACCGTGCGCTTGCTGGATCGCCTGGCTGAGGCTGTGCGCCGGCGACGGGTTGCTGCGCATTACGGAGTGCGCTCCACGGAATACGGGACACGCAATACGCAATACGCGATACGCAATACAGACCATGCGGCGCGTGTGGCGTAGTGAGTGTTTCGTATTCCGTATAGCGTATTGCGTGTTTCATGAGCGTGGTGAAGAGCATGGTCATCGTGATGAAGGCAGGGGCGTCGGCGGCGGAGATCGCCGGCGTGATCAAACACATCGAGAGCATCGGCATGCGGGCGCATCTCTCCGAAGGGGAGGAGCGCACGATCATCGGGATGGTGGGTGATGAGCGGCCAATTGACGCCAGCTCATTTGAGTTGCTCAGCGGCGTCGAGCGCGTCCTGCCCATCTTGCGGCCGTTTAAGCTGGCCAGCCGGGACTTTAAGAAACAAAATACCGTCATTCAGTTGCGCGTCAAGAATCGCACCTTGACCATCGGCGATAGGCAACTGGCGATGATGGCCGGCCCGTGCGCTGTGGAGAGCCGCGAGCAGATCATGGAGAGCGCGCGGCTGGTGAAAGAGGCCGGCGCGACCATCCTGCGCGGCGGGGCCTTCAAGCCGCGCACCTCGCCCTATTCCTTTCAAGGCCACGGCGAAGAGGCGCTGAAATGGATGGCCGAGGCGCGCGACGCTTATGGGCTGGCCATCGTCACCGAGGTCATGGCGCCGGAGCAAGTGCCGCTGGTGGCGCGATATGCCGATATCCTCCAGATCGGCGCGCGCAATATGCAGAACTTCCCGCTGCTCCACGCAGTGGGCGAGAGCCACAAGCCGGTGCTGCTCAAGCGCGGCATGAGCGCCACCATGGAGGAGCTGCTGATGGCCGCCGAATACATCCTCTCGCACGGCAACTACGACGTGATGCTCTGCGAGCGCGGAATTCGCACCTTCGAGAAATACACCCGCAACACGCTGGACATCAACGCAGTGCCGGTGCTCAAAGAGCTCTCCCACCTGCCGGTGATCGTTGACCCCTCGCACGGCACCGGCAAGTGGGAGTATGTTCCCGCAGTCGCCAAGGCGGCCGTCGCTGCCGGCGCAGATGGATTAATCATCGAAGTGCATCCCGATCCGGCGAAGGCCGTCAGCGACGGCGCGCAATCACTGACGCCGGAGCGCTATCGCGAGCTGGTCAGCCAGTTACAGCGCGTGGCGGCCGCTGTCGATCGCACCTGTTAGCGAGCACCGGGCATGGACCAACGCACCCTCTGCATCGTGGGGTTGGGGCTGATGGGCGGGTCGTTTGCCCTGGCCTTGCGCACCTCCGGTTACCCTGGCCGGCTGATCGGCGTCTCGCGCAGCGCCGAGACGCTGCGCTACGCCCAAGCTCAGGGCATAGTGGATCTGGCGACGGGCGACCTGGGCGCCGCGCGCGAGGCTGAGGTGGTCGTGCTCTGCACGCCGGCCCGCACGATCATCGCCCAGATCGGCCAACTGGCCAGCATCTGCAAGCCCGGCGCGATCCTCACCGACATGGGCAGCACCAAGGTGAAAATCGCCCGCGCGATGGATGCACTGCCGGGGCATCTGCGCGCCGTGGCCGCGCATCCGATGTGCGGCAAGGAGGCCGCTGGCATTCAGGCAGCCGACGCCGGCCTGTTTCGCGGCGCGCCCTGGTTGATCATCCCCACCGCGCGCACGGATGACGAGGCGCTGTCCGTGGTGCGCGCGCTGGCCGAGCGCGTCGGCGCTTCACCGCGCATCCTTGATGCCGACCAGCACGATGCGTTGTTGGCGTTCGCCAGCCATTTGCCCTACGCGCTGGCCGTTGCGTTAGTGGCCGCGACAGAGCAGTTCAGCCTGAACCACCCAGAGGTCTGGGAGGTCATGGCCGGCGGATTTCGCGACACCTCGCGGGTCGCCGCCAGCGACGTGACGATGTGGTTGGATATCCTCCTCACGAACGCCGAGCCTGTGTTGGGCGCGGTGCGGGACGTCCAGTTTGCCCTCGATCAGTTCACAGCGCTCCTGGAGCGGCGCGACGAAGCCGGACTGCGGGCTTTCTTACAGGCTGCTGCTCAAGCGCGCAAGGCGCACTTTCCATGAACCGTTCGCTGTTCCCCGCCAGAACCCTGAGCGGCCTGTTGCGCGTCCCCAGCGACCGAAGCATCACCGTCCGCGCGCTCTTGCTGGCCGGCCTCGCCGAGGGCACCAGCCGCGTGCTCTGTCCGCTGGAGAGCGAAGACACCGAGGCTGCCAGGGCCTGCATGGCTGCGCTGGGCGTGCCGATCGCCATTCAGCATGAAGGGGACCTGCCCGCGCTGCGGATCACAGGGCAGGGCCTGCGTGGGCTGCGCGCGCCGGCAGCCACGCTGTTCTGCCATTCCTCCGGCACCACGATGCGCCTCTTGGCTGGCTTGCTGGCCGGTCAGACGTTCGGTGCAGCGCTGGACGGCAGCGACCAGTTGCGCCGCCGGCCCATGCGCCGCGTGACCGATCCGCTGCGCGCGATGGGCGCGCAGATCGAGGATACGAATGGCTGCGCGCCGTTGCGCATCCATCCTGCGCAAGGGCTGCTGCGCGGGATGTGCTACGCCATGCCGGTGGCCAGCGCCCAGGTGAAGAGCGCGCTGCTGTTGGCTGGCCTATACGCCGACGCGCCGGTGACGATCAGCGAGCCGGCGCCCACCCGCGATCACACCGAGCGCATGTTGGGCGCAGCCGGCGCGAGGCTCCAAATTTCGCATGCCGATAACGGCGCGGCGACCGTCACGCTCTCCCCACCGACCGAACCGCTGCGCGCGCTCGACATTCGTGTGCCAGCCGATTTCTCGTCGGCGGCGTTCTTCCTCGTCGCGGCCAGCTTGGTGCCCGGCGCCTGTTTGCGGTTATCCGGCGTGGGGTTGAACGCCACCCGCACCGGCCTGCTCGACGCGCTCCGGGCGATGGGGGCGCGGATCACCATCGCTGACCTGCGCGAGGAAGGCGGCGAGCCGGTGGGGGATATTGAGGTGTGCGCAGCCGAGCTCACGGCGATCGAGGTGGGCGGCCCGCTGGTGCCGCGCATGATTGACGAATTCCCCATCTTCGCCGTCGCGGCAACCCAGGCGCACGGCGTGACGGTCGTCCGCAACGCCGAAGAGCTGCGCGTGAAAGAGAGCAACCGGCTGGAGGGCTTCCTGGCCGAGCTGCGCAAGCTGGGCGCACGTGCCGAGCCGACCGCGGATGGGTTCGTCATCGAAGGGCCAACCCGCTTGCGCGGCGCGGTCGTGGATGGGCTGGGCGATCATCGCGCTGCCATGGCGCTGGCGGTCGCGGCGCTGGTGGCCGCCGGCCAGACAACTATCCTGGGCGCGGATTGCGTGACGAAGACCTATCCGGGCTTCTTCGACGACCTGGCTCGCGTCGCAACCTTTGACTATGATCGTCGGTCTGATCGGCCATCCGGTGGCGCATAGCCAAAGCCCGCGCATGCAGCAGGCGGCATTTGCCGCTGTTGGGCTGCGCGATTGGCGCTATGAGCTGTGGGACACGCCCGCCGAGGCGCTGGCTGCGCGGCTCGATGACGTGCGGCGGCGGGCCGATATCGCCGGCGGCAACGTCACCGTGCCGCACAAGCAAGCCGTCCTCCCCTTCCTCGACGAGGTGACCGCCGACGCGCGCGCCATCGGCGCGGTGAACACGCTCTTCAAGCGCGCCGGCCGCCTGTGGGGAGACAACACCGACTGGGTGGGTTTCCTGGCCGATTTAGACTTCCATGGCGTGACGGTAGATGCCGGCACGCGCGCCCTGGTGCTGGGCGCGGGCGGGTCGGCGCGCGCGGTGGTCTATGCCCTGCGCGCGCGCGGCGCGCAGGTGTGGATCTACAACCGCTCGTTTGAGCGGGCGCAGGCGCTTGCCGAAGCGTTCGGTCGAGAAGGATGTGAGCCGGTGGAGACGCTGGCTGCGCCGGCCTGTCGCTCAGCGACGCTGGTTGTCAACTGCACTCCCGTCGGCATGTGGCCCGCTGTGGATGCTTCCCCTTGGCCGCGGGAACTGCCCTTTCCGGCGCGGGCGGTGCTCTACGATTTAATCTACCGGCCAGCCGTCACAGCGCTGATGGGCCAGGCGCGCGCAGCCGGCGCACGGGCCATCGGCGGCGCGGGTATGCTGGCCGAGCAGGGCGCGGCGGCCTTCGCGCGCTGGACTGGCATTCCCGCAGCGCGCGTCTCAACCGTCATGCGCGAGGCGTTGAACCATGCTTAGATTCCTCACCGCTGGCGAATCTCACGGCCCCTCGCTCACCGCTATCCTGGAAGGGATGCCGGCCGGCCTGCCGCTCTCTTCCGCTGATATAGACCGGGACCTGGCCCGCAGACAGCAAGGCTACGGCAGCGGTGGGCGCATGAAGATCGAGCGCGATCACGCGCGCATCACCGCCGGCGTGATGGACGGCAAGACCACCGGCGGCCCGATCGCGCTGGTCGTTGAGAATCTCGACCACGCTAAATGGCGCGATCGGGAGATCGAGCCGATGACCATCCCGCGCCCCGGCCATGCCGACCTGACCGGCGCGGTGAAGTATGGCTATCGCGAGCTGCGCTTGGCGTTGGAGCGCGCATCGGCCCGCGAGACGACCATGCGCGTCGCTGTCGGGGCGGTGTGTCGGGCGCTGCTGCGCGAGTTCGGCATCGTTGTGGGTGGCTATGTGCTCAGCATTGGCGAGGTCTCCGTGCCCGGCCATGCGTCCTCGCCGGATCAAACGTTGTATCAGGCGCGCTTCGCGCAGGCCGAAGCCAGCGAGGTGCGCTGTTACGACGAGCCCACGAGCGAGCGGATGCGGGCGCTGATCCGCCAGACCATGGAAGACAAGGACACCCTGGGCGGCGTGATCGAGGTGGTCGCCTTGGGCGTGCCGCCCGGCTTGGGCAGCCACGTCCACTGGGATCGCCGGCTGAGCGGCCGGCTGGCCCAGGCGGTGATGAGCATCCACGCAGTGAAGGGCGTGGAGATCGGCGATGGCTTCGCCGAGGCGCGCCTGCCGGGCACGCTGGCCCAGGATCAGCTTTACGTAGAGGACGGCGCGATCCGCCAGCGCACCAACCACGCCGGCGGCCTGGAAGGCGGCATCACCAACGGTGCGCCGCTCGTCATCCGCGCGGCGCTCAAGCCGATCGCCACCACGCTCACCCCCCTCGATTCGGTGGACTTGGCCACCGGCCAGGCGGCGCAGACCCGCTATGAGCGCAGCGACTTTTGCCAGGTGCCGCGCGCCGTGCCGATCGTCGAGGCGATGGTGTGCTTTGTGCTGGCCGATGCGCTGATCGAGAAGCTGGGCGGGGATTCGCTGGAGGAGATGCGCCCGCGCTTTGCGTCGCTGCGCCGCCTGCGGCTCGCCGACCTGCCGATGGACAACCGGCCGTGGCGCTTTGGCTATGAATGAGCGCAATTTGATCCTGGCCGGCTTTATGGGCAGCGGCAAGAGCGCAGTAGGCCGGCTGTGCGCCGAGCGGCTGGGCATGGACTTTCTAGACACCGACCAGGAGATCGCGCGGCGCGCAGGGATGCCGATCCCCGAGATCTTTGAGCGCTGCGGCGAGGCATACTTTCGCGCCCAGGAGCGCGCGCTGGTCGCCGAGCTGAGCGCGCGGCGCGGCTGTGTGGTCGCCACCGGCGGCGGCATGGTTGTGGATGACGAGAACCGCGCGGCCCTGCTCGCTAGCGGGATGGCGGTCTGCCTGACCGCCGCTCCGGAGGTGATCGTCCAGCGCGTGGGAGGGGACTCTGCCGCCCAGCAGCGGCCCATGCTGCGCGGGGGTGACGTGGCGGGCCGGGTCGCGCAACTGCTCCGCGAACGTGCCCCGAAGTACGCCCAGTTGCATTATCACGTGGACACCTCCCAGCGCAGCCCAGATGAAGTCGCCGAGATCGTCTGTGCGCTCTATGCGCGCGAGCAGGCGCGCATCCCCGTGGTGATCCCCCCCGCCGGCGCGCGCTACGACGTGGTGATCGGCGAAGGGCTGTTGGACGGGCTGGGCTTCATGTTGGCTGGCCGCGGCTGGTCGCCGCCCTTTGCCCTCGTCACCGATGCCGTGGTGGGCGAACACCTCGCCGGTCGCGCGCAGCGCGCCCTTGCGCGCGCCGGCCTGGAGGCGTTCGTGCACGTCATGCCTGCCGGCGAGGCCGGCAAGACGCTGGCCAGCGTCGAGGCCATGTATCGCGCCTTCAGCGCCCACGGCATGGAGCGGAGCAGCGCGGTGATCGCGCTCGGCGGCGGGGTGGTGGGCGACACGGCTGGCTTTGCCGCCGCCACCTTCCTGCGCGGCGTCCCCTTCGTGCAAGTCCCCACCACGCTCCTGGCGATGGCCGATGCCAGCATTGGCGGCAAGGTGGGGGTGGATACCGAGTTCGGCAAGAACCTGGTCGGCGCGTTCAAGCAGCCCGAGCTGGTGGTCGCCGATGTCGGCGCGCTTCGGACATTGCCGGTGCGCGAGCTGCGCAGCGGCCTGGCCGAGGTGATCAAGGCCGGCTTGCTGAGCGGCGGTGAACGCTACGACCGGCTGCGCCGTTTCATCCTGGAGGGCGCGGCCAGCAGCCTGACGATGGCCGAAATCTTGGCCGACGCGGTTCATCTGAAGCGGATGATCGTAGAGGCCGATCCCTTCGAGCGTGATCGGCGCGCCTTGCTCAACCTGGGGCACACCTTCGGCCATGGCATCGAGGCATGGAGCGATTTTCGGCTCAGGCACGGCGAGGCGGTGGCGCTGGGCCTGGTGTGCGCGGCGCGCCTTTCGCAGGCGATGGGCCTCTGCGCCGACGCGCTGGTTGAGGAGGTCATCGGCCTCTTGCGCGCCGCGGGCTTGCCTGTTTCGCTCGGAGAGGTGGCCGATCTGCTGGAAGGCCGTGTATTTGACGAAGAGCGCATCTGGCGCTATATGATGAGCGACAAGAAGAAGCGCGCCGGCAAGTTGCGCTTCGTCCTGCTGCGCGCCCCAGGCGACGCATTGGTGTGCGACCAGGTAGATGAGCACCTGGCCAGGCAGGCGTTAAGGAGCATCAACCGTTGAAGCGCGTGCTCGTGTTACACGGCCCGAACTTAAACCTGCTCGGCTGGCGTGAGCCAGAGGTTTACGGCCACACCACGCTCGACGAGATCAACCAGCGCTTGCGCGCGCTGGCTGACCAGCGGGGCGCGACGTTGCGCATCGTCCAGTCGAACCACGAAGGCGCCTTGATTGATGCCATCCACGACGCGCGTGAGTGGGCAGATGGCGTCTTGATCAATCCCGGCGCTTACACGCACACCAGCATCGCGCTGCGCGACGCGCTCAGCGCGATAGCCAAGCCGTGCGTGGAGGTTCACCTCTCCAACGTCTATCGCCGCGAGCCATTTCGCCATCATTCGTTCATCACGCCGGTCGCGTTGGGCATTGTCGCCGGCTTTGGCTGGCGCAGCTATATGCTGGGCCTCACCGCGCTGCTGGATGCGCTGGCTGAGCAGGGGTGAACAACGCAGCGAGGAGCACAGTCCTTCAGATAGCGAAGCGCGCTTATGGGGGATATAGAGGATGAAGAAGCGCTGATTCGCGCTGCCCAGCGCGGCGATGTGGCATCGTTCAACCAACTGGTGCTGGCCTATCAAAGCCAGCTCTACAACGTCGCCTATCGCATCCTCGGCGATGCCGCTGCCGCTGCCGACGCGACCCAGGAGGCTTTCCTCTCGGCCTTCACCCACATCAAGGACTATCGCGGCGGCTCGTTCAAAAGCTGGCTGCTGCGCACGGTGACGAACGCCTGCTTGGACGCGCTGCGCTATCAGCGGCGCCGGCCCAGCCGCTCGCTGGAGGCGGAAGATGACGACGAGCGCAGTCTGGCCGAGGTATTGCCGTCGGGAGAGGAAAGCCCAGATAGCGTCGCTGAGCGCCGCGAGCTGCGTCACCTGATCGCCCGCGCGGCCTTGACGCTGCCGCCCGATCAGCGCATCACGTTCGTGCTGGCGGATGTGCATGGGTTGAGCTATCAGGAGATCGCCCAGGCGATGAACGTCTCGCTGGGCACGGTGAAGAGCCGGCTGAGCCGCGCGCGCGCCAAGCTGCGCGACGCGCTCCTGGCACATCCGGAACTGTTGCCCGACGAGTTCCGTCAATAACCGAGGCGCATGAGCGAAGAAGAGCTGATCTCGGCCTACGTGGATGGGCAACTGAGCGAGGCGGAGCGGGCGAGCTTTGAGGCGCGCCTGGCGAGTGATCCCGAGCTGCGCCGGCGCGTCTTGGCGACGCGCCTGCTCGTCCGCGAGGCGCGCCAATTGCCGATGGTTGCGCCGCCTCGCAACTTCATCCTGCCGTTAGATGCCGCGCGCAGGCCCGTCGCCGCTCGCCCGCGCTTCCCGCAATGGGCTTATCGGTTTGGCGCGTTGGTTGCGACGGTGTTATGCATCGCGCTGATCGTGTGGGACGTTGGCGCGCCGTCGGCGCAGCCGGAGTCGGCCACGCTGCCGGCGCAGCCGGCGGCACAACCGCTGCTGCCCGAAGCGCCGGCCAAGGAGCGCCTTGCGCCGTTCGACGCCGAGCCGCGCGCACTCGCACTGCCGGAGTCCACTCCCGCGCAAACGCCATCCGCGCCCTCGGCCTCTGCCGAAGGGACATGGGTGACGCCGCCGCGCGTGTTTGCCTTCTTATTGCTGGCGCTGGCCATCGGCCTGGGGATGTTGGGGTGGGGCAGGCGAGGGTGACGACCTGGGTCGCTAGGCCAGTTTGCCCAGTTGGTTGAGCGTCGCGTTGAAGTCCTTGGCGTATGGCGCGTATAGCTCGACCATCTCGCCGGTGCGCGGGTGCGGGAAGCGTAACGCTAAGGCGTGCAGCGCCAGCCGGCCCATCAGCGGTTGTTCCTCGTCGCGGCCAGGGCGGTAGTCCGGCTTGTATTGTGAGAGGAAGATCGGTCGGCCGTCGCCGTAGAGGTCATCCACCGCCACTGGATGGCCGAGCAGGGCAGCGTGGACGCGGATTTGGTGGGTGCGGCCGGTTTCCGGGCGCGCCTCGACCAAGGCGAAGCGCCGCAGCCGGCGCAGCACGCGGAAGTGGGTGACCGCCGGCTTGCCGCCGACGATGTCCACCACCGTGCGGTGGCGGCGGTCGGCATCGGCGCGCAGCGGGGCATCCACGGTGCGCTCGCTCCAGGGTGGGTGGCCCACCAGGATGGCGTGGTAGATCTTGGTGACATCGCGCTCCTCGAACCGCGCGCTCAGCGCGCGATGAGATGCCTCGTTGCGCGCGAAGACCACGACCCCGCTGGTCTCGCGATCCAGGCGATGGACGACCCATAGTCGGCCGACTTGGGCTTCCAACCAGGCGTGCAGATCGGCCTCGTCGGGGCGCGCCGCGTCGTGCACGGTTGCGATGCCGGCCGGCTTGTGCACGGCCAGGAGGTCGTCATCCTCGTAGAGATACGTGATGCGCGCGTGCAGGCGCGACATGGCTCACTGAGAGGTGGCCGATGAACCGGAGCGAACGGGTGGGGTGTGGCGCTTGAACCACGACACGCGCTGCTCAGTGCCCGCCCGCAGCCGGGCGATGTTTGGCCGCAGCGCGATGAGGATCAAGCCGAGCACGCCCCAACCATAGGCCGCGTACGACCAGTGGGTGATACTCAGGGCGGCGCCGATCGTGTTCGCCAGCGCGACGGTCACGCCGGCCAGGATCGAAGCGATCGAGGCGTAGCCGCCGACGAAGAGCATCAGCGAGCCGATCACAAACGCCGGCAGGCCGCCCCATGGCCATAGCGCGATGCTGGTGCCGACGGCAGTGGCGCCGCCGGCGCCGCCGCGAAAGTTCAAAAAGCACGAGGCGTTGTGGCCCAGCACCACGCCAAAGCCGGTCAACGCTTCGGCCCAGCCAGCAGTGCCGGCGATGAGATGCCGCACCAGCAGCACGGCGACCACGCCCTTCAACACGTCGAGGATGGCTGTGGTGATCCCCGCTGCGAAGCCGGCCGCGCGAAAGACGTTCGTGCCGCCGGTTCGCCCGCTGCCCACCTGGCGCACGTCCACACCTTTTAGCACTTTGACGATAATCCAGCCAAACGGGATCGAGCCGATGAGATAGCCGACTAGGCCACAAAGCAATGTGATCATCAGCGCATCCATACGCTCGTTGTATGCTAACACCAGTGGGCCGGATGCGGCGCGCAAGGAGAGTGCTCGGCAGGCGGATATGTTCTCTGAGTCAGTCCAGGACTATCTGAAGGCAATTTATCACCTGCATGGGGAGGACGGGCGGGTGACGACAAGCGCGCTCGCCGCCCATCTCAACGTCAGCGCCGCCTCGGTCACCGGTATGCTCAAGAAGTTGGCCGAGCTGGGCCTGGTGACCTATGAACCGTATCAGGGGGCTGCCCTCACGCCTGCCGGCGAGAAAGCGGCGCTGGAGGTGATCCGCCACCATCGCTTGATCGAGCTTTATCTGACCAAGGCGATGGGCTACTCGTGGGATCAGGTGCACGCAGAAGCCGAACGGCTGGAACACGTGATCAGCGAGGACTTTGAGGAGCGCATGGCGACCTTGTTGGGCGACCCCGCCTTCGATCCGCACGGCGACCCGATCCCGACCCGCAGCGGTCAGGTCGCGTCCAGCTCGCGCCGCACGCTCGCCGAGGCGGATGAGGGCAGCCTGGTGTGCGTCGAGCGAATCCGAGATGAAGACCCCGACTTGCTGCGCGAGGTCGCCGGCCTGGGGCTATGGCCGCGGACGCGCCTGCTGATCGGGGCGCGGGCCGCGGATGCGTCGCTCACGGTGTACTTCCCCTCCGGCCAGTCCTGCTCCGTCAGCGCCCGCGTCGCCAGCAGCATCTTCGTCGTCGATCCCTAGCTGCGTGCCGCACCCCGGGCAAAGCGAAGTGGCTAGGCTCGTGCCCGACCGAGGCGCTGTGGGATTGCTCGCTCACCATCGCCGGCGCGATCGCGCTCGCTAAGTTGCAAAACCAAGCGAGCTTGCTCGGCTACCACGCCCGCAGCCGCAAGGTTGAGCAGCCCGCGCTGGCGCTGCGCCGCCTGGCCCGCGAGATCCTCGGTCACCAGGCCGAGATGGACGCGCTGGTGCGCGCCGAGCGCTATCCCGGTCCGCCGGCCGACCGGCGCCGCTGCGCAGCGTGTGAGTATCGCCGCTTCTGTAACGATGTCTGGCGAAAACCTTCCGGCTTTTCTTACTTTTTGCCGCTTTGCCCGCGGGCCTAGGATTGTGGTGTGATCTCGAATGCACAGGAACGTTGCTGTGCCCTTTGAAGGCCGGTGTTAGGGCTTAGATCACCTCACACGACCTTCGATGAAGGGCGGTTGCAATAGCGAATGGCCGTATGAGGTCGCTGAAACTTTCAGGAGCCGCACCCCCACAACAACCTTAGCAGTTACCCATAAGTGCTTGGGGGATTGGCAAGCGTGCTATGCATTAGCGGTTCGCGAACCGCCCCCGCCCGGCCTGCGCCTGGTGTAGGCTATGCCACCATGAGCGCAGATCAGCCTCTGTATCACATCGGGTTTGGCCGGCGCGACCTGGGCGACCCGCCGCCGACGGTCGCGCTGCTGAGCGGCGATCCGGAGCGCGCGCGCCACATCGCCGAGCGCTACCTGCAGGACGCGCGCAAGCTCTCGGAGAACCGCGGGTTACACAGCTCTGTTGGGCGCTTGCCCAACGGCCGGCCGCTGCTCTCGGCCACCAGCGGGATGGGCGCGCCCTCGCTCAGCATCGTGGTCAACGAGCTGGTCCAGGTCGGCATCCGCACCATCATCCGCGTCGGCACCTGCGGCTCCATCCAGTCGCATGTGCGGCCGGGCAGCGTGGTGATCAGCAGCGCGGCGCTCTGCCGGCAGGGGGCGGCCAACGACATCGCGCCGGTGGAGTATCCGGCGGTCGCCGACCCATTTCTGACCGTGGCGCTGGCCCAGGCGGCGCGCCGGCTGGGGGTGGAACACCACGTCGGCATCACCGCCAGCGTGGACACCTTCTACGAGGGCCAGGAGCGGGCGGCCTCGGCCAATCCACACCTGCTGCGCGCCCTGCGCGGGATCACCGAGGAATACCGCCGGCTGAACATCCTCAACTACGAGATGGAGAGCGGCACGCTGTTCAAGATGGGGGGCGTCTATGGCTTTCGGGCGGCCTGCATCTGCGGCGTGATCGCCCAGCGGACCGAGGGCGAGCAGGTGGTGCTGGAGGCCAAGGCCGTTGCCGTGGAGAACGCCATCCGCGTCGCACTGGCGGTGGCGGAGGAGGTGGCCGGCGAGGAGGGCATCTGAGGGGCTGATCCCGCCGCACAGCGACGCGATCAGGGTGCGTTCACTATAGGGGCAACATAGCGCGCCTTCCAGGCAGTGGCCAAGGATGCTGTGCCTAATAATTCTTCGCGTTCTCCGCGTCTCCGCGTGAGATCAGCCTTGCCCCCAACTGTGAACACACCCCGCGATCATTAACACTCTCACCGGCTCTTCTTGAGCGAACAAACCGCAGGGCGTGTTGACGAGCTACGCGACGGTCCGGCTGCCGGTATCCCTATAGTGGCCTCTGGGAGGCAGCGTGCTTGGCGATATCGGCGAACACGACATGGTGAGTGGTTTGCCTATATAATCAAGGGCATGACGAACCAGGAAAGTATCTTGCGCGATCTACTGGCTCTGCCTCCGGAAGCGCAGAAGATGGTGGTGGATTATATCGCCTATTTACGTCTTCATTATACTCAAGTATTGCAAGAAGAAACCGAAGCTTTACCAGACCTGCAAGATGAGCCTTTTATCGGTTTATGGCGTGATCGCGCGGATATGACGGACAGCGAGGCATGGGTTCGTGATACGAGAACCCGCGAATGGGGTTCGAGAAACCATGAACCGGGACTGAATGCTGATTATAAACAGGGACTAAGTCAGTGACACAATTTGTCATCATTGACACAGATATCATTATTGATGCTGCTCGCGGTATCAACCAAGCGGTTCACTACCTCCAAAATCTCAAGCGCAGCACTGAATTAGCTATAAGCGTTATCACAAAAATGGAGTTGATAGTCAGATGTCGTCAAAAGACAGATTTATTTGCTTTGAAAAGATTTCTAAGACACTTTCGAGTGCTTATGGTTAATGAGTTAATCTCTGGTAGAGCACTTGAATTACTGCAACAGTATCGGCTGAGTCATGGATTGCTGATCGCAGATGCGTTGATCGCTACCACTGCTTTGAGTTTGAGCTGTCCACTTGCTTCTAAAAATTATCGAGATTATCGGTTTATTGCCAAACTTCTCCTGTGGCCTTATCCTAAGCAAGCTGCGCTGTAACGATGTGCCTGCGTGAGAGGATAGGCGCCGCGTGTTTCAGCGCAGCGCATAGCGCCCATCATCCAGCTCCTCGACCAGGCCGCGCGCCTGCAGGTCTTGCAGGTGGGCGCGCACTGTGCTCAGCGCGCGGAACTCGCGCTGGCGGCCTAGCCGCGCACAGGTCTGCGTCCAGATCGCCTCGAGCGTCACCGCCGGCTGGCTGGCCAAGACGCGGATGACCGTGGCCTCCACCTCGGCGAGGTAGCGCTCCGCGTCTGCGATCAACTGGCGCGTCCTGGACGGGGACATTGGCGGGAAGTGGGCGAAGAGCACCCGCCGCACCTCGCCGGCGTCGATCAAGCGCTTGAGCTTGGCCAGGCTTTGGCGATAGCCCGCCACGGAGAGGTGGCCGTGGAGGATCGGCCAGTCCAGGCCGGTGATCGCGTCGCCCAGGATCAATACCCCGGACGCGCGGTCCAGCCAGCCGAACTCGGCCAGCATGTGACCGGGCAGGCTGATCGCCTCCAACACAGCGCCGCCCAGGTCGAAGGTCACGCCTTCCTCTAAGTAAATATCCACCGGCCGCGGCGCGTCGAGGACGGAGAGCACCTCGTCGCGCAGGGCAGGCGTATCGGGGATGAGATCCGGCACAGGGCGGGCGAACTCCTGATAGTGGCGCTCGAAGTCGGTGTGCCAGGCGGCGTAGGCAGCCGGCGCGGCGATCAGGCAGCCGGTGGCGTCCTGCATCTGCGCGTTGCAGCCGATGTGGTCGTGGTGAGCGTGCGTGTGCAAGATGAAGCGCACCTTCTCCGGCGCGACGTTGGCCGCCTTGAGCGCGATCATGAGCTGCGGGAACATCGCCTTTACCCCGCTGTCGATCCAGGCTGCGCAGCGCTCGCCGCGCACCAAGTGGACGTGCAGCGGGATGAGCGGGGTGAGCATGAACGAAGCGCGGTAGATGGTGCGGGTGAGTTGGACGACTTCGGACATAGGTCAGGGGGGATTTTATCCACCATCAGCGCGCGTGCCATCGGGCGCGCACGGCGAGGGGCGACGGGACGGGCGCGGCAGTCCAACACGCCTTCTGTCGGTGGCGTGCGCTGTTTGCTTCTCCGCGCCGGCTATCCCGCCCGGCGGCGCCGGCGCAACAGCACATAGAGCGCGGCTGCGCCGAGTTGAAGCGCCAAATAGCCCAGCACTGCGCCGGTGACCAAGGGGGCATCGTCCGCGGAGATGCCGGGCCGGCGCGCTCTCCGCGTGGGCGTTGGCGTGGGCGCGGCGGTGGCGTTCGCCGCGGTCGGCGTCGGCGTCGGGCGCAGGGTGACGACCACGGCCGTGGCCGGCCATGCGTCCATGCTCGGCGGGGGCGGAGTCGGCGTCGCGGTGGCGGCCGGCGGTGGCAGACCCTCCATCGCTGCGCTTGTGTCGCTCTCTGGGTCGGCCTCTGGGGTGGGCAGCAGGCTGCCCTCTGGCGCAAGCGGGCGCACGGCGTCCGTCGCCGTGGGGTCGTATTCGATGCTATCCGCGGCGAGCGTGGTGCGGCCGGCACCGTCGCGCATCTCCACGTAGATGGTGTGCTTGCCGGCCCGAGCCGGCAGCGTGTACGGGATCAGGCGCTCCCAGGGCTGCCAACCGGCGCCGGCGAAGTCGGGGCGATCGCTCACGCGCACCTCGACGATGCGCCCGACCGCGTTTTGCTCGCCTTCCGGCACGGCCTCTTCCTGGGTGAGCAGCACGGCCACTTGTCGGTCGTTTGTGACCGGGGCGCCTTCGTTGATAAAGACGGGCAACAGGTTAGGCTGGGCGCCGAAGGTCAGCGTCCAATAGGTGCGCGACTCATCTTTGGCGATGCCTATTCCCACCTCGCGCAGCCGGGTGCTGAGCAGGATGCGACGTTGTTCGGCGTTGCCCAACAGGAACGCCAGCACCTGATCGAAGTTGCCCTGGCCGGCATAGACGCTCTCCGCCCACACCCGCAGCCCCGGCCAGGCGGCATAGCCGGCGTTGGCGATGCGCTCGGCGGGGGAAGCGCCATCGGAGCCGGTCGTGTCCACGAAGCCGGCGCTCGCCATGTCTTCGCTGTGCGCCTGGGCGGCCTTCTCCAGCAGCGCATTCCACGCCAGCGGCGGCACGCCGTTGCTGCGCCGCACCTCGTTCAGGCGGGCCAGCGCCTCTTGCTTGCCCTGATCTATCTCCGCGGCGTGGGCGGGCGCGAGGGCGAGCGTCAGCGCGCACGCCGCGACCGCGATGACGAACGCGCGCATGTCAACGCCCCGCGCGCCACACCTGAATGATCTGGGCCATGATGCTGACGGCGATCTCCTCGGGCGTCTCGGCGTGAATTTCGATCCCGATCGGCGCATGCACGCGCTGCAGATCGGATTCGCTGATGCCCTGCGCGCGCAGGGCGTCAGCAGCCACCGCCCAGCGCCGCGCGCTGCCGATGACGCCGATGTAGCGCACGGGCGAGCGGAGCAGGTGGGGCAGGGCGGCGACGTCGATCGGATAGCCGCGCGTCACCATCGCCACGAAGGTGTGCGCGGTCAACGGCAGGTGGTCGAGCTGCTCGGCCAGCGGGCCGGGCAAATACAGGTCGGCGCCGGGGCATTGCTCAGGCGTGCACAGCTCGGCGCGGTCGTCGTTCAGCGCCACGCGAAAGCCGCACCACTTGGCCAGGTGCACCAGCGCGCGCCCGACGTGTCCCGCGCCGACGACGAGCAGGGTGGGGGCCGGCAGCAGCGGTTCGATGAAGACCTCGACCGTGCCGCCGCAGACGCCGGGATCGCCGCGCTGGAGGTCGGCCAGGTGATACGTCGCTGTGCGCGGTTGTCCATCGGCGATGGCCTGCCGGGCGAGCTGCAGGGCGCGGCTCTCCATCTCGCCGCCGCCGATGGTGCCCTCCAGGAGGGTGCCCTGGGTGTCCACCAGCATCTTCGCGCCGGCGTGGCGCGGCACGCTGCCGCTGGTGCGGACGACCGTCACCAGCGCGCACGGCTCGCCGCGTTTGACGTATTCCGATGCTCGCTCGAATATCCTGATCATGCTTCTCCTAGCTTTCCACGAGATACTCAAACAGCAGCGTCCCCGCGGTCCAGAATATCACGATAAAGGCCGCCTGCATGCCGATCCACGGGGCGAACTCGGCCAGCGGCAGGCGATCCAGAAAGCCGGCGGTGGCGATCACCGACGCCACGAGCAGCGGCAGCGCGACCGGGAAGAGCAGGATGGGCAGGAAGACCTCGCGGGCGCGGGTGCTGGCGGCCATCGTCGCGATCAGCGTGCCGGCGCCGGCATAGCCGATCACGCCGAAGGCCAACACCACCCACACGCCGGGCTGCATCAGCGCCTCGTCGAACAGGATCGCCATCAGCGGCAGGATCAACATCGCCACGAGCGAGGTGAAGATGACGTTGGTGAGTGCCTTGCCGGCGAAGATCACGCTCCGGTCGCAGGGCGCGAGCAGCAGGCCATCAATGCACTGGTTGAGCTGCTCCGCCGAGATCGAGCGCGACAGCCCCAGCGTGCCGGCGAAGATCAGCGTGACCCAGAGCACGCCCGGCGTGAGCGGGCGAAAGGTGTCCACGCGCAGGCGCAGGGCGAAGTTGAACATGACGATGGCCATCACGGCGAAGACCAACATGGCCGTGATCGCTTCGCGCGTGCGCAGCTCCAGGATGATGTCCTTGCGGACGATAGCCGCGATCTGATCAATGGCGAGGCGCATCATGAGAAGAGACGTCGCGCATGCGCGCGGCCAGCCGGTCGGGGGTGAGGTCGTCGCGAAGCTCTTCGCTCACCTGGCCACCTTTCAAGATCACGGCGCGCGTCACGCCATCCAGGCTGCGCCCGAGTTCGTGGGTGGCCATGATGACGGCGCGCCCCTGGCCCACCAGCTCGCGCAACAGCCCAGAAAGGTGCGCTGCCGAGGTCTGGTCGAGGCCGGTGAAAGGCTCGTCGAGCAAGAGGAGCGGCGGATTGTGCAGCAGGGCGCGGGCGATCGTCAGGCGCTGGAGCATGCCGCGCGAGAAGGTGCGCGCCGGGTCGCCCCGGCGCAGCCACAGGTTCATGCGCCGCAGCGCGTCCTCAACCCGCCTCTCCAGCTCGGCGTGCTGAATGCCATACAACCGGCCATAGAACATCAGGTTCTCCTGGGCGCTGAGGTCGGCATACGCGAGCGAGGCATGGGCGACCAGCCCAATGTGGGCGCGGGCCCGGTCGGGGTGGGCCAGCGCGTTGCTCCCGCAGATGGTGAGCGTGCCGCTGTCGGGCCGCATGAGCGTGGCCAGGATGCGCAGCAGGGTGGTCTTGCCGGCGCCGTTAGGGCCGAGCAGGGCGATGAACTCGCCGCCTTGGGCTTGAAGCGACACGCCGCGCAGCACCGGGCGCAGGCCGTATAGCTTGCCGATCTGGTGAGCCGAGAGCAAGAGAGACATCCACGACTGCGAGGCCAGCGCGTCATCCCCACACGCCGCGCTGGCGCAACATCAGGCCTGCGTTCAGCGGGCGGCGATTGGGTGGAGGGTGATGACGGCGAGGCGGGCGATGCACTGGATGAGCGAGTTTGGGAGTGGTGACGACAGGACTCGAACCTGTGACCAAGGGCTTATGAGTCCCCTGCTCTACCAACTGAGCTACGTCACCTCGTAGCTTAATTTTATCACTTCCCCGCGCGAGGGGCATTCGGGTGCATTCATAGATAGGAGCAGAACGCTCTGGGTGGGCGACGGCACTGCCGTCGCCCACCCCTCTTTAGATTTGCCTTCGCTGGCAGCATAGCCTGGTAGAAGATCGCCCCTATTTTGGTGAATGCACCTCCCTTATTGGGAACGCACCCGGCACAGGTAAAATGCGTATGCAGTTGAGGATGGTGTGCTGTGTCCGGAGAAAGTCAACGGATATACGTCAACTCCTACAGTCTGCCGGCTGATTGGCAGATCGATCAGGCAGATATTACGCCCCCTCCTCGCTCGCCGACGACGCTGGAAGCAGACGTAGAGCATAGTCTCTCGAATCCCATCGCCGCGCTCCCTCTTACGGAGCTATGCAGCGCCACCACCAACGTGACCATCGCATGCGATCGCGCGCCGAACGACCTGGTTCGTCAAACCATGCTGCGCGGGGTGCTGACTCAGCTTCGGCGCGCGGGGGTTGACCCTCATCGCATCACCGTATTGGTCACCTCGGCCATGCGCGACCCGACCATCCCCTGGCGCAGCGCCGATCAAAGCGCAGCACAGATGAGCGGGTTTGACGGCGCGCAAGTGGTGCGGCACGACCCAAGCGACAGGCGCATCCTCGACGACTTGGGCAGCATCGAGGGCGTGCCGTTGGCAATACACTACTTAGCCGCCGAGGCCGACCTGTTGATCGCGCTGTTTGCCGCGCCGCTCGAGGCAGATCTTAGCCATGTGGGAGGATGCGCTGTGATCACGTATGGCTTGGCCGGCCAGGATACGCAGCGCGAGCTGCACACCACGCGCTTCTATGATGATCAGCTCGAGGCACACCCAACCGACCGCCCGCTGCGCCAATACGTGATCCAAGAGGGCGCCAAACGCGCTGGGTTGATGTTTGCTGTGGGCGCGCTTGTGGATGCCGGCGGGCGCGCGATCGCCGTCAGGGCCGGCGCGCCGATCGCCGTGGAGCACGCCTTGTCCCAGATCGCGCTCAGTGTCTATGGCTCTATGGTCGAGGCCCCTCGCTACGACGTGCTGCTGGTCCAGCCAGAGAGCGGTGTGACGCATGGGGGCACCCTCTTCGACGCCGGCTTAGCCGCGATTCGCCAGGGACTGCCTGACCGGTCTGTCCTCGCGCCGGGCGGGGTGTTGATCCTTCCGGTTTGCCATCAAGACGCTCACACCGAAGCAGCGCACACCTTCTACGAGACCCTGGAATGGGCCGACTCCCCGGACGTGCTCGTGCAGCGGCTGCGCGGGAGCAGCCTGCGGGATGGTGAGATCCAAGCCTATCTGATAGGACATTTGGCCCAGCGCTACCGGATCATCATCACTGGCCCACAACAGCGCGAGCCGGCGTTCGGGGGGTACTTCCTCTACGCGCCCACCATGCGCGACACGGTCGAGCTGGCCGAGAACTTCGTCAGCAAGTATCCGCGCGCGCTCGTGGTGCGCCGCGGGCTCACAACCTTGCCGGTCTATCGCCAGGTGCGCTTCCCCTGCGATGCCCTGCGCGATGGGAACGCAACGCCCGGACGGTGGAACTAGCGCACCGTGATCGTGTAGAGGATCACCAGGTCGTCTATCGCGGTGGCGCGGCCCGGTTGTACCACGGCCAGGCGCTCCGCGCCGGCATACATGCCGATAACCAGCGGATAGCTGCCGGGCGGCAGTCCATCGGGAATGCGCAGCGCATAGGTGTCCTCGACGACGGTGCCGGCAACCCAGAGTGAGGTGGGGGCAGGCAGCCCGTTGTGCCTCGGCGCGCGATCGTCGCCCTGCGCGAGGACGGCAGCGCGATCCGGTGCGAACAGATACCACCCGACGTTGTAGTCGCGTTGCACCGGCTGGGTCGCGCGCCAGCGCACGCGAAACTGCACGGTTTGGCCAGGGGCGTACGTGGCTCGGGGCAAGGTGACCGATTCGAGGATGATCGGTCGCATGTCCACGTTCAGCACGATGCGGCCGCCCGTGCTCACCGTCAGCGTCAAGCGCTGGCCGGCGGCGAGCCGCGTGCCCGCCGGCGGCTGCGTGCGCAGGATCGTGGCCTCGGGCGAAAAGTCCAGCGCCTCGGTCACGACGATGTTCCACCCAAGCAGACCCAGGGACTGGATGAGCGCGTCGTCCAGCACCCTTCCCACCAGGTCGGCCGGCACCTCGCGGCCCTCGGCCGGCTTGCTCACCACGATGTCCACGACTGTGCCGGGCGCAACCAGCGCGCCGGCAGCCGGGCGTTGGGCGACCACGTGCGTGTGTGGGATGGTGCCCTCCAGGTCGGCGCGCACTTCAACCACGCGAACGCTTAAGCCCAGCGCCGCGAGCTGCTCCTGCACCGCCTCCGGCGATTTGCCGGCCAGGTCCGGCACCATGACCTGGACCTGAGGCGGCAAGGCCGGCGGCGCGGTGGGCGACGGCGCTGCCGGCACGGCCGCCGCCGGAGGCGTCTGATACGCCTGGTACACCAGGACATAGAGCGGCACCAAGCCGATCACGCACAAGAAGGCCACGGCCGCCAGCAACCACAGCAGCACGTCTGGGCTGTGGCTGTCCCGGCCCGCATCTAGGTCTATCGCCGGCTGCGGCCCTGGGGCGAAGGACGTCGCCGGCGGCGAGATGGGCATGGTGGCGAATGGTGAGTGCGCAGCCGGCAGGTTGACCAGCGTCTGCGCCTGCCCCTGTGATGCGTAGCGCGCGAGCGCCTGGCCGAGCTGGTTGGCATCCTGGTAGCGCTGCGCGGGCGCCTTGGCCAGCGCGCGCATCACGATGTGCGCCAGTTGGGCCGGCACGGCCGGGTTTACGCTTTGAATCGGCGGCGGCGCAGCAGTTAAATGCATCCGCGCCAGCTCTGCCGGGTCATCCGACTGGAAGGGCAAACGGCCCGTCAGCAGCTCAAACAACAACACGCCGATGCTATAGACATCGCTGGCCGGGGTTGGCACAGCGCCGGCTGCTTGCTCCGGCGAATAGTAGTGCGGCGACCCCCAAACAGTCTGGGGAGGCTGACCATCCCGTGGCTCACCGGCGTAGGCCCGCGCGATGCCGAAGTCGGTCACCTTGGCGCGCCCATCGGGGGCGATCAGGATATTCTGCGGTTTCAGATCACAATGCACCAGGCCGCGCTGATGGGCGTAGCCCACCCCTTCGCACACTTGGCGCGCGATTGAGACCGCTTCCTGGACGGCAAAAGGCTGGCCGGCGGCCATGCGCGAGAGGATGAGCTGCTTGAGGTCCTGACCCTCGACTAACTCCATCACGATGTAGTGCTGTTCGTGGCCAGACCACACATCGCGCCCTACGTCGTAGATGGTGACGATGTTGGGGTGATTCAGGTTTGCAGCGGTCTGCGCCTCCTGGCGAAAGCGCTGGGCGAATTGCGGATCGGCGGCGAACGTGTCGCGCAAAAGCTTCACCGCCACCGGACGGTTGAGCAGCGTGTCCTTCCCGCGGTAGACCACTGCCATGCCACCCTCGGCCAAGGCCGCGAGCAGGCGATAGCGATTGCCGAGCAACCTGACCGATGGATCACCGCCGACGGGCGCATTCATCCGGTGTCGCGGATTTTACTGACGCGGCGACGGGCGGTTTTGTTTCACCAACAGAGGGAAGCTGTTGTTCGCGGGCCGCGCGCTCACCCCGACTGCGATGGCCGGCCGGCCTCAATCCAGCCAGTCGAACGTGCGGGTGACGGCTTTCTGCCAACCGCGGTAGAGCCGCTCGCGCGCTTCGGCGTCCATGCGCGGTTGCCAGATCTTGTCAACCGCCCAGTTCGCGCGCAGCGCTTCCAGATCAGACCAATAGCCCACCGCCAGCCCGGCGGCATAGGCCGCGCCGAGCGCCGTTGTCTCGCTCACCTTCGGACGGATCACGGGCACATTTAAGATGTCGGCCTGGAACTGCATAAGCAGCTCGTTGTGCACCATGCCGCCATCCACCTTCAGCGACTTCAGCGCAGCCAGGCCGGGCGCGCCATGGCTCGTCAGCGCGATGTCGCGGTTCATCGCGTCCAGCACGTCGCGCGTCTGATAAGCGGTTGCTTCCAGTGCGGCGCGCGCCAGGTGGCCCTTGTTCACGTAGCGGGTCAGGCCGATGATCACGCCGCGCGCGTTGTCCTTCCAGTAGGGCGCGTATAAGCCGCTGAAGGCCGGCACGAAGTAAATCCCACCGTTGTCCTCCACGCTGCGGGCGAGCGCCTCGATGTCCGCGGATTTCTCGATCAAGCCGAGGTTGTCGCGCAGCCACTGGACCAGGGCTCCGGTGATGGCGATCGATCCCTCTAGGGCATAGACCGGCGGCGCCGCACCCAGCTTATAGCCCAGCGTGGTCAGCAGGCCGTTGCGGGAATGGACCGGCGCTGGGCCGGTGTTCATCAGCAGGAAGCAGCCTGTGCCGTAGGTGTTCTTCGCCTCGCCGGCTGTGAAACATGCCTGGCCGAACAACGCCGCTTGCTGGTCGCCCATATCGCCGGCGACCGGAATGCCATCGCGGGTTCGGCCATAGACCTCTGACGAAGAGGCGATGCGCGGGAGCATGACGCGCGGAATACCCAGTTCGGCGAGGATCTCGTCGTCCCAGTCCAGCGTCTCCAGGTTCATGAGCAGGGTGCGGCTGGCATTGGTGACATCCGTGACGTGCTGGCCGGTGGCGTTCCAGATCAGCCATGTATCAATGGTGCCGAAGAGCAGCTCGCCGTTCTGGGCGCGTTGGCGTGCGCCGGGCACGTTGTCAAGCAGCCATTTGATCTTTGGGCCGGAGAAATAGGTCGCCAACGGCAGACCGGTCCGCTGGCGATAGCGATCTTGGCCGCCGATGCGGGCCAACTCCGCACATAGGCCGGCGGTGCGCGTGTCCTGCCAGACGATGGCGTTGGCGATCGGGCGGCCCGTCCGGCGTTCCCAGATCACGGTCGTCTCGCGTTGGTTGGTGATGCCGATCGCTGCGACTTCAGCGGGGCGCACGTTGGCGCTCTCGAGGGCCTGGGCGAGGACTTGCTGGGCGCGCGCCCATATCTCCAGCGGATCATGCTCCACCCAGCCTGGCTGGGGGTAGATTTGCTGGTGCTCCTGCTGGGCCATGGCGCGCGCCTGGCCGGCTTGGTCGAAGAGGATACAGCGGGTGCTGGTCGTGCCTTGGTCAATCGCGGCGATGAGCATACTTCCCTCCCTAGAGGTCGCTGCCGGCCATCACGCCCGTGAGTCGGCGCACGTCGCGCATGGTCTGCTGGGCGATCGCGCGCGCCTTCTCCGCGCCTTCGCGGATCAGCCGGCGGACGCGCTGCGGGTCGGCCGCGATCTCGGCGCGCCGCATGCGCAGCGCGTGGGTCAGCGCAACCAGCGCATCAGCGACGGCGTCTTTCAACGGCGCGTAGCGCCGCGGGTTGCCCTGGGCGTATTCCCGCTCGAATGCTTCGGCCTGGTCGTGGTGACCACAGGCGCGCAGGATGCTCAGCAGGTTGCGCACACCATCGCTGATCGGCGTATCAGGGTCGCCCGTGTCGGTGACCGCCGCGCGCACCTTGCTCCGCACGGTCTGCTCGTCGTCAAACAACCCCACGTAGGACTTCGGCCCCAGACTCTTGCTCATCTTCTTGGTCGGATCGTTGAGGGCGAGGAGCTTTGGCGTCTCGGTGGCGAGCATCTGCGGCTCTGGGAAGTACTCCCCGAACTGGTTGTTGAAGCGGTTGGCGATGGTGCGCGAAAGCTCCAGATGCTGCTTCTGGTCTTGGCCCACCGGCACGTTGGCCGCACGGTAGAGCAAGATGTCCGCGGCCTGCAGAACCGGATAGGTAAATAAGCCGGCTGAGATGAAAGCATCTTGTTTGCCCTCCAATTGTTCGCTCTTCTCCTTGAACTGCGTCTGGCGCGTCAGATCGCCGTACGAGCACACACAGCTAAAGATCCAGGCCAGCTCGGTATGCTCCGGCACCATTGACTGCACGAACACGATGGACCGATCTGTATCCAGGCCGCACGCCAGCAGATCAATGAACATCTGCTCGCTGTTCCTGCGCAGCGCCGATGGGTCGTATGGCGTGGTCATGGCGTGCAGGTCAACCACGCAGTAGATGGTTTGATATTGCCCGACGTTTTGCAGTCGCACATAGTTGGCGACTGCGCCGAAGTAGTTGCCGATATGCATTTCGCCGGTCGGCTGGATGCCCGAGAAGACGATGTTGTTCTCCATAGGACTTCACCTATAACAAAAAGCGCCCGTCCCGAGATTTCTCGCGAAATCTGAGGACGGGCGTGGGTCACACGCTCGCGGTGCCACCTCAGTTGACGCGCAGTGATGCGCGCCCACTCATCGCATTTGCGCTTTGTGCGATGTCTGCTCCCTCCAATTCGGCATCAGGGTTCACGCCGGCTCGCACCCACCGCCGGCTCTCTGAAGTCGAGTGCCCAGCGCCTACTGCGCAGGAGCCGAAGCGCAAATGTCGAAAAAGGATTATACAGCCCAAGAGCTAGCGTGTGAGGCGGGGGTGCATTCACAGATAGGGGCAGAACCCCGGGTGGGCGACGGCACTGCCGTCGCCCAC
>JAGHYX010000098.1 GCA_017743375.1 Chloroflexota bacterium
AGGCTTGGTGGCGGGTGATGGCGACGGCCAGGGCGCGCCGGTGGCGAGGGCGTCGGCTATGGTGCCGGACGTTCGCCCGCCTGCCCAGCGCGCGACCCACGAGCTGGTTCCGACCGGGCAGTTGCCGGCCCGCTGCGAATCGCGGATCGAGATGGGCAGCGCCCCGAAGCTGGCGCTGATCTCCTCGCGCGACATCTGCCCGAGTCGGTCGAGGAGGTCTTTGACGCGGCTGCGCTTGCGCTCGGCGGCGAGGCGCTGGGCCTCGCTCCACTTGCGCGCGCGTCCCTCGGCGATGGCGCGGGCGCGGTGGAGGGTGCGGGCGTGGGCGAAGGTGCCGTCGGCGGCGCGGACAATGTAGCCGCTCTCGGCGCGGATGTCGTAGCCCTTGCCCTGGACGACCCAGGTGGCCTGCCAGGCGTCCGGGGCGACGGGGGTGGCGGCGAGGGTGAGCAGGCCGCCGGCCTCGGCCAGGCCGGCCTCGAGCACGTCGCGCCGCCAGCTATACGGCACCGAGACGTAGAAGTCGGCGCCGGTGGCGCGCCAGGGGCGCTTTGGATGCCACACCTCATGGGTGGAGGTGCTGGCGCTGGGCGGGCCGAAGCTGAGGTGCAGCTCCCAGTCTACGTCCACCCAGCGCGAGTAGGGGGTGCGGTAGTGGCGGCAGAAGATTGCGGAGATGGCGTCCTGCATCTTCTGCTTAAAGCGCCGGGCGTATCGGCCCGGTGCGTCGAGCGGGTCGTGGATTCCCCGCGCGGCCTGGCGTTGCTTGTGGCGCTCGACGGCGGCGCGGACTTCGGCGGCCTCGTTGGGGGCGAGGCGGGCCTTGCCGAGGCCCTGGCGGGCGAGGGCGGCGAGGGCGTCGTAGGTGATGCGGCTGGGGGGAGAGACGGGGTGTACGAATCTCAGGTTCACGGCTACCCCCACCCCAACCTTTCCAGGATTTTCCGCATTAACGAGCGCGGGGGGACGGGCTTGCTGTAATTCCTCGCCCAGCGCAGGAGCGCGTCTATCTGCCTGGGCGAGACTCGCTCCCAGTCGTCGCTCTCGAATTCCCACCCTTCATCTTTTGGCCCCCAGCACCACAGCCTGCGGGGGCGGTCGCATAGGGTGACCCAGTAGGTGATGCGACGGGGGTCAGTGAGGGGATAGGACTGGTCGTCGTGCAGTGCGAACACGAGCGGCCAATACGCGGCGTACGATCGGATAACGATCTGCCCGTGACACTCTGGGGGGCAGAAAAAGTTCAAGTCTTCAAATCCAATTAGCTTTCTCATGGCGACCTCCTTTGTATTTGTTATACCACAACGCGGGGAAAAAGGAGGCCACAAGCTGAGAACTCATCAAACTCTAAGCTTATCGCCCGCCCTGGTCCTCGGCCAGCAGCCTGAGCTGCTCGTCAACCGCGGCGGTGAAGTAATCCAGCGGCAGCGCGCCGTTCAGCCGCACGCCGTTGACGAAGCTGGCGGGGGTGCCGCGCACGCGCAGCGCGCGCGCGACCTCGAAGTCGACGTCCACCTGGCGGTTGGGGGCGTCGAGGCAGGCGCCGAAGCGGGCCTCGTCCAGGCCGATCTGCTTGGCGAGCGCGATCAGGCTCTCGCGCCCGGCCTCTGGGGGCGTCTCGCTGTAGATCAGGGCGTGGTAGTCCCAGAACTTGCCGGCCTGTCCGGCGCAGTCGAGGGCGACGGCGAGCCGGCGGGAGTCCTCGCCGAGGATGGCGAAGTGGCGGTAGGTGATGGCGATCTGGTCGCCGTATTTTTCGAGCAGCTTGGGCTCGACCTCGCGGGCGAGCTGGCGGCAGTAGGGGCAACGGGGGTCGGAGAAGACGACGATCTCGACCTTGGCGTTTGCCGGGCCGCGGCGGGCGTAGCTCACGGCGTCCTGGAGGGGTGCGGTGGGGCTGACGTTGCCGAGGGTTTCCGGCTCATCGGCGTCGGGTTGTGGGCTGGCGATTTCGCGTGTGCTGGCGATCCGCTCGAGGGTGGCGTTGGCCTCGCGCTGGGCGATGCCGTAGCCGACGCCGAAGCCGCCGACCAGCCCGGCGAGCAGGCAGATCAGCAGGCTGAAGGCGGCGACGGGCGCGGGGGCGCGGACGGTGTTCATGGATTAGTCCTCTGCGGCGATTCCCGATCTGGGTTCGGCGGTGATGGTGGCGCGGACGCGCTGCGGGCCGACGGCGAACGGGCCGCGCAGCATGCGCGGGGGTTCGAGTTCAACGCTGACGGTGACCGACGAGTCGTCCGCCGTGCAGGTGGCGCTCAGGGCCGTGCAGTTGGCGCTGGTGCACAGGGCGAGCTGGGCGTTGAAGCAGGCCCAGCCGGTATCCACGGCGCGTCCGCCGCCCCTGTAGCTTAGGGTGGCGGCGCCGGCGCGGGCGGCGACGTCGGCCAGGCCGAGGGCGCGGCGGTAGGTGGCGACGGTGCTCAGCCCGTCGATCGCCATGCTCATCAGCAGGATCATGACGGGCGAGAAGACGAGCAGGAAGCTGAGCAGGCTGACGCCTCGGCGGTCGGTCAACCGCTGCACTGCGACCATCCCTCCTCTCCGTGGCGGGCGTTGAACTGGTCAATGGGGGTGGCGTAGCTGACGCTGACGGTGGGCGAGCCGAGCAGCGGGCCGAAGATGGGGACGCTGCGCTGGTCGAGGCGGTAGCTGACGCTGACGCGGGCGAACAGGCCGCGCCCCCAGACCTCTTCGGCGCGGACGGTGATGCGCGCGCCGGCGGGGTCGATGTAGTAGCCCCTGAGGGTGCGCCTCATGGCCTCGAGGGCCTGGGCGCAGCCCTGCTGGCCGCTCAGGCTGGTGGAGGCCCAGCGCGCGCCGACGCTGGCGGTGTCTTCGAGCGCGGCCCGCAGGTAGAAGCCGCGCCCGAAGTAGACGGTCGCGCCGATGGCGGCGATGATCAGCGGCAGCGCGATCAGCGTGCCGATCAGCTCGCTCAGGCCGCGCCTGGACCTCATTCCCATTCGCCTCCCGGCAGGCCGTAGAACCCTTCGCGGCGGGCGAAGGAGCGGGCGCGCACGCGCATCTCGTCGAGGTCGATCATCAATCCGAGCACGGGGTAGCTGTGTTCGACCGAGACCATCACCCAGCGCTCATCCTGTTGGACTTGGGCGTCGCGGTAGGGCTGGGCGAAGCCGCCGAGGGCGGCGGCGACGATTTGGCGGCGGCGCGCTTCGCCGTCCAGCCCCATCCCGCTGGTCAGGGCGCCCTGGCTGACGCCGGCGGTGTTGGCCGCCAGCGTCCAGAACCACCAGGCCAGCACCACGAACAGCCCCAGCGCGATGTACATCACCGGCAGGCTGATCAGGTAGCCGGTCGCCTCAGATACTCCCTGGCGTGATTTGATGCTCACCATCTTTAGCCGCCACCGCCGCCGCCGCCGCCGCCATCCCACGGCGCTTGTTGCAGGGCGTCGTTCATCTTCTGCCCTGCGCGCTGCAAGCTGGGGACGATGGCGAAGATCAGCACGGCGAGCACGGCCATCACGCCGATGGTGATCAACGTCCATACAGCGTCAAGTCCTCTTCGGTCGCGGATGTCGAGCGCATGGCTGCCGTCCGCGGCAGCAGCCATCCACCGTTGGGCGAGCCAATACATCGTGTTCATGCCTGCATTGTCAGCCGCGCGCGGCGGGCGCGGCTAGGAATTCTTTCCTAAAACCCCAATCCTCTGAACAGGAGGGCGACGGAGGGGCCGGCGACGGCGATGATGATGCCGACCAGGGCGACCAGGGTGGGGGCGATCATCAGGGTTTGGTTTTGCTCGCCGCGCTCCTCGATCATGCTCTCGACGATGACGCGGGCGCGTTCGCCGACCACGCGCATGGCGTTGAGGACGTCGGTGCCTTCGCGCTCGGCCATGGCGAGGCGTTCGGCGGCGCGGGCGACCAGCTCGACGTCGCTGTTGCGGCGGGCCATGCGCTCGAGGGCTTCGACCAGCCTGCCGGCGCGCAGGTAGTCGGCGACGACCTGGCGGAACTCGCGGGCGAGGTAGCCGCCCTGGGGGGCGGAGAAGGTGACGACCAGGCCCTGGCCGAGCGAGCGTTCGGCGACGGTGGCCACGCCGAGCCGGTCGAGGGTGTAGGGCAGCTCGAAGAGCATCTCCTCGCGCCGTCGCTTGAGCTTGCCGTTGATCTCGCTTTTGGGGATTTGGTAGCCGGCCAGACCGAGGGCGAGCGGGAAGATCAGGGCGAAGATGGCGAAGCCGGCGCTGACCAGGGCGGCGGCGATCAGGGCGCCGGCGACGAAGCCGAGCGTGGCCCACAGCACGCGCTGGGCGTAGAAGTCGGTCGTCGAGCTGTAGGGGGGCGGGTAGTCGAGCAGGTCGAGGGCGCGTTCCAGCCAGGCGGTTTCGGACTCGGCGGCGCGGCGCTGGAGCGCTTCGGCGACGGGGAGGATCAGGGCGCGTTCGAGGGCGCTGGGCTGGCGGCGCGGCTGCTCGTTGCGCAGGCGGGCGACCTCCTGGCCGAGCGAGACCTTGCCGCTGATGGGGATGCGCAGGAAGGGGGGCGCGTCGAACAGGCCGATCCCCATGGCGAAGAAGGCGGCCCCGGCCAGCGCGAGCAAGGCCCAGGGGAGGCTCCCTGGGAGGGCCGGCCCGATCTGGGCGAGGGTTGCGTCGATCTGCTGGATGAGCTCGGTCATCCTGTCACCTCCATGCTTTGAGCGGCTCGTCGGCGCTGAGCAGCGGCTGGTCGTCAACCAGGGTGGGCATGGGCGACTCGCCGAGGTAGAGGCCGCGGCTGGCGATCTTGCCGGTCAGCCACCAGGTGAGCGCGCCGCTGGCGACGACGAAGATTTGGGCGATCTGGCCGACGAACGAGCGGAAGAAGTCGAGGTAGGTCTCGCCGCCGAAAAGAGAAAAGAAAATCAGGAAGGCGGTGGGGGCGATGCCGTAGAGCAGGCCGATCAGGCGGCCGCTGGCCTGCTTGGCGTAGATGCGGCGGTAGAGGGCGTTTTGGGCGCGCTGGGCGGAGGCGATGCGGGCGAGCACCTCGCGCACGTCGCCGCCCTTGGTCTCGGCGTTGGCGAGCGCGTCGAAGAACTGTTGGTAGAAGACCTCGCTGCGGAGTTTTCCGGCGCGGGCGAGGGCGGTTGCAAGGGGCTGGGTGCCGGCCTCGACCAGGACGCCCTGGAAGATCGGGCGGAGGGGGGCGGGGCCGTGCTGGGCGAGCTCCTCGACGGCGCGGCGGACGCTGCGGTAGACGGCGATGTGGTCGGCGCAGTCGTCGATGGCGTCGGGGAGGGCCTCGCGGAACTCGCGCAGGCGGGCGTCGCGCCGGCGCATCAGCACCAGCCAGTAGCCGAGCGGGCCGGCGGCGAGGGCGAGGATGGCGGCGGCGAAGTAGCCGAGGAAGGCGAGCGGCGCGCCGAGCGCTGCGCCCAGCGCCAGCCCGGTCAGGATCAGCTCGTGCAGCTTGACCTGGACGCCGCTTTGGTCGATCTTGGCCTGCAGGCGCTCGGCCAGGGTGGGCTGGCGGATGCCGCGGATGCGGGCGGCCTCCTCGGCCAGGCTGATGCGGCGGACGCTGGTCAGCCCAAGCCAGGTCAGCACCGCGCCCGCGGCGGCGATCAGGGCGAACATCACCGTCTGCCCGTCTATCCGCGCGACGAGGTTAAGCAGCGGGTCGATCAGCGACTCGTTCATGCCTCCCTCCACTTGCCGAGCTTGCCCTGCAGGGCGGCCTCGATCTCGGCCTCGCTGAAGCCGGCGTTGATGATTTTCTCGCGCACGCGCTCGTGCAGGCGGTAGTTGGTCCAGGTCAGCTTGCCGTCGCGCAGCACGAAGATGGGGTTGAGGACGGGTCGTCCCTCGCGGACGTGGCCGGGCGACTCGACGATCTCCAGCACGCCGCGCTTGTAGCTGCCGTCGGGCATGCGGCGGCGGGCGAGGAAGACGACGAGCTGGAAGGCGCTGGCGACGAACTCGAGCACGGTGCGTTCGGGCATCTGGGCGGTCTCCTCGGCCTCGCGGCAGAGTTGGAGGAAGCGCCCGATGGCGCCCTCGGCGTCCTCGGCGTGGACGGTGACGAGGGTGCCGTCGTGTCCGGTGTTGGCGGCTTTGACGGCGTCCCAGGCTTCGCCGCCGCGCACCTCGCCGAGCACGATGCGGTCGGGGCGCATGCGCAGGGCGTTGGCGACCAGGTGGCGCTGGGTGATCGGTCGGTCGCCCTGGACGGTGACCATGTAGACGACGTCCTTGACGGCCAGCTCGAGCTCGCGGGTGTCCTCGATCACCACGACGCGCTCGTCGGGGTCGGCGGTACGGGCGATGGCGTTGAGCATGTTGGTCTTGCCGGAGCCGGTGCCGCCGGCGACGATCATGGCGAGGCGGGCGCGGGTGGCCAGCCAGAGGAAATCGGCGGCGGCCTCGCTGAGCGAGCCGAGGCGCACCAGGTCGCTGAAGCTGCGGGCGACCAGGCGGTGGCGGCGGATGGTGACGGCGATCGCCGGGTCGCAGACCGGGTCGAGGATGGCGTTGATGCGCGAGCCGTTCTTCAGTCGGGCGTTGAGGATGGGGTTGGCGGGGTTGAGGGCGCGGCCTTGCTCGCTGGCGTGGCGGTTGATCACGGCCAGGAGTTCGTACGGGTCAACCTCCATGTCCTCGCGGCGCTTGCCGGACTGCCGGTACGTCCACACCTCGCAGTAGGGCTTGCCGTCCTTGCCCGGGCGGCTGTTGACGACGATGTCCTCGACGTCGTTCTCGCCGAAGAGGGGTTCAAGCGGGCCCATGCCGAACTGGTAGTCGAGGAGGTAGCGGACGATGGCCTCGGCCTGGGCGTCGTCGAGGAGGGGGCCGCGCCCGTTGAGGCCCTCGTCCTGGAGTTCTTTGACGACCTCGCGGGCGATCTGCTCGGCGCGGGCGCGGACGGCCGGGCCGCCCTCGTTGAGCTCGCTCAGGCTAATGCCTGAGCGTTCGGGGGCGATCCTCAGGGCGTAGCGCTCGCGGGCGCGCGCGCGCATGTCTATGCCGGCGGCCTCGGCGCGCTGCTGTTCGGCGATCGCCTGGCGCAGGCTGGTGTTGGTGTCCACCACGCGGATGGCCGGGCGCTCATGCTCCGTCTGGGGCTGCGTTGACGCGGCTGCCGGTGGTGGCGGCGGTGGTGGTGGCGGCGCGCCTGCCGCGCCGTTGACGGGGGGTTGCTTGGCGAACAGTGGCATGGCTATCTACGCAAGAATGGGAATGGCAGTTTGCGCTCTTTGTGCACTGCGCCGCCGCGCTTGGCCCAGATGGTGGTGAGCGGGCGGTAGATGCCGGCGACGGCGTTGATCAGGGCGTCGGAGACCGGGTTGGGCTTCTCCAGCACAAACGGCTTGGCGTAGTTGAGCGACTTGTGGACGCTCAAGCTGCCGTCGTAGGGGATGCGGGCGAACTCGGGCAGCTTGGTGCGCTCGACCAGCTCGCGGGCGCTCAGGCCGAGCGACTCGTCCCACATGTTGATGAGCAACCTGAAGCGCTCCGGCTCGATGGCGATCTGCTTGCGCAGGCCCTCGAGGGCGAGCTCGACCGTGATGGCGGTGGACTTCTCGGCGGTGACGATCACGAGGATCAGGCTGGCGCGGCGCAAGGGCACCAGGTGCATGGGGACGAAGTAGGACTGGCCGAGGTCCCACACGACGAAGTCCCAGCCCATGGTGTCCACGGTGTCCATCAGGGCGTTGGCGAAGTCCTCGCCCTGCGGGCCGTTGAGCACCTCCGCGCCGCCCAGCGTCATGTCGTAGACGCCGGGCAGGATGTACAGGTTGGTGCCCTGATAGCGCTGGAGGTGCTGCTGCACCATGGCCGGGGTGAGGGTGTTGCGGTTGGCTTTATAGACCGTCGCCAGGCTATAGACGTTGCGGTCGGCGCTGATCGGCAGGTGCAGGTGGTGCTTGCCGCAGTTCATATCGGCGTCGATCAGCAGGGTGCGCCGGTCGGCCAGCACGCCGAGGGCGACGGCGATCTCGCGGCTGATGAAGGTCTTCCCCACCCCGCCCTTGGTTGACCAGATGGCGATCTGGTGGCGTTGCCACGCGCCGGAGTCGATGATGCGCAGGGCGGAGTCGGAGAAGCGCTGGATGTAGTCCGGGCGCAGGCGCTCCTGGTAGGCGATCTGGAGCGCCACGGGCAGGTCGTTGCGCAGCTCCTCGATCTGCTGGGGGCCGATCGGGCCGGTGATGTGGCCGAGGGCGCCCATCTCCTCGAATATCTGCGTCCATCTGGGGTCGTAGACCACGCCGATGGTGACGATGGGGTATTCGGCGTTGTGGCGCAGGCGCTGGATCAGGTCGGCGAGCGCTTTTTCGCCCTCGGTGTTCTTGACCAACTGATGGTCGATCAGCACCACGTTGGCCTGGTAGGTTCGGACTTGGTCTTCGAGCTGGGCGAGGTGGGTCGCGCGCCCGACCAGGACGATGCGGCCGCCTGCGCCGCTGGAGAAGGCGTTGTAGAGGGCGGCCTCGTCGCCCCAACTGCTGAGGGCGGCGACCAGTCGGACTTCGTTACCGTTCATGGCTGCGGGGTGGCGAGGGCTTCGTCGGGCGGCTGAGCGGCCTGGAGGGTGGCGACGTAGGCGGGGTAGAGGGTGTTGCTCAGCGTCTCGCCGCGGGCGATGGATTGGTCAACCTTCCAGCGATACAGCTCGGCGTAGCTCTTCCAGTCCACGCCGGCGCGCGGGAGCGGGGCGACGGTGGGGTCGAGGAGCGGGCTGGCGATGGTGAAGCGCAGGGCGCTGGCGTTGGCGGCCCAGGCCAGGATGGTCTGGTAGCTGCGCGGGACGCGCACGACGATGGCCTCGATGTCGCCCTCGATGAACGCCGGCGCGTTGGGGTTGCTGCCGAACTGCGGGTTTTGGCGGCGCTGGCGGATGACGTCGATCACCTCGACCGATTCGAGCACCAGGTCGGCCATCGGCATCAGGATGATCGGGGTGGCGGTGGGGGTTGGGG
>JAGHYX010000099.1 GCA_017743375.1 Chloroflexota bacterium
AGATGTGTATAAGAGACAGCCAGCCCCCTATGCGCCGCCACTCGCCCCGCCGCGAGGAGCTGGAGTGAGCTAGCTCACCTGCATCACGCGGATCACGTTGGTGTGGCCCGCTCCGCTGCCGAGCGGCAGCCCGGCGGTGACGACGATCTGGTCACCTGCCCCGACATCACCCAGTTGGCGCGCCGCCTGACACGCCGCGCTGAACAGGGATTCGGCATCCGATCGGCGCGTCTCGGTGATCACCGTCTGCACGCCCCACATGAAGGCCGTGTAGCGCTGGGTGCGCCGGTGGGGCGTCAGGCAGACGATGGCCATCCTGGGGCGGTGGCGCGAGACCATGCGCGCAGTGAAGCCAGACGCCGATGCGCACACGATGGCCTTCGCCCGAATGCTCGTGGCGACGTGCACGGCCGCGGTCGTGATCGCGTCCGTCTGCCGGTCGGTGGGCGTGACCAGTTCATCTGCCAGCAGATCGCGGGCAGCGTCCAGCAGCTTCTCCGGCTGATAAATGGCGCTGGCTTCGGCGTGTGCTGCGATGCGGGCCATGGCTTGCACAGCCTGGAGCGGGAACTCGCCGATGGCCGTCTCGCCGCTCAACATCAGCGCATCGCTGCCATCCAGCACGGCGTTGGCCACATCGCTGGCCTCGGCGCGGGTGGGCTGCGGCGCATGGATCATGCTCTGGAGCATTTGGGTGGCGGTGATCACCGGTTTGCCGGCCCGCAGGCAGGCCAGGATGATCCGCTTTTGGTAGAAAGGCACCTCCTCCGGCGCGGCTTCCACGCCCAAATCACCACGGGCGACCATCACCACGTCGCTGGCGCGCACGATGGCCGGCAGGTCGGCCATCGCCTCCGGCTTCTCTATCTTGGCGACGATCAGCGGGTCGCCGCCCAGGTTGTGGGCGAGCTGACGCAGGGCATGCACATCCTCGGCGCTGCGCACGAACGAGACAGCCAGCGCGTCAAGCCCTTGCGCGATCGCAAACTGCACGTCCTCGCGGTCCTTCGGCGTCAGGCTTGGGCCGGCAAGCGCCAACCCAGGCACGGTGACGCCTTTGTTGGCAGTGAGTTCTCCGCCTGCGAGCACCTCGCAGGCGACCGATGCCGCATCCAGGCGCTCGGTGACGCGCAGCGCGATCGCCCCGTCGTCGAGCAGCACGCGCTGCCCAACTTGAACCGCGGTGAGCAACTCGGGATGAGGCAGAGGGATGGCTTGAGCGTCTGGTCGAGCGCTGAGCACGACGCGCTGACCGCGCGCCAATTGGATCGAGGCGTTGCGCAGGCGGCCGATGCGAAACTTGGGCCCCTGCAGGTCGCCCATCAGGGCGATGTTCGCGCCGACCTCGGCGGCCACCTTGCGCAGCCGCTCGATGCGCTGCTGATGTTCGGCGTGGCTGCCGTGCGAGAAGTTCAGCCTGGCCACGCACATCCCAGCGTCGATCATGCCGCGCAACACATCCTCGTGGTCGCACGCCGGGCCCAGTGTGCAGATGATCTTTGTGCGCGTCTTCGTATTAAGCATCTAGCACCAACCTGTCTCTAATGTAATTCTTATATCTGCCTCGTAGATCCTTGTACATCTTAGGAAGCCAGTGTTGATTTTACTTAGCGAGGATTAAGCCAACGGCGGTCAAATCCCACGAGGTTCGCCGCAAGGATAAGCACCTACGAACGACCCCAACACCATGGCCAGAAGAAGGAATTCGGCGGTAAGCACCACGCCAACAGGCACACCAGAAGCACGCCGAGAAACGGCACAAAGCGCTCAACGATCTTCTACGGAGAGGGACAGCGCGCATGACGCAGCCAAGCCGCGCAGAAAAGGGGCGACACCTGGCACGGGCACGCCTTCCCTCCCATGGCGGCGGATAGACCTTCACGTTCACACGCCAGCTTCGCACGATTACGAAGAGCCAGGCCGCACCTATCTGGACATTCTGAAGCAGGCGGAGCGACGCGGCCTGGACATTATCGCCTTCACCGACCACAACACGGTGAACGGCTACCGCGCCATGCTCGACGAGATCGCGCGTCTGGAATACCTGGAGCAACTTGGCCGCATTCGGGCCGACGAACAGGCGCGCTTGAACGAATACCGCCGACTGCGGCAAAAGATCCTCGTCCTGCCCGGCTTCGAGTTCACCGCGACGTTCGGCTTTCACGTCCTCGGCATCTTCCCACCCGATAAGCCGCTCCGCGAGATCGAGCACATCCTGATCGACCTGGGCGTGCCCGGCGCAGCGTTGGATAGAGGATTGACCGAAGCCGGCGCGACCAGCGACGTGCTCAAAGCGTACGCCGCAATAGACGCCGCCGGCGGCATCGCCATCGCCGCGCACGCCAACTCCACGAACGGCGTGGCCATGCGCGGGCTGAACTTGGGCGGCCAGACGCGCATCGCCTTCACCCAGGACCCCCATCTGCATGCTCTGGAGTTCACCGACCTCGACCGCGGCCGCGGCTCCAGCGCACGCCTGTTCGACGGCAGCAAGCCCGAATACCCACGGCGCATGTTCATTATTCAAGGCAGCGATGCGCATCGCGTCGCCGGCAGCCCAAATCATCCTAAGCGCTTGGGGGTGGGCGAACGCACTACCGAAGTCCAGCTCGAGACCGTGAGCTTCGCCGCGCTGCGTGCGCTGTTCCTCAGCCAAGCATTTGACCGCGTGCGGCCTGCCTTTGACGTGCTTGACTGTCCCGAAGACCCGTTGGCGACGCTGCTGCAGGCCAGCCCAGGTCCACGATTGGCGTTGCATCAGGCGCTGCCCAAACGTGGCGACCGCTTTGCGCGCGTGCTTGCCGACATCTGCGCGATGGCGAACGGCGAAGGGGGAGACCTGCTGATCACTTGCCCCACACGAGCCGGCAAAAAATCGGAAGGTCGAGAGGAGGTCGCTGCGATGGCCCAACAACTGGCGCAAGATATCGAAGCGCATCTCACGCCGCGCCTGAACCTGGCTGTGCACGTGCGCACGATGCCGGATGGCGCGTTGTGTCTTCATATCAACGTGCCGCAGGGCGCAGACCCACCGTATGCGCTGGATGGCGGGCGGTTCTTCGTGCGTGAGGGCGCGACCAGCCGTCCAGCGACGCGGGATGAGATCGTCGCCCTAGCCCGTCGGGGATACCAGAAGGCACAGCCGGTCAACCCGTCGTCTGGTCCACCCCAGCGGCACGCACAAACAGCGCACCAGGTCAGGCGGCCTCCGCAGCAAAAGGCCGTGCCGGCCTCGTCTAGGGCGACACCCTCACCTCAGCCCACTCAGGCGATCGCCGGTCGCAGCGAGGAGAAGTCCACCGTGGTGATCACTGCTCCTGCCGCGCCGGTGGCGAACGGCGCAGCGAACCTGCCGGGTACGCCGAGGACTGGCGTGCAGGTGCTGGCCATGGAGGAGCGCAATGGCAGCATGTACTTCACCGTGCGCGACTTGCGCAACAACACCATCATCCGCAACGTGACGATGAAGAGCGCGCGAGACCTCTGGCACTATGCCATCACCCAGTTCGCCGAGCACCCATACGGCCCAGAAGACGTGGCGTGGCGCGGGAACCGTGCGGTGCTGGCCGGCGAGGAGCGCGCTGGCAAGCGACGCTACGACCTGGCGATCCGCGACGCCCATGGCCGCGTCAGCGTGTTCTACGGCGTCACCACCGATGGCTTGGACGAAGAGTGGCAAGCGCTGATCGCTGAGTTTGAAGCCCAGCGCGCCCGACCAGAAGGACAAGACGCACCGGCGACCGTCTAGCGTTCAATCGGCAGCCCCACCGAGTTGCCCCATTCCGTCCAGCTTCCGTCGTAGTTCTTCACGCGCGGATAGCCCAGCAGATACGTGAGCACGAACCAGGTGTGGCTGCTGCGCTCGCCGATGCGGCAATACGTGATAACCTCTTGATCGGGTGTTACGCCCTGACTGGTGTAAAGGGCCTCTAGCTCCTCGCGCGGCTTAAAGGTGCCGTCTTCTTGCACCGCCTGCGCCCAGGGGATGTTCTTCGCGCCGGGGATGTGTCCACCGCGCAGCGCGCCCTCGTTCGGATATTCGGGCATGTGCACGCGCTCGCCGCGATACTCGGCCGGGCTGCGCACGTCCACCAATACACCATGCTGCTGGACATGGCGAAGCACCTCGTCGCGAAAGGCGCGGATGGTCTTGTCGTCGCGCGGCGGGGCATTGTAGTCAGTGCGCGGATAGGACGGCACCTCACGCGTCAACGGCCGCCCTTCATCAATCCACTTCTTGCGCCCTCCGTTCAAGATCGCTGCCTTGGTGTGGCCGAACAACTGAAAGACCCAGAACGCATATGTCGCCCACCAATTGTTCCTATCGCCGTAGAACACAACGAACGAATCGTTGGCGATGCCTTTCTCGCGCATCAGCTCGGCAAAGCGCGCCGAGTCCAGATAGTCGCGTCGAATCGGGTCGTTCAGGTCGGCCGTCCAGTCGATCTTGATCGCGCCGGGGATGTGGCCGGTGTCGTAGAGCAAAGGGTCTTCGTTGGATTCGACGATGCGGATGCCGGGATCAGACAAGTGCTCGGCCAGCCATTCGGTGCTGACCAGCGCTTCGGGATGGGCATAGCCAGATGTGCTCATCGTTCTCACCTCTCCTTAAATTATGCCGGCTGCGCGAGGGTGCGTTCACAGGCAGGGGCGACGATGTCGCTCCCTGAAAAGCGCCGCGGAGTGGCACAGGCGGCCCCCGGCCTCTTCAAAGCGCCGCGGGTTCAGAGAATGTCCCTCCATCAATGCAAACGCAAAAGTCGCTGGGGATGGCTTTGCCCCTACTGGTGAACGCGCACTCCCACAGAGCGCTCACGGCATACAATCGCTCCTTGTGAAGCTGCCTTCCTTCTTTCGCCGCTCCCCTCGGCGTCTGTTCGTCTTTGGCCTGGACTGCGCCGCGCCGGAGCTGGTCTTCGAGCGCTGGCGAGACGACCTGCCGACCCTCAGCCGGCTGATGCGCCAGGGTTACTGGGGCAGGCTTCGCTCGTGCATCCCCGCTATCACCGTGCCGGCCTGGAGCGTGATGCTCTCCTCGCGGGATCCAGGCGTGTTGGGCATTTACGGCTTTCGCAATCGGGCCGATACCTCCTACGACCGCATGGTCACCGCGACCTCCGAGCACGTGCGCGCGCCCCGCGTCTGGGACTATCTGAGCGAGGCCGGCAAGCGCAGCATCGTGATCGGCGTGCCGCAGACCTTCCCGGTCAAGCCGCTCAACGGCCTGTTGATCTCCGACTTCCTCACGCCTGGCCGCCACAGCCCATTTAGCTACCCTCCGCAGTTCAAAGAAGAGGTGTTGCGGATCGCGCCGGACTACGAGTTCGACGTGCCGGACTTCCGCACCGACGACAAGGCCTATCTGCTCGACCAGATATACGCAATGACCAATGCGCGCTTCAAGGTCGTGGACGCACTGATAGCGAGGGAGAAGTGGGACTTCTTCATCGTGATGGAGATCGGCGTAGATCGCATCCATCACGGCTTTTGGAGCCACCATGATCCGCAGCACCTTCGCTATCAGGCCGGCAACCCCTACGAGCGTGCGATCCACGATTACTACGTGCATCTCGACCGCAAGCTGGGCGAATGGCTGGCTGTTTTGCCCAAAGACACCATCGTCCTCGTCGTCTCGGATCACGGCGCACAGCGCATGGATGGCGGCGTTTGCCTGAACGAGTGGCTATGGCGCGAAGGCTACTTATCACTTCGACAAATACCGGAGACCGGCAAACTGGTCACGCTAGAACAACTCAGCGCGCAAGGTGCGGTGGACTGGTCGCGCACCCTCGCCTGGGGCAGCGGCGGGTACTACGGCCGTGTGTTCTTAAACGTCAAAGGGCGCGAGCCGCAGGGCGTTATCGCGCCGGCGGACTACGAGGCCGTGCGCGACGCGCTGGCCGCGAAGTTAGCTGCCATCCCCGATCATCGCGGGCGGCCGATGCGCACCCGCGTCTTTAAGCCACAGGATATCTATCAGCAGGTGAACGGGGTAGCCCCGGACCTGATCGTGTATTTCAATGACCTGTTCTGGCGCTCAGTGGGGTCGCTTGGGCACGGCGCCATCCACACCTTCAGCAACGACACCGGGCCAGATGACTGTAACCACGCCGAGGACGGCTTGTTTATCTGGCACGACCCGCGCCGGCCAGGAGATGGCCAGCAGATCGAAGGCGCGCAGATCATGGACATCGCGCCGAGCATCCTGCGCGCTTTGGGTGTGGACATTCCCCCTGTGATGCAGGGGCATGCGCGCTTCTAGGCCAGCTCAGCGCTTGGAAAGCCGGGTCACCTCAAAGACGTTGCGCACTTGTTTGAGTTTGTTCATCACTGCCGGCACTTGGCCGGCGCTGGGCAATTCTGCTTTGATCCAGACCCTCACCTCGCCGAAGCGCAGATCGCGCTTGGCGATGCCTAAGTCAATGATGTTGATCTGATTATCGGCTAACACTTTGGTCAGCTCAGCCATCAAGCCGGGGCGCTCGGCGGCCACGACCATGAATTGCACAGGAAAGACCTCGCTGGGCTTGCCGATGTAGGTCACCTCGACCAGCCGCTCCTGCTCGGCGTTGAGAATATTCTTACAGTCGCGGCGGTGCACCTTCACGCCCTGGCCACGGGTGACGTAGCCAATCACCGGATCGCCGGGCAACGGGTTACAGCATTGAGCCACGGTGCAGCGCAGGTCGTGCACGCCGGCGACGACAAAATAGCCTCCCTTTTCCGGCGCCGATGGGCGCTTTGGCAGGATCAGCTCGGTTAAGCCGGCCAGGCCGTTGCGCCGTTCTTCCTGTTCGCGCTGGCGGCGACGCTCCTCTTCGAGGATGCGCGATGAGATGCTCATCAACGTGATGTTCCCGTAGCCCACGCGCTCCAGGAACTCTTCCTCTTTGCCAGGCTCGACCCTAAAGATGCGGAAGACATCGGCCAGCTTCATCCAGCCGGCTACGCCCATGCGCTTCAGCTCGCGCTCGATGATCTCGCGGCCAGCAACGATGTTTTGCTCGCGATCCTGGCGGCGGAACCACTGCCGCACCTTGTGTTTGGCGGCGCTGGTGGCAAGGTAATCTGGGTTATGCAGCCATTCGCGCTTGGGCTGGGCATTCGGGCGCGTGAGCACCTCTACCTGATCGCCGTTCTTCAGTTTGTAGGTCAGCGGCTCCGGCCGGCCATTGACCTTGGCCATGTAGCAGTGGTGGCCCAGGTCGGTATGGATGCGGTAGGCGAAATCGAGCACGGTGGCGCCGGCGGGCAGCTCGATCAGCTTGCCTTTAGGGGTAAAGCAGAAGACGGTGTCTTTGAACTGGTCTGTCTTCAGCGCGTCTACAAACGAGGTCGCGTCCTCTGTCTCGCTGCCCAGCGCGCGAATTGCCTCGCGCAGTTGCTCGATGTGCTTTTGATAGTCCGCCGAGAGCGGCGCGTCGTCTTTGTAAAGCCAGTGGGCAGCCACGCCGTATTCAGCGGCTTTGTGCATCGAGCGGGTGCGAATTTGCACTTCCAGGGTGCTCCCGTCTTCGGTGATCACCGCCGTGTGCAGGCTTTGATAGCGGTTGTCTTTGGGGCAGCCGATGTAGTCATCGAACTCCCCTGGGATAGGCTTCCACAGGCTATGGACGATCCCAAGTACGGCATAGCACAGTTGCACACTCGGCTGCCTCATGAGCTGTTCGCGCTCGGCCAGCTTTTGCGCGCGCGATCGCGCTTGGCGGTCGTGCCGGGCTGTCTCTTGGAGCTTCTCAACGATGTTCGCCACCTCTGCGTCGTCCTTGGGCAACACATCAGTGGATTCATCCGGTGTGCCACTGCCATGCTCAGTTGTGATGTCCTGAAAGCCATCACTGGCCGGCAGCTCATCGCTGCCGTCTTCGATGATCACGCGGATGGCCTGCGTGTCGCGGATTTTGTCGAACGAGGTGTTCTTGCGCTGCATCTTGCGCCAGATGCTGTAGATCTGCTTGGCGCGGCCAGTGATCTCGACGTTACGGATGCCGACCTCGGCCAAGGCGTCGCGCAAGATGACGATGTAGCGCTGCACCTTGCGCTCGCGCTCCTCGGCACCCACCTCCAGCATGCGCGCTAGATATGCGTATTGTTCTGGATCGGCGTAGCGAAAGCCGAGATCTTCCAACTGCGTCTTCCATTCCCAAATACCGAGCCGGTTGGCGAGCGGGGCATAAATATCCAGCGTCTCGCGCGCAATACGGCGCTGTTTCTCCGGCGGCAGGGCCCCCAACGTCTGCATGTTGTGGAGCCGGTCGGCCAGCTTTACCAACACCACCCGCACATCGTCTGCCAACGCCAACATCATCTTGCGCAGGCTCTCAGCGTCGCGCTCGGTGCGATATTCGAAGATCTCGATGTCGCTAGATGATGCACTGGCAGACGATTCGTGCTGGCTGCTGGTGCGCTTCTTGAGCTTGGTCACCGCATCTACCAGCCTGGCCACCTCGTCGCCAAATTGGGCGCGGATGTCGTCGAGCGTCACAGGGGTATCCTCGACCACGTCGTGCAGCAGCGCAGCGATGATCGTGGGGGTGTCGAGCTTGGTGCGCGCCAAGATACCGGCAACTGCCAAGGGATGCGTGATGTATGGCTCGCCGCTGGAGCGTTTCTGGTCACGGTGGGCAGCTTCGGCCAAGCGATAGGCTCGTTCTACAAGCACGAGGTCTTCTCGACTGCTGCGTGGGGCGATAATAGCGAGCAGCTCTTGAATAGATTGAACATCCTGGCTACGCCTTTCGTCCAAGCCGTGCGTCTCCCCTTGCAA
>JAGHYX010000007.1 GCA_017743375.1 Chloroflexota bacterium
AGGTGTCCAGGACATGGACGGGGACATCGCCTTTGGCATAAAGGCGGATAAAGGCGCTGTAGTTGCGGTGCATCTGTTTCAGCCCCTGCCAGTAGATCGTCACGTCGAGCACGTCGCCGGGGCGAACGCGCTGGCGGGGCGTGTCCACGCGAAACCCCAAGTAGCGGATCTGCTGCTCGAAGACCAGCTCAGTCTGCTGGTCGAGCGCCGGCGAGACATCTGGTGGGAAGCGCTGCGGCAGGGCGTAAGCGGGCCGAATATATAGAAACGGGGCGAGCAAAGTCAAAAGGGCAAGCGCGACCACCAGCCCTAACCCGGCCCAGCCCCACCGTTCGCCCAGGATCAACCGGCCGAGCTGCGCGAGGCCCAACCCGCCGAGGGCAGCAAAGGCGCCGATCACCGGGAAGAGCAGCCGGCCCTGGCTGGCCAGCGTCAGCGAGGTCCATCGGACCAGCGCGGCCAACGCGACGACGAAGGCAGCGAAGAGCATCAGCGCGATCCACGCTTGAGCGTTCATATCCGACCGCCATCCGCGCCGGCTGAGCCAGTGCGCGGCGATTATCAGCAGCCCGCCGCCAATCGCAATGAGCAACCCTTCCAGCGCGTCGTAGATCCACTCGTCCATAGGGATATTGACCGCGCCGAACAGGCCCCAGAACGCCTTGTAGAAGCCATCCCATTCGCCCAGCAGGGCCAGCCAGGACGGGGGCGTCTCGCGCGCACCAGCGATGCGCGCCATCATGCTGGTGCCGGTGAACTCGCCGTAGAGCAACTGGTTGCGCCCATACCACCAGCCGGCGATCAGCGCAGCGGGCAGCCACGTTGCTGCCCCCAGGCCGGCCAACTGCCGCAGCATGGCGCGCAGCGGCAGCCTCGCCTGGCGCGCCTGCCACAGCCAGGCGAGCAGGACGAACGTCGGCACGACCAAGACAAGCGCCAATCCCGATGCCTTGGTCAGCGCTGCGCCGCCCAGGAGCGTCCCCAGCAGCAAGCCACGGCGCAGGCCGGCGCTGTCTTCGATCAGGCGCGCCCCCTGCCACAGCGCCAGCGTCGAGAGCGTGGTTGCCAGCGTGTCGTTGTTGACCGAGGCCATGATGTGCACGAACATTGGGTTGAAGGCGACCAACGCCGCGGCCAGCGCGCCGATCGCCGGTCCGCCCAGCATCTGCCCCAGCGCGTAGCAGCCGGCGACCGTCACTGCACCGAGTGCCACCCCGATGAATCGCATCAACATCACGACCAGCACCGTGCCGCGCCAGGGGAAGGATTCCGCCTCTGGCGCGTGGATGAGCTGGTTCCAATTGTTGGTCGCGTCGGCGCGCCCCAGCTTGGCGTGTGGGTTGGGCCAGACCCGCTCGGCGTGGTCGCTGCGATCAAACGGCAGCGCGACCAGCGCCATCAGCGCGTAATACAGCGGCGGCTGGCTGCCCTCCTGGGCATAGTAGGTCAGCGGCCGGCGCGCCCGGCGTTCCTCGTCCAAGATACGCTGGTTGAGCGCCTCGTCCTGGATCGGCAGCCCATTGCCCTGCGCCAAATGCTCGACCATGGCGTAGTGGCGCACTTCGTCGGAGACCTCTAGGAAGGGTGCGCTGATTGCATACAGCGCGCCGGCGGTGAAGTAAACGGCCAGGATGAGCAGGAGTGCGCGATGCAAGGTCGTGACCTCGCGCGAATGATAACTGAACGCGCGCTCAGGGAGAGTGATGGGGTGAGGCAGGGCACTGGTGACCCTGACGCGCTCAATACGCTGAGCATCACTGCTCTGCTCGATGCTTCACAGCGATGACGCGAGCGATGCGCTTGTAGATGACCAACACGTGTGCCCAACGATATGGCCTTTTATTCCGAATTCGAACACTCCCTAAGGCAAGGCACCTCGTGCACGACCGCATGGTACAATCTCCTTAGACAATTGCATAGCCAACAACGGTGATCGAGAGGAGTAGGCAACCGTGCGCCGACAGAGCGTGCGCGCCCTGGGCTGAGAGCGCGCATCGGAGAGCAGTTGCCGAACGTCGCTCGTGAGTTGGCTCGGTGAACCGTCAAGTAGCCGAGTCCGGGATTCGCCCGTTAGCGCGAAGTTGAGTGCGCTCGCCATCGCAGGCGGGCGAACGTCGGTGGTACCGCGGGAAGCGCCCTTCTCGTCCGACATAGGACTGAGAGGGCGCTTTTGTTTTAGAGAGGTGGTGTGAGTGATGACCGAGCTAGCCAAAACGTATGACCCAAAGGCGGTTGAGCGCCGCATTTATGAATGGTGGGAGACAAACGGGTACTTCAAGCCGGAGAACCAGTTGTATCTGGATCCTAACGAGCCACCGTTCATCATCACCATCCCGCCGCCCAACGTCACCGGCACGCTGCACATGGGCCACGCGCTCACCAGCGCGATCGAAGATCTCATGACGCGCTATCACCGGATGAAGGGCGCGCGGACGCTCTGGGTGCCTGGGACTGACCACGCCGGCATCGCCACCCAAGCCGTGGTCGAGCGCAAGCTGGAGCAAGAAGGGCGCAGCCGGCGGCAGATGAGCCGCGCCGAGTTCTTGGCCGAGGTCTGGAAGTGGAAGGAGCATTCGCACCGCATCATCAATAGCCAGCAGCGCGCGATGGGCATCAGCGTGGATTGGGATCGCGAGGCGTTCACCCTGGACGAGGCGCGCTCGCTGGCCGTGCGCACAGCCTTCAAACGCCTATATGACAAGGGGTTGATCTACCGCGACACGCGCATGGTGAACTGGGATCCCGTCCAACTGACCGGCGTGAGCGACCTGGAAGTGGAGACCGAGGAAGAGGGCGAGCCGGGCTTCCTGTATTACGTGCGCTATCCGATACAGACCAACCGCTGGGAAGGCCCGCACCATCCCTGGGGCAGCGGTCGCTGGGCCGAAGGCGCCACCGAGTGGATCACCGTCGCCACCACCAGACCGGAGACCATTCTGGGCGACACCGCCGTGATGGTGCACCCAGAAGACGATCGCTACACCCACCTGGTGGCGTGTCACGCTGTTCTGCCGGCGCTCGGTCGCCCCATCCCGATCATCACCGACCCGGTGGTTGACAAGGACTTCGGCACCGGCGCGGTGAAGGTGACGCCTGCCCACGACTTCACCGACTACGAGGTGGGCAAGCGCCACCACTTGCCCTTTATCGAGGTGATGGACGAGACGGCCCACATGAACGCCAACGCTGGGCCATACGCCGGCCTCGACCGGTTCGCCTGTCGAGAACAACTGGTGGCCGACCTGAAGAAGGAAGGCTTGCTGGTGAAAGTTGAGCCATATATGGTCAAGCTAGGGCGCGGCCAGCGCAGCGGCGCGGTGATCGAACCGCGCCTGAGCTTGCAATGGTGGTGCGACGTGAAGGCGATGGCCCAAAAGGCCGCCGACGCCGTGCGCAGCGGGCGCATCAAGATCGTGCCGGAGCGCTTTGAGAAGGTCTGGTTTCAATGGCTCGACAACATCCGCGATTGGAACATCAGCCGGCAGCTCTGGTGGGGGCATCAGATCCCGGTCTGGTATGTCGTCGGCGAGCAAGGGGAGGCAAACGGCAGGCCCACCCAATACTGCGCGCTCAGCGAGGAAGAGGCCTATGCTGCGGCAAGGGCCGACTGGGGGCCGAACGTGGCGCTGCGCCAGGACGAGGACGTGCTAGACACATGGTTCTCCTCCGGCCTCTGGCCCTTCAGCGTGTTGGGCTGGCCGCGCGATACGCAGGACATGCGCCAGTTTTATCCAACCACCATGCTGGAGACCGGTTACGACATCCTTTTCTTCTGGGTCGCGCGCATGGTGATGCTGGGCCTGGAGTTGACCGGCCAGGTGCCGTTTACCACCGTATATCTGCACGGCCTCATCCGCACTGCCGACGGCAAGAAGATGAGCAAGAGCCATCCCGACAAAATCATAGACCCCCTGGAGCTGATAGACACCTACGGCGCGGATGCGCTGCGCTTCTTCCTGGTCACCGCCGGCTCGCCGGGCAACGACATCAAGATGGATGCCTATAAGGTGGACGGCAAATGGCGCAGCGACCGCATCGAAGGCGCGCGCAACTTCGCCAACAAGCTCTGGAACGCGGTGCGCTTCGTGCTGGGCAAGCTCTCCAGTCCGGCGGAGGGCGCGGCGCCATCGCTGGCCGACCGCTGGATCATCACGCGCCTGCGCCAGACGATCAAAGAAGTGCGCCGGCTGATGGACAGTTACGAGTACGGCGAGGCCGGCAGGCTCATTTACGACTTCATCTGGAGCGACTTCTGCGATTGGTACTTGGAGTTCTCAAAAGTTCAGCTCAATCAAACCGTGCTGCTCCAGGCGATGGAAGCCAGCCTGCGCCTGTTGCACCCCTTCATGCCGTTCGTCACCGAGGAGCTATGGCAGAGGCTGAAGGAGGCCGCAGTCAGTCGTTGGCCGCTGTCCAGCTTCAGTTATCCAGCGTTGATGTTGGCGCCCTACCCGCGCGCCGATGAATTCGAGCTATCCGCCGACGAGGATGAGCTGAAGGGCATGGCCCTGGTCCAGCAAGCCATCCATGCGATTCGCAACGCGCGCGCAGAATACGGCGTCGAGCCAGGCAAGCGCGTCATGGCCTACATCAGCGCCGGCAAATACGTGGACACCTTCGTGGCCATGAGCGAAGGCATTGAGCTGTTGGCACGGGTCGCGCGTGAGATGGCGATCGCTGAGCACCTCACCTACAATCGCCCTGCGGTGACTCTCGCCTTGGGCGAGGCGATGGTCTATTTGCCGCTTGAAGGGTTGGTGGACCTGGAGGCAGAGCGCCGCCGCCTGAGCGACACGCTGGCCGAGCTGGAGGCGCAGATTGAGCGGAGCGAACGCCTGCTGGCCAGCGACTTCAGCCGGCGCGCTCCCCCTCAAGTCGTGGAGAAAGAGCGCGAGAAGCTGACCACGCTGAGGCTTAAGCATGCCCAAGTGAGCGAGCGCCTGAAGGCGCTCGAGAGGCAAATGGGCATGCAATGCTAATGCCAGGCCGGCGAAGGCAGCACCTTCGCCGGTTCTCTCGGGTGCATCACCAATAGGGGCGACCTTCCACCACACGATGCTGCCGGCAAAGGAGAATCTATAGAGGGTGGGCGACGGCACTGCCGTCGCCCACCCGCAGCGTTCTGCCCCTATCCATGAACGCCTCCGTTCTCCCCAAGTGCGCTTGAGCGGGCTGTGTTGGCCAGGGCCGCGCTGGCGAGGCGGGATGGTTCCAATGTTCTCGCATGCGGGGGCTGCTGGGTGAACGCGCCGTGCACCTGGATTAGGCTAGCATTCAGCGTATGCGGCTGCTGATCCTAACAATTACAGCGCTTTCCGTGCTGGTGGGCGTCTCGCTCGCATCCGCGCCGACCCGCGCCCAGGTTACCCTGCCGCCGTCGGCAGTCGTCGTGGACGACAATGACCCGAACTTCGCAAAGTTCGGCCCTCCGCAGTGGTGGTATACGGCAGTCGGCACGCCGTTTAACTATTACGGTGGCGCGATGACCTGGACCGGCAACGTGCGCAGCGGCGCGCCGGTGAACTACGCGCGCTGGTCATTGCCGCTCACGGCCACCCTGCCGATGACCTACGAGGTGTTTGCCTTCATCCCGCGCTACAACGCGACTACGACCAACGCGCGCTACCAGGTGGTCGTCAGCGGGGTCACCACCACGGTCGCCATCAGCCAGAACCGCTACCACGCCGAATGGGTGAGCCTGGGGACATACCTTTTCGGCCCGAGCGGCCCGCACTTCGTGCAGCTCACCGATGTCACCGGCGAGGCATCGAATAGTCGGCGGGTGGGCTTCGACGCGCTCGCTTTTGTGCCCAGGCCGGCGCTCCCGCCTTTGCCGGCCATGGCTTTCCTGCCGATGGTGGTCGAGGGGTCAGCAGGAGCGCTGCGGGCGACCACCTCGCGTTACATCAGCACGGTCGATCCGGCCCACCACTACGCGATGGGCTGTGCTGCCGGCCAGGCCGGTGAGCGCGGCACGGTCATCCTGGCCTTTGGCCAGCCGTGGGTTCAGGAGGGCGTGTATGGCGTGATCTACTACCGCCGGCCTGGTTACCCTTTTGCCTCTACCCAGGTGATCGCGGAGGCGGCCAAGGGCTTTCTGCGGGGCTACTGGGAGTGTGCGCCGCCAGATGCGACCTTGAAGGTTGCCATTGGCACGAATAACTATCGCGGCGCCACCCAGCAGCTCGACACCAGCCGCGCTCACGGCCAAGCCTGGGGTCAGATGATCGGCCAACTGCACGCCTGGTTGCAGGCTGAAGCGCCGCCCGATGTCCAAGACCGCTTGGCGGTGTTCGGCGGCAACGATATCGAGATGAGCTGGAACACGCCGGCGCTGACCAAAGCCTGGGTCGAGGGATACGTGCAGGCAACCAGCCGACCGTTCATCAATTTCGGCACCTGCGATGGCTGCCCGACGACCGGCAACCCAACCCAATCGCCCAACAACGGCTGGACGGTGGAGGACGTCTGGCAGGTGAACGGGCCAGCGTATGTGATCCCGTTCCCGGAAATCTACCTGCGCAACGGCGTGAACGCCGACCAGTGGTATCGCATGAGCCTCTACGGGGCGCTGAATAAGGGCAGTAAGCTCAATTTCGGCGGGCTGCTGACCCAGTGGCAGGCCTGTCAGGACCGCGGCACGTGCGGCGGACTCACCGACAACACGCCGCAGCAGGGCTGGGAACAACTTCAGAGTGCCCTGAACGCCGATCCGCGCACCGCGATGCCGCTGCCTCCGCCCAGCGACATCACCTGGCAAAACATCACCACCACGAACGGCATGAATAGCCAGATGACCGGCGCGTTTAGCCCGCTCGCCGACGTGGTGCGCCAGCCAACGGGCCAGGGCGCTATTGTCGAAGGCGTGTTGCCCCCGCTGAGCGCGATGCACTTCCTGGCCGAGAACGCCTGGGAGAGCGCGCAAGTGATCGTCTTCGCTGGCTTGGTGCGCGACCCGGCCACCGGCGGCGACGACACACAGGCGCGCGGCGGTGTGGCCGTGTTCACCCTGGACGGGGCGGGGGCCTATATCTTCCCGCCTCGCCTGCTCCCCGCGCCGACCCTGACAGGCGCGTTGCGGGTGGTGCAAGCCGAGGGTGGCATCTTGACCCTCAGCGATGGCGCGACACTGCTGCGGTTCGACGTCGCTGCGCGCGCCTGGATAGAATGACGCGCAGCCAGCATGAAGAAGCGCGACCTGCCCACCAAGGTCTGCCCCATTTGCGGTCGGCCGTTCACCTGGCGCAAAAGGTGGGCGCGCGACTGGGAGCACGTGATCTACTGTAGCGAGCGCTGTCAGCGCGAAGCCAGACGACAGCGCCGCCGAGGCCATGCTCAGCGCAGGGCTGAGCCGGCCAACGACCTGCCCTTCCAGCGCGTGCGGCCGGTGTAGTGCCAGCGCATCGAGTTCAGCAGAATGCCCATTCCGATGACGAACTGGGCCGGATACAGCAGCCCAACCCACCAGGGTTGACCGATGCGCCAGGCGACCAGACCTGCGTCCAAAACGGTGAGCGCCACGGCCAAGATCGCCGGCCAGGATGGCTGACCGGCGAGGATGCTGACCAGCGCGGCGACTGGCGGCCAGACGAACAGCCCAACACAGGCCGCGAGAAAGGCCAGGCTGAGCGGGAGCGAGCTGAACAGGATAGCAAAGGCGTTCTTCGAGAACCCCTCCACCACCTCGCGGAAGCTGCGATACATCCGGCAGCTCACCCAGTCTCCCTCAATGAGCGCGATGCGCTGGCCGTGTTGCTTGAACAGCCGACCGAGCGCCACATCGTCCAAGATGGCGCTGCGGATGGCATTGTGTCCGCCACAGGCGAAGTAGGCATCGCGGCGCACCAACACATATTGGCCGATGGCCGCAGCATTGAGAAAGCGGTGGCGCCTTTCGAGATAGACGCGCCATTGCGAAAGCGCGTTGTAAATTAAAGCGAAGCCAGCTGGCACGAACAGGCGCTCGCCCCAGCTCGCCATGCGCTGTTTGGGGATGACCGAGAGCAGGGCAACCCCCAGGCCCTGAGCGCGCGCGATGCCGGCGCGGATCGAATCGGGCCGATGCACCGTGTCCGCATCCACGAACAGCAGCCACTCACCGCGCGCGTGCTCGGCCAGGATCTGGCAGGCGCGGCTTTTGCCGTTTACGCCCGCCGGCAGCGGGCTATGATGATGAAGGACGCGCAGCCTGGCGTCATCCCTCGCCATGCGATCCAACAGCGCGCCGGTGGCGTCGCTTGAATCGTCGTCCAGCGCGACCACCTCGTAGCAAGGATAGTCCTGCGCGAGCAGGGAGCGCACACAAGCCTGAATATTGGCCTCTTCGTTGCGCGCCGGCAGCAGCACTGAGACCATCGGCGTATCGGCGACCGCGCGCCGCGCGGCCCAGCGGCTGAAGCCAATGTTGGCCAGCACGTTGGCCAAACCAACCAGCAACACGCCGATGACCAGCGACCAGCCCCACGTGGTTTCTGTGAGCAACATGTGAACACCCTGTGGAAGATGAAGCGCTTTTATCCGCCGGGCATGTTGACAGCCGCCGATAAGCTGGGGATGAGACGCGACGGCTCGCTCGATACAATCGCCTGTCCATGGTTGAGACGTTCGTCGCGCCGCCGCACAGCGTTGAGGCCGAAGAAGCGGTGTTGGGGTCGCTGCTGATAGACCCAGAGGCCATCACGCGCGTAGCCGGCTTCCTGGCCGTCGAGCACTTCTATTTGGTCAAGCACCGTTGGATCTACGAGGCGATGCTGCGCCTACATGAGCGGCGCGAGCCGATTGACCTGCTCACCGTCTCGACTGAGCTGGCCAACCACAATAGGCTGGAGGAGGTTGGGGGCGAACCCTACATCGCCCAACTGACCAACGCCGTGCCCACCGCGCTCAACGTCGAAGCCTACGCGCGCACAGTAGAAGCGCTGGCCTTGCGCCGGCGCATGCTCAACGCCGCCAGCGAGATCGCGCGCTTATCGTACGACCAATCGCTGCCCATCGAGCAAGTCATCGAGCGCAGCGAGGCAGCCGTCTTCAGCGTCACCGAAGGGCGCGGCGACGGCCACATGGTGCCCATCCGCAAGGCGGTCAGCGACTTCTTCGAGCGCCTGGAGTATCTGCACGAGCACCGCGGCGAGCCGCTCGGCATCCCGACCGGCTACCACGACCTGGATAAGCTCACCGGCGGCCTACAGAAGGGCGATCTCATCGTCATCGCTGCCCGCCCGGGCGTGGGCAAGACGTCGCTGATGCTCAACATCGGCTATCACGCAGCCTTCAAATACCGCCAGCGCGTGGCCATCTTCAGCCTGGAGATGAGCAACGAGCAACTGGTCCAGCGCTTCATCGCCAGCGAGACCGGCATTGATTCGCAACGCTTGCGCACGGCGGAACTCAAGGACGACGAGTGGGGGATCGTCACGCGGGTGATGATGCGCATGTCGGACCTGATGATCTTCCTAGACGACACGCCATCGCTCAGCCCGCTTGAGCTGCGGGTGAAGGCGCGCCGCATTTACCAGGAGTATGGGCTTGACCTGATCATTGTGGACTACCTGCAACTGATGACGGGCGAGGACGGCAGGCGCAGCGAGAATCGCGTGCAGGAGATATCGTACATCTCGCGCTCACTCAAAGCCATCGCGCGCGAGTTGAAGGTGCCGTTGATCGCCGGCAGCCAGCTCTCGCGCCTGGTCGAACAGCGCAGCGATAAGCGCCCGCTGCTCAGCGACCTGCGCGAGAGCGGCAGCATCGAGCAGGACTCGGATATCGTGCTATTCATCTATCGGGATGAGTTGTATAACCCAGATACCGAGTTCAAGAACGTCGCCGAGATCAGCGTGGCCAAAAACCGGAATGGCCCGACGGGCAAGGTGATGCTGTTCTTTGATAAGCGCTTGACGTCGTTCAAGAACCTAGCCAAGGAGAAGATAGAGCTTTAGCAATGAGCCAGCGCATCGCCAACTTCATCGCTCAAACGCTCGCCCAGGTGGACGACCTGGCCGAGCTTAAGGTCAGCTTGGTAGCGCTGGCGCTGCTGGACCAGAAGATAGCGCCGGCGCCGTTCGTCACGGAAGATGAGCTGATGGCCCATCCGGCCATCTTCGAGGGGTTGAGCTTCCCGGCGATCGCGCTGCGGCCCGCGCTGCAGCGGGCGGTGGCGCGCGGCACGCTATTGTGCGTGGAAGAGGGCAAACGGCGCTACTTCGCCAACGACGACGCCGGCCGGCGCGCCGTGGAGGCCATCACCAGCGCAACTGCTCAGTTCGCCGGCCCGCCCCAGCCACTGCTGAGCTTTCTGGCGCGCGTCGCGCGCGAGATCGAGCGATTGGAGGGGATCGAGGTCTACCAGCCGGAACCGGACGACTTGACGCTGCTCGAGGAGTTTCTGGCCCGCGGCTACAGCGAGGCAGAGATCATCGCCGGCGTGAACGAGGCATTGCGCGACTTACGACCGCCGGGCACGCCGCCGCGCACGCTGCGCTTCTGCCTGCGTCGGTTGGAAGCCCAGCCACCAGCCGCACCGTCGGAGTATTACCGCACGATCATAGCCGGCGCGTCCGCGCTGCCCGAAGAGATATCCTGCCTGCGCGAGCGCTTGGGCCGTCTGCCCAACGGGCGGGAGTATCAGATCGTGCGCAGCGCCGCCGGCTTATTCGGCGCGCACGCCACCTGCCAGACCCTCAGGCGACTCCCTCCCTCGCAAGGCGTTGAGGGCCTGCTCGCTCTGCTCTTCGAGCAAGAGGAGGCCGCCTTGGCCTTGCAACGCTGTCACGCCGCAGAAGAAAAAGCTTTGCGCGAACTGATCGCGCTCTACGAGGCATCGTTCGGTCTGCCGCCCACGGCGACGATCGTCGAGGAGATGCGGGCGCTCTGGCCAGAGATAAGCGACCTGACGCTTTGGCGAGCGGCATTTCGCTACGCCGCCGAGCGCAACAAGCGCAGTTGGCCATACGTGAAGAAGCTGTTGCGCCAGCCCTCGCCCGACCTGTTCGTGCCGGCGCCTGTGAACGAGGCGGCCAGCTTTGCCTTCGAGGAATACAAACGCCGCGTGAATCGCATACTCGATGGCCACGTGGCGGCGCAGATCAACGCGCTGGCCACTCGGATTACCGATCCAGCCCACTGGCGGGCAGCGTTCGACAAAGCGGCAGCCGCCAATGCCCTGCGCTGGGACTATATTAGCGCCGTGCTGGCCGATGCGCCGCCTGATAAAGGAGCGAACGATGGCAAGCGAACCTCGAGGACTGCTCGGCGGGAGCGCACCTTCCGCCGCAAGCAGGTTGAATACACCGATGAGCAGCGCGCAGCCGTTGAGGAGCGTGCTCGCCGCGCGCTTGAAGCCGAGCAACAGGCAGACGCCTGACGTAGAGCACGTCTCGCGCAGCGACCCAGATGCGCCGGTGGAGCCGCGCGATGGCGAGGTGAATTGTCCCACCTGCGGCAACAAGCGCTTCATCTTGGACGCCGCTGGCGGCCTCAAGCCATGCCCCGATTGCAACGTCGCGCAACGCTGGAAGGTCCAGGCGTTGGCGGCCTTTGCCTCGCGCAGCAAGCTGACCCAACAACAGACCTTTCTGAACTTCCGCACGACCTTCAACGGCCAGGAGAACCCTGTGTTGGTCCAGTGCCTGCGGGCGGCTGAGCGCTTCGCCGCGCAGCCGGAGGGCCGCTGGTTGGTGATCTGGGGCGAGCGGGGCAGCGGCAAGTCACACCTCTGCGCGGCGGTGGATAATCACCTTACCCAAGCCGGCATCCCCTCGCTGTTCATCACCGTGCCCGACCTGCTGGCCGCCCTGCGCCAAGCGATTGACCTGCAATCCAACACTGAGCAGGAGAGCTTCACCGGTCGGATGAACATCTTCAAGACCGCCACAGTGTTGATCCTCGACGATCTGGGCGCGGAACAGTCCTCACCCTGGTCTGAGAGTGTGCTGTTCGAGATCTTGGACTACCGCTACCGCAACCGCCTGGCGACGATGATCGCCACCAACGTGCATCCCGACGAGTTCGACCCGCGGATCGCCTCTCGGATGCAGGACACGGCGTTGTGCACGGTGATCGAGAACGCCGCGCCGGACTATCGTCGCCGACCATTGTCCGAGAAACGATGAGCGCCAAGCTATGGGGAGGCCGCTTCCATGGTCAGGTCAGCGACCTGATGCGGCGCTTCAATGATTCAATCGCCTTCGACATTCGCCTGTGGGAAGCAGACATCCGCGGCAGCATCGCTTATGCCCAGGCGCTGGCGCGCGCCGGCGTGATCAGCCAGCAAGAAGCCGAGGCGCTGGTGCGCGGCCTGGAGATGGTGCGCGCCGAGTTCGCCGAGGGCCGCTTTCAAGTTCAGCCCGATGACGAAGACATTCACACGGCTGTGGAGCGCCGCCTGAAGGAGCTGGTCGGCGAGGTAGCCGGCAAGCTGCATACCGGCCGCAGCCGCAACGACCAGGTGGCCACCGACCTGCGCTTATTCGCCCTGGATGGGCTACGCGACATTCAGCGCGCCCTGTGCGAGGTTCAGCGCGCGCTGCTGGCTCAAGCTCGCCCGCACGTGCACACCCTCATGCCCGGCTATACCCATCTACAGCGCGCGCAGCCGATCAGCTTCGCGCATTGGTGCATGGGGTATTTCTGGCAGTTCGCGCGCGATGCCGAGCGGATGGACGACTGCGCGCGCCGAATCGCCATCATGCCGCTGGGGTCGGGCGCGTTGGCCGGCAACCCCTTTCGCCTCGACCGCCGGTTTCTGGCCCAGGCGCTGGGCTTCCCGGCGGTGACCTGCAATGCCCTGGATGGGGTGAGCGCGCGCGACTTCGTCGCCGAGCTGCTGTTCTGCTGGGCGCTCTTGGGGGTACACCTCAGCCGGCTGGCAGAAGACCTGATCGTGTATTCGTCCGCCGAGTTCGGGTTTGTCACTTTCGACGACGCCTATGCCACCGGCTCTAGCTTGATGCCGCAGAAGAGAAATCCCGATGCGATGGAGCTGGTGCGCGGCAAAGCCGGTCGGCTGATCGGCGACCTGATCTCGGTCTTGGTGGTGCTCAAGGGCCTGCCGACGAGCTACAACAAAGACCTGCAGGAGGATAAACCGCCGTTATTCGACGCGCTGGATACGCTCGCGCTCGCCTTGCCGGTGGTCGCCGGCGCGGTCCGCTCGCTCAAGGTGAACGTTGCGCGCATGCGCGCTGCGCTCGACCCGGCGATGTTGGCCACCGACGTGGCCGAGTATCTGGTGCGCAAAGGGGTGCCGTTTCGTCAGGCCCACCACCTCACCGGCCGAGCGGTAGCGCTGGCCGAGGCGCGCGGCGTGCCTTTGAATGCGCTGCCCCTAGCGGATTGGCAGGCTATCTCGCCGCATTTCGAGGCCGATGTCCTCGGCGTGTTTGACTTTGAGCGCTCGCTTGCCTCGCGCGATGTGGTCGGCGGCACCTCGCCGCGCGCTGTTCGCGCTCAAATTCGCCAGGCCGAGCGCTGGCTGAAGAAGAGACAGTGCCCGGCTGATGAGTAGGGAGGGTGATGGCAGCGGGTTTGCTGATAAGAGCTACCTCACACTGCGGCTGCCTTTCGGACGCGCGCTCGACACGTACGGGGTGCATCCCCGGTTGGGGGCAAGGCCGATCTCACGTAGAGGCGCAGAGAACGCTGAAGGCACGGCACCCATGGTCGCTGCCCAGAAGGTGCGCTGTGTTACTCCGATCCGTGAATGCACTCTGGTGCATTCGCGGATAGGGGCAGAACCCTGGGTGGGCGACGGCACTGCCGTCGCCCACCTTAAATCAACTTTTGCTAGTTATCAGCCTACGAGCGGTTGTCCCTATTGATGAATGCACCCTGCACCCTTCCTATGTGCACTTTGTTTATAATCCACATGCCAGGTGATCAGCCGGAATATGCCTGACGGACTCCCCGCATCGTTCATCCTCCCCCTGTGAACGATAGCAACGATCAGGCAGCCGGCTGATCCCTGGTCCTCCTATTCTGGAATCTGCTTAAGCCTCAATGCCGAAAGAAGAACTTAGGCGCTTTGAGGTACTCTTTGAGCGACATTCCGTTTTGATCGCGGGGAGACAAAATCGGCTGAGCCAGCGGCCAAGTGATGCCGAGGTCTGGGTCATTCCAGCGGATCACACCCTCGGCAGCCGGCTCGTAATATCCATCGCACTTGTATTGCACTTCGGCAACCTCAGATAATACGGCGAAGCCATGGCCGAAACCCACCGGCACCAACAACTGGCGCGCGTTCTCGGCGGAGAGTTCGACGCCCACCCACTGGCCGAAGGTGGGCGATCCCACCCGTAGATCCACCGCGACGTCCCACACGCGACCCACCGTGCAGCGCACCAGCTTGGTCTGGGGGGCGCGCATATCCTGGTAGTGCAGGCCGCGCAACACCCCGTGCGCCGAGCGCGAGTGATTGTCTTGGACGAATTCGTAGGGGATGCCGTGGGCTTGGAAGACGCGCCGGTTGTAACTCTCCATGAAGAAGCCGCGCGCGTCGCGAAAGACCTCGGGCTCGATGATGAGCACCCCTTGGAGCTGCGTCTCGATCACGTGAATGCCCATGTCCGACCTCTCTACCGGAGGGATGATAGCGCGTGCGCAGGGCCCCGAAGCGCCTTGAGCGTTCGCGTCCGCGGCGCAGTCGCGCCGGCGCGCTAATCATTTGCCAACTCGCTGCTATTGCTTCGCTAGCCTTCATCCCTATAATGCCCTCTGTGCGTACATGTGTGAGGAGAGTGTGCTGGGGTTGTCTAGTATCTTGATGAGGGTAGGTTAGGACATATGATGCGATTTGACCGATTCACTGAGCGCGCGCAGGATGCAGCAGCGCGCGCATACGAGGTGCTCACCCGCTACGGGCACAGCCAAATTGACACCGAGCATCTGTTGATGGCGTTGCTGGAACAGCCCGAGGGTGTGGCTTCCCAGATCCTGGTTCAGCTCGGGGTCGATCCGGATGTGGTGATCGCTAAGCTGGATGAAGAGCTGCGCAAATCGCCGCGCGCTACCATTTACGGCGGCTCGACCGCTCAGGTCTTCATCACGCCGCGCGTCAAGCGCATCCTGGATGTCGCCAACGAGGAAGCCAACCGCTTCCGCGATGAATACATCAGCACCGAGCACCTCTTCCTGGCCATCTGTAGCGAGCGCAACACGCCGGCTGAGCGCATCCTGCGTGAGGTGGGCGTGACGCGGGACAAGGTGAGCGACGCGATCAAGGACCTGCGCCGCGGCCAGCGCGTCGTGGACCCCAAGGCCGAGAGCAAGTATCGCACCCTGGAGAAGTTCTCGCGCGACCTGACCCAGATGGCCAAAGAGGGCAAGCTTGATCCGGTGATCGGGCGTGACGAGGAGATCCTGCGCGTGATCCAGGTGCTCTGCCGGCGCACCAAGAACAACCCCGTCCTCATCGGCGAAGCCGGCGTCGGCAAGACCGCGATCGTCGAGGGGTTGGCCCAAAAGATCGTCAGCGGCGATGTGCCGGAGATCCTGCTCGGCAAGCGCGTGGTCGCCCTTGACCTGGCGGCGATGGTGGCCGGCTCGCGCTTCCGCGGCGACTTTGAGGAGCGCCTGAAGGCAGCGATGGAAGAGGTGATCCACAGCGAGGGCGAGATCATCCTCTTCATTGACGAGCTGCACAACGTGGTCGGCGCAGGCAACGGCGGCGGGGCGCTGGATGCGGGCAACATGCTCAAGCCGGCCCTGGCGCGCGGTGAACTACAGACCATCGGCGCCACCACGCTGGATGAATATCGCAAATATATCGAGAAGGACAGCGCGCTGGAGCGGCGCTTTGCGCCGATCTTCGTGGACGAACCCAGCGTGGACGAGACGATCCAGATGCTGCGCGCCCTGCGCGACCGCTACGAAGCGCACCACAAGGTCAGCATCTCCGATGCCGCCATCGTCGCGGCGGCCAAGCTCTCGGCCCGCTACGTCACCGACCGCAAGCTGCCCGATAAGGCGATAGACCTGATTGACGAGGCGGCGGCCAAGCTGCGCGTCGCGTTGTTCACGCTCCCGCCGGAGCTAAAGGCGAAGAGCAAAGAGCTGGAGCGGCTGCGCGCCGAGGAAGAAGCCGCAGCGGCCGCGCAGGACTATCAGCGCGCGGCGGAGATCAAGACGCATCGCCTGCGCTTGCAGGCCGAGTTCGACCAGCAGCGCGAGAAGTGGGCGATGGAGAAGAACCTCGATGAGGTCGTGGACGAGGAAGACATCGCCGGCGTGGTCGCCCAGTGGACTGGCATCCCCGTGAATCAAATGATGGAGGCGGAGAGCGAGAAGCTGCTCAAGATGGAGGAGCGGCTCCACGAGCGGATCGTCGGCCAGGACGCGGCCATTAAGGCGATCAGCGATGCCATTCGGCGCGCGCGCAGCGGGTTGAAAGACCCCAACCGTCCGATTGGCTCGTTCATCTTCCTCGGCTCTTCGGGCGTGGGCAAGACCGAGCTGGCCAAGGCGCTGGCCTGGTATCTGTTCGACGATGAAGACGCGCTGGTGCGCGTTGACATGAGCGAGTATCGCGAGGCGCACACCGTCAGCCGGCTCTTCGGCGCGCCACCCGGCTACGTGGGTTATGAGGAGGGCGGCCAGCTCACCGAGCGCATCCGCCGGCGGCCATACCAGGTGGTGCTGTTCGACGAGATCGAGAAGGCGCATCCGGACGTGTGGAACGCCCTGTTGCAGATCCTGGACGACGGCCGGTTGACCGATGGCCAGGGGCGCGTGGTGTACTTCAACAACACCGTCATCATCATGACCAGCAACCTGGGCACGGAATACGTGCGCAAGGGCGGCACGCTGGGCTTCATCAAGCCAAGCAGCGACGAAGAGCTGCGCATGATCGGCGATCATAAGAAGATCGAAGACGCCCTCAAGCGCACCTTCCGGCCGGAGTTCCTCAACCGCGTGGACGAGATCATCGTCTTCTCGCCGCTCACAATTGAGGATGTGGAGAAGATTGTAGAGATACAGCTGCGCGAGATCCGTGAGCGGCTGGGCGAACAGGGCCTGCAATTGGAGATGTCCGAGGCGGCACGCCGTTGGCTGGCGCGCCAGGGCTACGACCCGAACTTCGGCGCCCGTCCGTTGCGCCGCGCCATGCAGAAGTACGTCGAAGGGCCGCTCAGCGTGTACCTGCTCCAGGGCAAGTTCAAGGCGGGCGACTGCGTGTATGTGGACCTCAAACCGGAGGGCGACGGGTTGTCGTTCAGCGGCGACAAACCGGACCACCCCGTCGAACCTCAGCCCGCGCTTGTTGACGCCGTGCGTTAACTGCAAGGGGCAAGCCCCCTCACATGAGAGGCGCAAAGGGGGCGACCCCGACCTTGGGTGGGCGCCGGGCGATCCCGTCGCCCATCCCCTGTAGACCGACCTTCGTCCGCTGGCAGCGGCCCAAGAATCGTTGCCCACATCGGCGAATGCACCCAGTCGCGTCTTGCGAGCAGCGCGCGATAATACAACTCCATCTATTCACGCGAACGAGGTTTAACTCCGATGTCTAAACCGCTCCCCCGCAGAGAAGATGTGCCCATCGAGCACACCTGGGACCTGGAAAGCATGTATCCCAGCCCCGAAGCCTGGGAAGCCGCCTTCACGCGCCTAGAGGCCGAGATCCCACGCTTGGCCGAGCTGCAAGGTCGCCTGGGCGAGTCGGCCCAGCATTTGAAAGCCTATTTTGAGCTGTTCGAGCAGCTCGGTCCGGAGATGCACAAGCTCCACAACTACGCCGGCAGGGCCTTCGACGTGGACACCACCAATCAGACTAACGCCGCGCGCGTCAGCCGCGCCCAGGGCCTGGCAGCGCGCTTCATGGCGGCGATCGCCTTTGCTGAACCGGAGCTGCTCGCCCTGGATGCGCAAACGCTTGAGCGGTTCATGGCCGAGCTGCCGGCGCTCAAGCGCTATCGTCACTACTTGGACAACCTGATGCGCCTGAAGCCGCACGTGCGCTCGGCGGAAGTCGAGGCGGTGCTGGCCCAGGCCAGCGATGCGCTCTCCACGCCGGCCAACGTCTATACCGTGCTGGCCAATGCCGATCTGAAGTTCGCCGACGCGCGCACGAGCACCAAGAAGCGCGTGCCGGTGGCGCAGGGCAACATTGACGCGCTGCTCAGTAGTCCCGACCGAGCGCTGCGCAAGAGCGCGTGGGAAAGCTACGCCGATGGCTTCCTCGCCTTCAAGAACACCTTTGCGGAGATCATGGCCGGCAAGGTGAAGGCCACGGTGCTGCGGGCGCGCGTGCATCGCTATCCCGATTCGCTCACCGCTGCCCTCGCGCCCAACAACATCCCAACCCAGGTCTTCCACAACGTGATTGACGCCTGCAATCGCCACCTGGACATCTGGCATCGTTACTGGGACATCCGCCGGCGGGCGCTCGGATTAGAGAAGATGGAGGTCTGCGACGTGTTCGCGCCGCTGGCCAAGCCGCCCCGCGTCACCTACAAGCAAGCCGTGCGCTGGATCACCGAAGGGCTGCGCCCGCTGGGTGCCGCCTATGTCCGCACGGTGAAGCGGGGGCTGACGACGGACCGCTGGGTGGACATCTATCCCAACGTGGGCAAGCGCGATGGGGCGTACTCAGCCGGCTCATACGGCACCAAGCCCTACATCTTCATGAGCTACAGCGAGCAGGGGTTGGGCAGCCTGAGCACGCTGGCCCATGAGGTCGGCCATTCCATGCACACGCTGCTCACCTGCCAAGCCCAGCCGTTCATCTACTCTGAGTATTCGATCTTCGCTGCCGAGGTCGCCTCGAACTTCAACCAAGCGCTGGTGCGCGCCCACTTGTTGAAGCTCGATCGCGGTCGCGATTTTGAGATCGCGGTCATCCAGGAGGCGATGGACAACTTCCACCGCTATCTGTTCCTCATGCCGATCAATGCACAGTTCGAGCACTGGATGCACACGACCGTCGAGCAGGGCGGCGCTCTGACCGCCGATGCGATGAGCGCCAAGCTGGTAGAGCTCTTCCGCCGAGGATATGGAGACGCTGTCTATCTAGATGAGCCGCGCGTGGGCGTGACCTGGATGCAGTTCTCACACTTCTTCGCCGACTACTACGTGTGGCAATATGCCTCCGGCATCAGCGCGGCCAACGCCCTGGCCGACGCGGTGCTAAACGGTGAACCAGGCGTCGCGAAGCGCTACCTGGACTTCCTTAAGACCGGCAGCGCGATGTATCCGCTGGATGCGCTGAAGATGACAGGGGTGGACATGACCCAGCCCGAGCCGCTGGACCGCGCCTTCAAGGTGTTGGAGCGCTTCGTTGACCGGCTGGAGCGCTTGGTGAGCTGAACTAATCGGTATCCCCAGCGTAGGCGAATCTTATAGAGGGTGGGCAACGGCACTGCCGTCGCCCGGCTCAGGGTCGTACCCTCCGGCCGTAAACGCCTCCCGCCTTCGTGTGGAGTGCATTTGCGCAAACGCGCTTGCTGCGCTTGCACGGCGAGGCAACTCCCATCTAGCCAAGGTGCTCGAAGCCATAAACACCATCGATTCCCCCGCATGCGGGCGCTCCTTCCTTACCCTTGCAAACGAGGGTTGAGAGCGGCACGTTCATTCCAACCAGATTTCGCAGGATGCCCTTGACAGATTAGAACATTTGTTCTAGGCTACTGCCCGCATGTTGCCTATCCCGGAGGTGCCAAATGACACGAGCTGATCTTGTGAACGAGGGCGTAACGTTGGGCGAGCTGATGCGCGCGCAGCGCCGCGACGCCGTGCGGGCATTCGCCGTGTTTTTGGCTGTGGTGCTCTATGCCGCTGTGCTGGTGTACACCGGTGTGCATAACTTTAACCTGCTCAGCCGCACCGTGCCGGCTGATCAGCGCTTCTTCGCGGTCATCGCGCTGCTATGCCTGGAGGGGGCAGCGGTGTTCCTGCCGCTGGCGATCCACTTTTGGTTGGCGCCTGGCCCGCAGCGCTTGGTGGGCTACATTCTCTACGGGCTGAACTTCGCCGTGGTCATGCTCAACACCGTGCTGGATGCCTTCACCCAGCGCGCCGAGCAGCTCCCCGATTGGCTTCAGCTCTACGCAGCCTTCATCCTGCCGGCCTCACCTGTCTTTATCGGGGTAGGAATTGCCTTCCTGTTCTTGCTCGATCCTTCTAAAAAGCTCCACGACGCACGGGCAGCGGCACAGGCAGCCTCGATGGACGCGCTGGCATTGCACATGCGCGAAGCGGCCAACCGACCAGATATCAATGCTGCCCTTCAGGAAGCCGCGCTAAAGGACGTGCAGGCAGCCACCAGCCAGGTGACCGGCGTGCGCGTGGTGACAAAGACGCCGCCAGCGCTGCCCAAGGGCGAGGTCCATAAGCGGGCGAAGTCGGCCAGGCGGGCAAGTCGCGCGCGCAAAGGGGAGGATTAGCGCGCCATCCCCAAACCCAGCCGCCGGCGAGCAGCATGGCCAATGGCGGTCAGCTCCGGGACGCGCAGAATCGCCGCGCATAGCGCGTAGATGCCCACCCCAACCAGGGCTGAGCCCAGCGCCACGATCGCCTGGTCGGTCAGCGTCTCCAACCCGAAGCGTTGGTGCAGCGCCGAGGCAACCCACCACACCACGCCGCCCATCAGCATGGCAGCCAGGCCGGCCTTGACGATCAGCGCCAGCAACCCCCGGTCGCCCAGGCCGCCCACCTTGCGCCAGAGGAAGATGCCCATCAGCGCAGCGTCCAGGCCGGTCTTCAGCGAATTCGCCATGATCAACTCGTAGAGCGTGAAAGGGCGCAGGCCAGCCTGGTCCAGCCAAGCCAAGCCGGCGACCGCGAGCAGGTAGGCGCTCGTGGAGACGAGGCCGATCAGGGTAGGCGTGCGCGTGTCACGCCGCGCGTAGAAGGCGAAGAGCAGCGGCGTGTCGAGCGCGGCAAAGAGTAATCCAGGCACGGCGGCGCGCAGGGCGAGCGCGGTGTAAGCTGTGCTCTCAGCGGTGAACGCGCCGTGCTGGAAGAGCAGCGCCACCACCGGCGTGGCCAGGACGTAAAGGCCGACCGATGCCGGCGCGATCAGCACCCAAACCAAGCGCAGGCCCTGGGACAGGGTAGCTTTGAACGACGCGCCGTCGGCGGCGGAGAGCGAGGGCAGGATGGCTGCTGAGACGGCAGTCACCACCATGCCAAGCGGGAACTGGATCACCTGAGCGGCGTAGCGCATGGTGGCCGGCCCCTCCGCGCTGATGCGCCCAGCGACGATGAAGCTGGCCTGCACAGCGAGCTGGGCCAGGGCTAGGCCGCCAGCCACAGGCAGGAATAGGCGGATGACTTGCGTGACCCCTGGCAGCCGCCAGTTCAGCGAGATACGGATCGGCACACCGCGCAGGCCAGGGAGCTGGATGAGGACTTGGGCGATGCTACCGGCCAACAGCCCCACTGCCAGCGCCGCGACGCCCAGCCGAGACTCCAGCAGCACCATGCACGCGATCAGGGTCAGGTTGAACGTGGTCGCGGTGAACGCCGTGTAGCCAAAGCGATGGCGGGCGAAGAGCGCTGCGCTCACCACGCCGCTGAGGTTGAGGAAGAGCACGGCTGGGATGGTGATCCGCAGCAGGAACGCCACCAGGTCAGCGTCTTGATTTGGGCCGCCGCCGATGAAATGGGCGATCGCTTCGGCGAATAGCCACAGCAAGCCAACAAGGATCGCCAGACCCAGCGTAAACAGGCCGATCAGCGCGCCGAGCAGCTCGCCGAACTGCCGGCGGCTGGCCTCGTCTTCCGCTTCGCGGGCCGCCAGGGCGCTCAGCGTGGGCACCAGCGCCGAGCTAAGCATGCCGCCGGCAAGCAGGTCATAGAACTGGGTGGGCACGTTCGCCGCCAGCTCAAAGGCACTGGCTGCCTGGCCGTTGCCGAAGTAGAACGACTTGACCATCTCGCGGCCCAGGCCGACGATGCGGCTGCTGAGGTTGCCGAGCGAGGTGAGCGCCGCAGCGCGAGCGATGCGCTGTGCCGGCTGAGAGGGATGCACGCTCGGTGGATGGGCGGATGCCGGCGCGCTGCGTGGCTCCGGCTGACGGGCTGGCATGACGCGGCTGATTCTACGCCTTGCGCTGGCCAAGAGAGGAGCGTCCCCCACATCGAGGCGGACCTGCTTTGCTCCTCGAATCGCTGCCTCCTGAGGGTTCCGGTGCTCCCAGCGGAGCGCGCGTTCCGTATGTTTACGCCTGTGCGCCCGACGCATGCTTGCACACGAGTGATACGATGTCGGCTATGCCGACTGCGAGGATGCACCGCTGGTTAGCGCTGGGTGTTGTGGTAGGGCTATCGGTCGCTTGTGGAGGCGGGCCCGTTGGCGACCCAGCCAGGCAAGTGGAGCGCTACCTTCAGGCGCGCGTGGAGGGCGACGTCAACCGCATGATCGCGCTCTCGTGCGCGGCCTGGGAAGCCAACGCGCGGCTGGAGGCCACCTCGATCCAGGGGCGCAGCCCGGCGCTGGAAGGGCTGCGCTGCCAAGCCAGCGAACCCCAAGGAGACACAGTGTTCGTCGCCTGCGCTGGCAAGATCGTCACCAGCTATGACGGTGAGCGCCGCGAGTTCGACCTGGCCGAGCGGCAGTTTCGGTTGGTGGCCGAGGCCGGCGAGTGGCGGATGTGCGGCTATCGCTAGCGCAGCACGCCCAGCGTCCGCAAAACGCGGTCCAGTGCTTGGAGCGTCAGCAGGTTGCGCATCGTCGCGCCATAACGCAGATGTTCGCCGGTGAAGACGTCCGCACGCCCGTCGGGCGGCAGGCTGAGATGCGTAGGGTCTTCGGGGTCAATGCCCTGATTGGGCAGGTCGGCCAGCGCGCGGTTTAGGTTCAGCAGGGGCACTTGGTAATCTTGCGCCACGCGGGCGACGATCTGGTTGAGCTGGCGCGATTTGACCGGGTTCTCCGGCCGGGTGGGGAAAGTGCTCAAGATCGGCACGACGCCAGCGCCCAGCGTCTGGCTGATGATGGCGCGCAAGTAGAAGTCGTAGCTGGCCGGGTCGGTGGTGTTCACGTCGTTCGTGCCGAACATGACGATGGCGAAGGCCGGCCGCGAGACGCGCAGCTCGCAGGCCAGCGGCGATTCGTCCACGCGGCACCACTCGGGGTTCGCCCAGGTGGGGTCGAGCGGGCCAGCGACGTTGAAGCCGCCAGCGGCAGCCAACCCCGGCGTGGCGAATGCGTCGGCATCCCAGGGCTGCCCACCATGCGCGCGGGCTGGCGCGCCCCGAAAGTGCTCGATGACCGGCTTCAACTCGCTGTACTCCCCCAGCTCGAAGCGGCCGGCGCTGAGCGGGGCGAGGAAGTAGGGGTTGTCGGTCATGCAGTCGCCGAGCTTGGCCAACGCGCGCGGCTGATTGCCCCGCGCTTGACCGGCCCGATAGACCGCGCGCAGCGCTTCGGCCATCGCCGGCGTGATCTCCGGCAGGATTGGCAGGGCGTCCAGGTCAACCTCGGCGGCAGTCGCTGGTTTGGAGACAGGCAAGGTCGGGCGCGCCGAATGGGTCGGCGAGGCGCCGCAAGCGCTCAATACGACGGCCGCTGTGCATAGCCCCAGCAATCTCGCTTTCACGCAGCGCGAATTCTAAGATAATCCGACGGTATGGACGACCATGCGATCAAGTTTCTCAAACAACTCCTCAGCGCACCTGGACCATCGGGCGATGAAGTGCGCGCTGCGCGCGTATGGCGAAACGAGGCGCAGACCTTCGCGGACGAAGTGCACACCGACGTGCGCGGCAACACCTACGCTGTGTTAAAGGGCGCGCTGCCGCGCGTGCTGCTGGCCGGCCACATTGACGAAATCGGCCTGATGATCACCCACATTGACAGCGAAGGCTTCCTGTGGTTCGCGCCGGTTGGCGGCTGGGATGCTCAGGTGCTCGTCGGACAGCGGGTGCGCCTGTTGGGCAAGCCAGGCGAGGTGATCGGCGTGATCGGCAAAAAGGCCGTTCACCTACTGAAGGCCGACGAGCGCGAGCGGGCCAGCAAGGTCGAGGACCTGTGGATTGACATCGGGGCCAAAAATCGCGAGGAGGCCTTGGCCCAGGTGCGCGTAGGCGCGGTGGGCGTGATTGACGCGCCGGTCTACGAGTTCCCCAACGGGCGGATCGTCTCGCGCAGCATCGACAACCGCATCGGCGCGTTCACCGTCCTGGAAGCGCTGCGCGAGCTGGCGCGCGCACGACCCACGGCAACCGTGGCCGCCGTCGCCACCGTGCAGGAGGAGATCACCTTCGCCGGCGCGCGCACCTCGGCGTTCTCCTTCGACCCACAGGTGGCGATCGTCGTGGACGTGACCCACGCCACCGACCATCCGGACGCCAACAAACGACAGGCTGGGGAGGTCAAGCTGGGCGGTGGGCCGGTGATCTCGCGCGGCTCGGCGGGCAGCCCGGTGGTATTTGACATGCTGGTGAGCCTGGCCGAGCGCGAGGGCATTCCCTACGTCGTGGAGGCCAGCCCGCGCGCGACCGGCACAGACGCGGACGCCATTCACCTCTCGCGCGGCGGCGTGGCCACCGGCATCATCTCGATCCCCAACCGCTACATGCACTCGCCGAATGAGATGATCGCGCTGGAGGACGTCGGACACGCCGTGAGGCTCATCGCGGCGTTCGTGCGCACTTTGAGCGCAGAGACCGACCTGGTGCCGCGCTGACCTACGGCGCAACGACCGGCACGCGCGAGGCATCGCCCCTCACCAGCACGTTGCGGGCAGCTACCCAGCCGGCGCGCGCGCCAAACTCGATCTGCCACCACTGGTTATCCGTACTGCGCCCGATCAACGGCGCGGATTGGGTCGGGCGCAGCGCACCGATGACGCTGAACCTCGTCCCTGGCCCGCTTCGCACGTTTACGTTGCTGCCGACTCGGACGACGACCCGTGGCGCTTCGCCCACCGGCCGCGGCGTGGCTGCGCTGTCTGTTCGCTGGTCAGCCTTGGGTTGGAGCGCATCGCGGCTCACCCAGGCCAGCCGGCCGGTGCGCGGCATCTGGAACTGCACCCACGCGCCGTCCAGGCTGCGGCCCAGCGCCTGCACCTCGGCGCCGCGATTCAGCCGGCCCAAGATGCGCGCGCGCGGGTTGGGCGCGCTATAGGCAGCAGCGCCCCCGCTGGCTGAGACAACAAATACCGTCTGGCTCAGCGTGCCCGTCAGCAGCGCGCCGCCCTCCAGCAGCGCTGTGGCGGTCACCGTCTGGCTTAAGGAAGCAGTCACCGCCTGTCTGAGCGACTCGACATCTGTGACGACGACCGATCGAGCAAGCGGCGCCATCGTCGTCGGCAACGGCCGCGGTGGCTGCACTTCGATCGGCTGGCTGCCGGCCGCTTGAAGCGAAGGGGCGTAGTAGCAGGTGTTGAAATCCGGGCCGACGATGACGGTGAAGCGCGGGCCGCGCGCGGCTGGGCTGCGGACGACGCTGGCCTTGCTCAGCTTAAAGCCGCGCAGGAGCACGTCCAGGCCGTTGCCCTTCTCCGACGTGGTGTGGTCGAGGACGACCGTGCGGGTAAACGGCCGGTCTGCCGGGCGAATCTCGGTCACGGTGAACCCCACCTCCTTCAGGCGGTCGGCGGCCACCAGTGCGAAGCCAGGGTCGCCCGTGCCGTCCAGCACAGCCACGGGGATGCCCTCGTTGGCGCGCTGATTCAGCGCGACGTTGAGCGCCTTCTGGATGTACTCGTAGCGATTCCATCGGTTTCTCGGCACACCCTCCAGCGCTGCGCCCGCGTCATCGTCGCCGGCCAGGTAAAAACTGCGCACGACGGCGTCGCCGAGCTTGTCTATCACCTGCGCGTAGCGCAAGATGGCCTCGAGGCTGAGGTCGGTCTCCACTTCGGTGCGCACGGCGTTGTATAGCTCGGTCAGCTTGGTGAGCGAGCCGAGCTGCCGGATTTTGGCCAACAGCGCGCGCACCATGCGCTGTTCGCGCCGGCCACGGTCAATATCCCCGCCGGGGATGTCGAAGCGCGCCCGCACGTAGGCCAGGGCCTGCAAGCCGTTCATGCGATATACCCCTGGCTTGGGCAGCACGATGCGCAGCAGGGGCACGCGCGACCCGGCTGGCCACACCTCCCCTGTGAAGGTGTCCACGTAATCTTTGGCCACCACGCTGCCGCCGATGTAGTACGGGTCGCGCGGGAAGGTGTGTTGCAATGGGCAAGTGACGAGCACGTCAACGCCGCCCAGGACATCCACTGCCCGCACCAGGCCGGCAAAGTTCACCGTCGCGTAGTGATCGATCTCCAGCCCCAGGTTGTAACGAATGGTCTGTTTGAAGAGGTCTGGCCCGCCGACGGCGTAGGCCTGGTTGATCTTCGCCATGCCGATGTTCGGCAAGTAGGCTGGCGTGTCACGCGGGATGGAGAGCAGCGTGATCGCCGGCACATCGAGGTTGACGCTGGCGATGATGATGACATCGGTGTTCTTGAAGTTGCGCGTTGGACGGCTATCTACGCCCAGCAGTGCGATGTTGAACGTGCCGGGCGGTAGGACCACCCGCGGCGCCGGCGGCGGGATGGTTGGCTTTAGCGTGGACGTGGCGCTCGGCGTCGTCTCCTGACCCGGCTCGCCGGTGGGCGGTAAGGTTGGAATAATCGTCGGTGCCGTGGTCGGCGCCTCCGTCGGCAGCGGGGTTGGGATGGGCGTCGGCGCAGTGGTGAGCGCCCCGGCGGGCGAGGTGACGCACGTTGCGCCGGCCAATAACCCCGCCAACAGCCAGCGCAGGATGGGCGAGCGTTTCATCGCGAAGTTGGCATGGGGCAGATATGGGTGATGAGCGTTTCGGATCCAACGCATGCGTTCGCTTCTCATCGGGCGGGGCAGCGGAAGCCATTGGCCTCCCCCGCAGGATGCGAACGCGGATTATAATTAGGCACTACGCCCAGGTGGTGGAATTGGCAGACACGCTATCTTGAGGGGGTAGTGCCGAAAGGCTTGCAGGTTCAAATCCTGTCCTGGGCATACCGCGATCCTGGCCCTTAAAGCCAGGATCGCTTGCTTTTTACGTGAGTTCGGATCAAGCCGCCTGAGCAGATAGATTGCGTGTGCTCGATTGAAGATGACCCGGCTGCGCGCATACATCGGCACTTACAGCAGTGAGCAGCGCGAGGGCTTGTTTATCGTGGAGTGGGACGAGCGGAGCAGCCCGCAGTTGCTCCGCGCCATCGCCGGCTTGTCTCACCCTTCGTTTCTGGCCCTACACCCTTCCGGTCGCTTCCTCTACGCTGTCAACGAGATCGATGACGGCGCGGTGAGCGCGTTTGCCGTGGATGCCCATACCGGCGAGTTGCGCCCGTTGAATCGGCAGTCATCCGCTGGCTGCGGCCCATGTCACTTGACCGTGGACGCGACTGGTCAGTTTGTCCTCGTGGCCAACTACGCCGGCGGCAGCGTGGCCGTCTTGCCGATCCACGCCGACGGCGCACTGGCGCCCGCGTGCGCCGTCGTGCAGCATCACGGGTCGAGCGCCCATCCACAGCGACAGACCGGCCCACATCCGCACTCGGTCACCTTGGACCCGGCGAACCGCTTTGTCCTGGTCGCCGACTTGGGACTGGACCGCGTGATGATTTACCGCTTTGACGCTGCGCAAGGCAAACTGACGGCGCATGGGGCCGCGCCGTTGAAAGCCGGCGCCGGCCCGCGTCACTTCGCCTTTCACCCCAGCGCGCGATATGCCTACGTGATCAACGAGCTGGACAACACCATCACTGCCTTTGACTACGACCCGGTTGAAGGAGCGCTCAGCGAGAAGCAGGCGGTGAGCGCGCTGCCGGCGGGCTATGCTGGCGAGAGCTTCTGCGCAGATATTCACATCGCGCCTTCGGGGCGCTTCCTCTACGGCTCCAACCGCGGCCACGACAGCGTGGTCGGCTTCGCCATCGCTGAGGACGGCCGCCTACAGGATGCCCGATACACGCCAACCGGCGGCCGCTGGCCGCGCAACTTTGCGCTCGACCCCACCAGTCGTCATCTCTGGGTGGCCAACCAGCACAGCGATGCCATCACGTGTTTCTTGGTTGATCCAGACAGTGGCCAGCTCACCTTCGCCGGCCAGCTCAGCATCCCCCAGCCGGCGTGCATCCTCTTTGCGCCGCTTGGGGCTTGACTTCCCCAGCTCGGCTCGTATAACCAGCGGCATGAAGATCGAATCGCGGCCCTATGGCCAGTTGCCCAGCGGCGTTGAGATCACCGAATACGTGCTCACCAACGACCGCGGCATGCGCGTCCAGGTGATCACCTATGGCGGGATCATCACCGCGTTGCATGTCCCCGACCGGCATGGGGATCTAGGCGATGTGGTGCTTGGCTACGACGCGCTCGATGGTTACGTGAAGAAGAACCCCTACTTTGGCTGCATCACCGGCCGCTTCGCCAACCGCATCGCCGGCGGGCGCTTCACCCTCGACGGCACAACTTATCAGCTCGCCATCAACCACGGGCCGAACCATCTGCATGGCGGCCAGGTCGGCTTCGATAAACGGGTCTGGCAGGCCGCTGTGGAGGAGGGCAATGGCGCGATTAGCCTGGCCCTGGCCTACCTCAGCAAAGATGGGGAGGAGAACTACCCCGGCAACTTGCTGGTGACCGTGACGTACACCCTGATGAGCGAGAACGCCTTGCGCATCAGCTATCGGGCGAGCACCGATCAGCCCACCATCCTCAACCTGACCAACCACACCTACTTCAACCTAGCCGGCAGCGGGACGATCCTCGACCACGAGCTCATGATCAACGCCGACCACTTTACGCCCATTGACGAGGCGATGATCCCCACCGGCGAGCTGCGGCCGGTGGACGGCACGCCGTTCGACTTTCGCCAACCAAGGCGGATCGGCGCGCACATTGACGAGCCGGACGAGCAGCTTCAACGGGCCGGCGGCTACGACCACAACTTCGTCCTCAACGGGACGCCGGGCGAGCTGCGCCTGGCGGCGCGGCTCTACGACCCGTCCAGCGGGCGCGTCTTGGAGGTCAGCACCACCGAGCCGGGGATGCAGCTCTACACCGGCAACTTCCTGGATGGGACGATCGTCGGCAAGGGCGGGGTGACATACGTGCGCCGCGCCGGTCTATGTCTAGAGACCCAGCACTTCCCCGATTCGCCCAATCATCCGCATTTCCCCAGCACGGTGCTGCGCCCAGGCGAGGAGTTTCACTCGGTGACGGTGTTCGCTTTTGGCACGGCCTGACGCAGAGGACACACCGGTTGCGAGCAACCCGAGCTGGGCGAAGTCACCGCCTTCGCCTCACGCGAGCTCGGGCGCGTCTAAGATCAGCGTTACCGGCCCGTCGTTGACCAGGTCAACCTGCATATCGGCGCCGAAGACGCCCTGCGCGACGGGCACCCCTTGCGCCGCCAGGGCGCGACAGAAATAGTCAACGAGCGGCGCGGCTTGCTCGGGCCGCGCCGCGCCGGTGAAGTCCGGCCGCCGCCCCTTGCGCGCATCGCCATACAAGGTGAATTGACTGACGACCAGCGCCGCCCCGCCTACCTCCAGCAGCGAGCGGTCGAAGTGCGACCCGCCGTCGAGCGCAGGAAAGACGCGCAAGCCGGCGATCTTCTTGGCCAGCCAGTCGGCATGAGCCGGCGTGTCGCCATGGGCGATCCCGACCAACAGCAGGACGCCTCGCTCGATCGCGCCCACCACCTGGCCATTTACGCTGACCGAGGCGCGCCGCACGCGCTGCAACACCACGCGCATCGCACGTTAAGCATACCCTGTGGGTAGAATCGCCGCCGGCTGATGAATGACTTCTTCGCACCCGCCCCGCCTGCGCTTGAGGCGCTTTGCCCATCGCTCGCGCACATCCTGGAGCAAGCTGTCGCCATCGCCCGAGGCGCAGGCGAGATTTTGCGCGCCGGCTTTGCCCAGCTCACCACCCAGCGCGCCGCGCCGGAGATGCGCTTCAAGTCCTCTGAGTTCGACCCGGTGACCGAGTTCGACCACCGCAGCGAAGCGTTCATCGTCGCTGCGCTACAGCGCGCCTTCCCAGAGCATCGCATCGTAGGCGAAGAGGGCGGGGCATACGCCGCCCCCGCTGCCGGCGATGGCGAGCTGATCTGCGAGTGGCATGTTGATCCCCTGGATGGCACGGTGAACTTCGCCCATGGCTTCCCGGCGTTTGCCGTGTCGCTCGGGCTGCTGGTGGACGGCTGGCCAACCTTGGGCGTTGTGTATGACCCGATGGCCGATGAGATGTTCAGCGCTGCACACGGGATGGGCGCCACTTTGAACGGACGGCCGATCCGCGTCTCGACGATAGACGCGCTGGGGGCCGCTCTGCTCAATACCGGCTTTCCCTACGACTGCCACGTGAGCGAAGAGAACAACTTCGCCCACTTCATTGCCTTTCAGAGGCTCACCCAAGGCGTGCGGCGCGTGGGATCAGCCGCCCTCGACCTATGCACAGTGGCCTGCGGGCGGATGGATGGCTACTGGGAGCTGAAGATCAAGCCGCACGACATCGCTGCGGGGATCGTCATTGTGCGCGAAGCCGGCGGCACCGTGACGGACTTCGCCGGCGGGCAAGCCATGTTCGCCCGTCAACAAGTCGTCGCCAGCAATGGCCGGCTGCACGCTGCGATGCTCGAGGTGCTCAGGGCAAGCTCAGTTTAAGCCGATACAGTAGCCACACATGGACGCACAAGAGGCAGCGCTGGATCAGGCATTCGACTGCCCTGGCAACTATCGCGCAGCGAATCCTTCGGCGTTGCGCTGCGCGAAGTGCAACCGCCCACTCGACGTGAAAGACGCGCGGCTTACCCCTACCGGCTATGTCTGCCCGTATTACATCAAGGCGCGGGTGGCCACCTTCTACACCGCCGGCCCACAGCACTACGTCGTTGCAGTGATCATCGCCGTCGTCCTCGGCGTGGGCGTGGGGCTGGCCTTGCAACTGGTGGGACAGGTGAGCTTCTTTGGGTTGATCCTCACCCTCTTCGTCGGCCCGGCGGCCGGCGGGCTGGTGGCCGAGGCGATCCGCCGCGCCAACGGCAAACAGCGCGGCCAATATATCTGGCTGGCCGCGGCCATTGGGCTGGCGATCGGCGCGACCCCCTTCACCATCCTGCCGGCGCTGTTGGCGCTGCTGGTCGGCTCGCCGGGTTTCATCTTCGCGCTCATCCCGGTCGCAGGGCTTGCCCTGGCAGCCGGCGCGCTGGTCAGCCGGCTGCGCTTCTGATGGCGACGACGAACGCAACGGCGAACTCGCGCTCGTGCGCGAGCGAGAGCGCCCATTGGCTCAGCCCTTGCACTTCGGCCAACTGGGCAGCGCGCCCATACAGGCGCAGATGCGGTTTGCCGTATGGGTCGTTCACCACCTCGGCCTCGTGCCAGCCGATGCCGTGCCGCGAGAGCGTCCGCACGCCGACCCCCAGCGCCTTAGACGCGGCTTCTTTGGCTGCGAAGCGCGCGGCCAACTCCGGCGCGCGCCCGGCGCAATAGGCCAGCTCTTGGGGGGTGAACACGCGCCGGAGGAATCGCTCGCCATGGCGTTCGATGGCTGCCGCAATGCGCGGGATGTGGATGATGTCTACGCCGGCGGCGAGCATTCAGCGCCCCTTGAGGGCCTCTGGGGTCTATCGATCGTAGCCGCGGCCCACGCCGCGATAGACAAAGCCCAGCTCGCGCATCTTGCGCGGCTCATATAGGTTGCGCCCGTCCACGATCACCGGCTGCTTCATCAATTGCTTGATCCGCAGCAGGTCGAGGTTCTTGAACTCGTTCCACTCCGTGGCCAGGATCAGCGCATCGCTCCCCTCGGCGACCTCGTAGGGGTCGTTGCATAGCTTGACGTTGTGCAAGACCTGGGCGGCGTTCGGCATCGCGACTGGATCGTAGGCTTTCACCGTCCCGCCCTCGGCCTGGATCATGCGGATGATGTCAATCGGCTGGGAGTCGCGGATATCGTCGGTGTTGGCCTTGAACGACAGGCCGAGCACGCCGATCGTCTTGCCCTCCAGCCGGCTGAGGTGGAAGCCGTTATTGCCCACCAGCGCGCATACTTTGGCGACGATGTTGCGGCGCGCGTCGGCGTTGATCTGCATCACGGCCTCCAGCAACTGTGGATGCTTGCCCTGGACGTTGGCCATGTGGGCCAGCGCCTTCACGTCCTTCGGGAAGCACGAGCCGCCATAGCCCAGCCCGGCATCCAGGAAGGCCCGCCCGATCCGCTTGTCGTAGCCCATCCCGTCGGCAACCTCTTTTACGTCCGCCCCCAGCGCCTCGCAGATGTTGGCGATCTCGTTGATGAACGAGATCTTAGTGGCCAGGAAGGCGTTGCTGGCGTACTTGATCATCTCGGCCGTGCGCAGGTCGGTGATCATGATCGGCCCTTGGATGCGCAAGGGCAGGTAGAGCTGGGCCACCTTCTGGGCCGCTTCCTCATCGAGCGAGCCGAGCACTACGCGGTCGGGGTTCATGAAGTCGCTGATCGCAGATCCCTCGCGCAGGAACTCTGGGTTGCTGACCACGCTGAAGGGGATCGGGCGCGGCTGCCGATTCTTGATGATGTCCGCCACCCAGTCGCCAGTGCCGACGGGCACAGTGCTCTTGTTCACCACGATCAGCGGGTGGTCCATGACCTCGGCAATGCGCTCGGCGACGGCGCGCACGTAGCGCAGCTCCGCTTCGCCATCCACGCCCATCGGCGTGTTCACCGCGATGAAGACGATCTCCGCCGGCCCATCCGGGTTATTGATCGCTTCATGGTAGGACGTGGTGAACGACAGGCGGCCCGCAGCGACGTTGCGCCGCACCATCTCCTCCAGCCCCGGCTCGTAAATCGGCATGATGCCCTGCTTCAACTTCTCAATCCGTGCTTCGTCTATGTCCACGCAGATCACGCGGTTGCCCAGGTCGGCAAAGCAGGTGCCGGTGACCAGCCCGACATACCCTACGCCGATCACAGCGATGTTCTTCATGGCGTGCTCATCCCCTCCTCGTGGAAGTTTACACAGCGAGAATTCCTCGGCGCCACGCCAGCTCGGCGTTTAAGAGGCTGCCGCCGGCGGCGCCGCGAATGGTGTTGTGAGCCAGCGTGACGAGCTTCAACCCGCGCTCGCCAAACAGCGGCTCGCGCCGCACACGCCCGACGACCACGCTCATGCCGCCCACCGGCCCACCGCTCAGTCGGTCGCGCCGCGGCTGCGGGCGATCGACCTCCTCACGGACGATGATAGGGTGCTCCGGCGCAGTGGGCAAACCGGCCACCTCTGGCCGGCAGAATGTCCGCATCAGATGCGCAGCTTCCTCCGGCGCGACCGGCCGTTCGGTCTCCACCGACATGGCCACCACGTGGCCGTCAATCACCGGCACGCGGTGGCAGTGCGCGCTTAAGCTGAAGTCCGCTTCGCGAATCGTCCCGTCCTCCAATCGGCCCAGCAGTTTGCGCGCTTCGGCTTCCAGCTTCTCCTCTTCGTTCTTGATGAATGGCAGAACATTGTCGGTGATGTCCAGCGCCGGCACGCCGGGATAGCCCGCGCCGCTGATCGCCTGGAGCGAGGCACAGAATACCCGCCGCACGCCGAAGGCGTCGTAGATCGGCCGCAGGACCATCGCCGGCCCGCTCACCGTGCAGTTCGTGTTGCAGATGATCCCGCCCGACCAATCCCGCGCCCTTCGCTGGTGGCCCAGCAGGTCCAAGTGATCGGGGTTGACCTCTGGGATGACCAGCGGCACGTCGGGCATCATGCGGTGGTAAGAAGCGTTGGAGAACACCAGCAGGCCGGCCCGGGCGAAGGCCGGCTCGGCTTGCGCCGCGGATTCGTTGGGCAGCGCGCTGAAGACCGCCCGCACCTCCGGCGCAAACCGCCGCACGGCCTCTGGGTCGGTGGGCAGCAGCACCATCTCGCGCACCTCGGCAGGCATCTCGCCCTCCACCACCCAATGCGCGGCTTCCGCATAGCACTTGCCCTCGCTGCGATCCGACGCGGTCAACGCGGCGATGCGAAAGAGCGGATGTCGGCTGAGCAGTTGGACGAAGCGCACCCCAACCGCGCCAGTGGCGCCCAGGACAGCGACGGCGATTTTGTCGGCAACCATGCGCGGAAGATGATACCGCAGACAATGACCAGAGCTTAGGGTGGGTAAACGACGACACAGGGGGTGATGCTTGGTTAGGCAGGCGCTTAGATGCTTCGCCGGCAACAGGTCGGCACAGCCAGCGGACAACGCAGTGTGTGAGCACACCCCCTTGCGATGAGCAGACTCCGGCTGCGTAGAATTGCACGAGCGTTGTGAGCACTATCCAAGATCAGGACTTGGCCCTACTTGTGGATGCGCGCGCCAAGTCACATTTGGTGAAGGTGCGCGCTGGTCAGAAGTTCGAGACCCACCACGGCATCATCCCTTACGACGCGCTAATTGGCCAGCCTTGGGGCTGTATCGTCCATTCCTCGCTTGGCCACCCCTACTTGGTCGTGCCGCCTAGCACGGCTGACCTCATCACACACATCAAGCGCAGCTCGCAGGTGATTTACCCGAAGGACAGCGCCTACATCATGATGCGGATGAACATCAAGCCGGGCGTGCGCGTCCTAGAGAGCGGCTGTGGCAGCGGCGGGCTGACGCTGGCGCTGGCATCTGCTGTGATGCCGACCGGTCATGTGTATTCGCAGGAGATCCGCGAGGACTTCATCGCGCTGGCTCGGCGCAACCTGGAGCGCGCCGGCTTGGACGCCTTCGTCACGTTTATTCACGCCGACAGCACCCAAGGCTTCAACATCCAGCCGCCCGTGGATGCCGTCTTCCTGGACATGCCGCAGCCGGAGACTTGCGTCGCGCAGGCGCGCGCAGTGCTGAAAGACGGGGGGTTCTTCGGCTCGCTGCTGCCCACCACGAACCAGGTCAGCCACCTGCTGCGCGCGTTGGCGCAGGCCGGCTTTGGATTGATCGAGGTTGAGGAGATATTGCTGCGGCGCTATAAGCCAGTGCCCGACCGCCTGCGCCCGCACGATCGCATGATCGCCCACACCGGCTATTTGATCTTCGCCCGCGCCATCGCTGCGCCTCACCCCCAGCCGCCCTTCGTCAGCCCGTCGGCCGACGCGGAAGATGACGCGCCAGCAGGCAACTAACGCGCTGGCCGAGGCGCTGGGCCTGCGTGCCGGCATGTGCGTCGCCGTCGTCGGGGCTGGCGGCAAGACCACCCTCTGTTGGCGGCTGACCCAGGCGCTGGCCGCCGCCGGCGAACGGGTGATCTTCACCACGACCACCCGCATCTGGCAGCCCGCCGAAGGCACGTTCGATCGGCTGTGCATCGGCCCGCCCGACGACATCCTGCGCCGGCTTTGCGCTGCTACCGACTGGCGAACAGCCTGTCTGGCCCAGGACATCCAGGGCCAGCCTGATGCCGCGCCGATCCGCGAGGCCGCCATGCCCTGTGTGCGCACCAAGCTGCTCGGCTTCCCGACCGAGGCGATCGCCAACCTCAAGGCGGTGCTCAAGGCCACGTGGCTGGTGGAGGCCGACGGCGCACGTGGCTTGCTCGTTAAAGCGCCTGGGCTGCATGAGCCGGCTATCCCGCCCTGCGCCGACCTGGTGTGCGTGCTGGCCAGCCTAGACGCGGTCGGTCGGCCGCTGGACGATCAGACTGTCCATCGCGCTGCGCGCGCGACGCAGCTTGCCGGCGCTCGACTGGCCCACCCCATCACCCCCACGATGCTGATCAACCTGCTCGTCCATCCTGAAGGCGGACTCAAAGGCATCCCCGCTGCTGCGCACCGCGTGGCTGTGCTTACCCAGCGCGCAGCAGACGCATGTCCTGTGTGGGCGGGCGCGCTCATGGCCGCGCTACATCGGAGTGGCTTTGAGCGCGTTGTGTTGCTCAGCCCGCGTGCGGCCCATCCGCTCCTGGGGGCGCGCTGAACTGGCCGGCTGGCCAGTTCGCCAACTATTCCCTTGCCGGATGTTGGCTGCTTCGGCCTTCCATAGACTCTCTTTAGACTCTCTTTTGTATTTGCCTAGTCTGAGAGTGGAGTAGTCGTTATGGAAGAG
>JAGHYX010000100.1 GCA_017743375.1 Chloroflexota bacterium
TGCCAAGATGCGTTCATCATTCGGGGCGGACGACTCCGTATGATCGGCGTGACCGGTAGTGAGTATATAGGTGATCCGTCAGCATCCTGCCTTCCCTGTCATTCGAGCGACTGCAAAGAATCTAGGCTCGCGTCTGATCAAGGGTCACTGAGACTGTGCAGCCCTGACTAGCAAATGCCTCACAATGCGCAGCGTGACCACACTCACCTCTCGTGGAGGCATCCATCATTTGGGGCAGGCATGCTTAGGGCGACCGGTATTGAGCGCACGAAGGCCACCGGTATCTTGCCTTACCCTGTCATTCCATGCGAGTCTGGCTCGCGCCTGACCGAGTTGTCGCGGGGCAGCCAAGGCTACGGAAAGCAGATGCTGTCCCGGGTGACGGTGAGGCGCGGGGTCGGTAGCTTCGCGGCGCTTTGGTGGGCGGGGGTTTAGATGCTTTGCTGCCACAGCGCGCGAGGACGAATGCGCGAATACCCGTGCGCTCTGTGGACTGTTGGAACGCTCATCGGCAGCGCTATTCATCCAAGGCTTATCCGATTGAGGTGGGCCACTCCCCAAGCGGGCGGCGAAGCATCTGTGCGGTCGCATTCGGCGAGAGCAACCGCATGGCGTCTTGGGTGTAAGCGAGTTGCTCAGATCGATGCGTCCATGAGCGCCGCAACCATGTAGCCGGCGCGCGCGGCTGCCTGAACCAAAACCCGGTAGCGCTCGCGCCAAACCAGTGGCTCGCCGCCAGCGGCGAGACAAGACGCCGCGCACCATACCGCTGCGAGCGACTCGAACGCCTCTTTGTTGAAATAGGTCGTGCCGTCGTACTCATGCACGTCGAGCAAGGCCATCGCATCGGGGTCGGCGAAGAGCTGGCTTAGCGACGGCAGACCGACAACCGCCTCATCCTCTGCTGTAAGCGGCCAGGGATGGCCCAGGATGACCTTCACCTGCATCACCGCCTGCCAGGCTTTGTGCGCGTCTAGGCCAAGCGCTTGCAAAGCAGCTTGCAGATGGTCGCCCAGCCGGCGCTGGGTGAGCCAGGCGCGGCTGGCCTGGCCGGGGTCGGCCTGATTGGGAAAGGCCGGCGCGGCCTTGCCCAACCAACGAGACACAGCCCAGCCGATCAGCGCCGCCGTTGCGACATCATCCAAAGGTATATCCCCGCTGCGCCGCATCCCCAGCGCCTGGCGCAGGCCGCTGCGCAATTTTTGGCTCAGGAGCGCGCAGTGCGCAGCGTCGGATGTGCCGAGGACGTTCGCCTGCATCGCTGCGAAGAGCGCCTGACCATCTGCGGCGACCGTCCTCAACTCCTCCTCAAGCACCAACTCATCTGCCGCGTCGAGCAACCGCCGCAGGCGCGCGGCATCAATCAGCTTCTGGTATGCAAGCGTCACCGGCTTCAGGCGGAGGATCGCCAATTCGTCAGCGATGCTGGCGACCCAACGCCCCCCCAGCTCGGCCTCGAGCGCAGCGTATGGGTGATCGGCGTCGTCCATGACCTCTTCGATCCGGTCGAAGACGTGGTATTCGTAGGCGTTGAGCGCCACGTCCAGGCCGGCGCTGTGCAGCGTGCGGTTGCTGCGAATGAACTCCAGACCGCTGATCGCATCGTGAAACACCGTGTAGTACGCAGGGTCATCGCGCAGCCTAAGCGCCTGGGCCAGCGTCTCGCGGGTCAAGAACCTCTCCCCACCCTGCTTTGCCAGGTAGGGGACGGACAGATGGATGCGCCCTCTGGCAGTGGCGAATTTGTTGTGATAAAGCACCAATGCCCTTTCCTCACCGTAGGCGTTGGTGTAAGCGAAGACATCTTCGTTGACCCATCCTTCCGCCGTGATGCAGTCGAAGAGTCGGAAGCGCTCGACGCCGGCAAAGAGGTAGCGCCGACGCAGCAGCGGGAAGACCTCGCGCTCGTGGCGCGCCACCAGCGCATGGTCCGGCCACTCCCAGAGTTTGGGATAGCGGAACTCCATGCCGTATTTCTCTGTGTAACCCTCGATTTGGCCGTGGCCGAACATCGGCAAGCCTGGCATGGTGCACATCATGATGCACACGCCGAAGTACTTGTCACCCTTGCCAAACTGCTCAATGGCCGTCTTCTCATCCGGGTTGTTCTGAAAGTTCACATAGCGGCGGAGGATCTCAGGGTCGAACTCAAGCGTGTTCTTGATGAGTTGGCGATAGTCGGCGTTCTTCTCATCGCGGAGCATGTGCATGAAGGCGCTGTTGTACACGCGGTGCATGCCCAGCGTGCGCACGAAGTAGCCCTCCAGCAACCAGAACGCCTCGGCCAGGAGCAGCGTGTCGGGCGCTTCGACGGCCACCCGGTCAACCACCTCTCGCCAGAACTCGTTGGGCATCAGGCGATCGAACTCCTCGGCGCTCATGCCGAGGCCGGCACGGGATGGGATCGCGCCTCCTTCGCCTGGCGCGGGAAACCACAAGCGGTGAATATGGCGCTTGACCAGCGTCATCGCTGCGTCAAAACGAATGATCGGAAACTGGCGCGCCACACGGATGATCGTCTGAATGACCGCCTCGCGCGCTTCCGGATTAAGGTAGTTGATCTGGGCGGTGTCGTTCCAGGGATAAGAGGTGCCGTCGTTGCCGTGGTAGATGTAGCGCACGTCGCCGGTCCATCGATCAACGCGCTTGAAGACCACCGCTGCATCAGAACGGGTGTAGTAATGATCTTCTAAGAAGATGCCCACGCGCGGGTCATCGGATAAGTCGGGGCCGTTGAACGTGTACGACGGGAAAGGCGAGTAGCTTAAGGAGAGAAAGTAATCCGGTCGTTCGATCACCCAACGCGAATCTATACCCATGTGGTTGGGCACCATGTCGCTGGCTAAGCGAATGCCATAGCGCCAGGCGCGCGCCTTCAGCACCTCCAGCGCTGCCGGCCCGCCGAGGTCTTCGGCGATCACATAGTCGTAAAGCGAGTAGGCCGAGGCCAGCGCGTCATGGTCGCCCATCATTTGCTTGATGCGGCGCGAGGCGCGGCTGCGCTCCCACAAACCGATTAACCATAGACCGGTGAAGCCCCAGCGCGCCATCTGCGCCAGCTCCTCTTCCGGGACTTGGTCAAGGCGCGTAATCGGGCGCTGGTACTTGCGCGAGAGCTGATCAAGCCAGACGTAAGTGTTCTTGGCCAAGAGCACCAGTCGGGGCATCCACTCGGCATCAGCGGCGTAGGCCTCGTACTCAGCAAGTGGGACAGGACCAGATGAGCGCAGCGCAGCGCCGCTTAGATCGGCCAATGTGGGCACCACGGCCGGTCCTGGGCCGCCAATGCCGACGTTGCGCTTCTCGTCCTCGCGGATCAGGTCGAAGCTCAACAGGATGCGGTCGAGCAGCCGGCGGAAGGCCTCGCCGAAGTACGGCGCCCAGCGGTCCCGAATAAAGGTGAGCTGTCCAACCAGCGAGCCGGGTGCCGCTTTGGCCGGCGACTGGAGCATCTCCAGCAGGGGCTGGTTATCTGGGCCAAACGGCGGCTGCCGCTCAAAGAACGCCTGGAGTGCCTCTATCAGCCGACGGTAAGCGGTGCGCTCGGCCAGCGGCGCATCATCGAACAGCTCGGCAAACGGCGCAAAGGCTGGGTTGTTGTTCTCCAGCCAGAGCATCACCAGCTCCTCCAGCGCGTCCGCGCTGTGGTTGTCCAGGTAGGCAGCCAGGGACATTTGGCCGCGATAGATCGGCATGGGAGGGAACTCGGTGACGAACTGGGCGAGGGCATCGCGCACTGCCGCCTCGCCGAGCGCTTGGGTGACATCGCGGAGCGCAACAGCGAACATGCGCTGGTTGGGGCCGATCACGCGCTGTTCGCGCATGGCCTCGTCGTAGAGCTGCACCACCAGGTGCGATATCTCGTCAATCAACCCCATGGCGTGTAGGTCGCCGGCATAGACAGTCAGTTGTGGGTTGCGTGCGACATCACGCCGCTCATTCATGCGCTGGGCGAACGCGCGCACGGCTGTCAGATCAGCCAGCACTGCGTTGCCCGTGAACTGGTAGATGGACTGGTCAAAGTCGTAGCGCGCGCGCGCTGCGCGGGAGATGTGAAACTCTTTGTTCAAGCGCATCGCAGGCATTGTAGTAGGCTGCGCAGCGCTGCTGGGTAGTCCATAGTGGGAAGGCGACAGCGCTGCCGTTGCTTACCCTCGGTTCTGCCCATAGCGGGCGAAGGCCGTGCCGGTGAGAGAGGCAAACAGGCTCGTCCAGCGCCCTTAGATCACGCGCACCGCGCTGCCGCGAGGGGTCTTCAGCACTTCTATGCGATTGGGGAAGGCGTCTTTCAGCTCATCAATGTGGGTAATGACAAAGATGCGCTCAAAGTCATCCTGGATGCTTCGAATCGCCTCGATCAGGCGCTCGCGGCCCTGGGCGTCCTGCGTGCCAAACCCTTCGTCTATGAACAGCGCCTGCAGGCGCGCGTTAGCTCGGTGCGCCAGCAATCGGCTGAGGGCGATGCGAATGGCGAAGTTCACTCGAAAGGCCTCTCCGCCGCTGAACAGTTCGTAGGGCCGCTCGCCCAGCTCATCACTAATGCGTATCTCCAACGTCTCGCTCGTCTCGCCTTTTTGGGTCAGGCGCTGTGTCTCGAAGCGCACGTTCATACGGCCGTTCGTCATGCGGGCCAGCAGGGCGTTGGCCGCAGCTTCCAGCTCCGGCAAGACGCTCTCGATGATCATGGCCGGCACGCCATTCTTGCTGAACGCCGTGCGCAGCTCTTCAAAGAGCGCTTGGCGCTCTTTTGTAGCTGCAAGATCCGCTTCCAGTTGGGTGCGCGTGTGTTGCAAGGCCAGGACCGATTGCACGCGCTGGTTGGCCTCGCCGACCCTGCGCTGGGCGCGAAAGTGCGCTTCGCGAGCCTGGGCCAGCGCTTGGGCTATTGCCGGCTCTCGACGCAACTCCTGCTCGCATGTTGCAAGCTGAGCACGCAAGTCTTCTATGGCCTTGGCCTCCTCATCTATGCGTTGTGCGAGGGCGGCGATTTGGCCATCTAGCGCCTGAATGGCAAGTTGCTCGCTCTCGATGGCGAAAGTGGCGCGTTCGAGCTGCGCCTTGCGCGCCGCGAATGGCAACAAGCGCGTTTGGATGTCCTCGCGCAATCGGCGATGGGCCTCTGCATCATAGCCAAGCGCGGCCAACTCCGCCGTCACTTCGGCGAGGATGGCCTGCGCTTCGTGCGCGTAGTCCTGGCTTTCCAGGCGCACGCACAGGGTCTCGACCAGCGCGCGTGCTTCGGGCAGTTGTGCGGAGGCCTCCTGTGCGCGCGCGATGCGCTCGCTCAGCGCGGTGTGCTCGCGCTGCATGGCCGGCAATTGGCGCAGCGATTGATTGATCGCAGCGATGCGGGCTTCAGTCTGTTCGCGCTGTTCGCCAAGCTGTTTGGCCTTTGCCTCGTTGGCGCGGTAAGCGTTGCCGCGCTCGCTGCCCTGGGCATGCCATTCGGCCAATAAGCGGGCACGGTCAGTCTCTGAGAGTTCCCGCCCGCAGGTTGGACAAACGGCGCCGATCTTGCTGAGCGCTTCGATGCGCGCCTTTAGATCCAACATCTCGCGATGCAGCGTCTCGTTGTGTGCGCGTAGGGCAGCTTGCTGCTCGCGCAGGTTGCTCACGGTCTGCTGGAGCATGTCTCGCTCAGCCTGCGCTTGCTCAAGTTGGGCGATCTGAGCAGCGATCTCCTGTAACTTGGGGAGCAACCCTTGATCGGCCGCCAAGCGCTCTAAGTCATCCACGCGCTGGCGCGCAACCTCCAGTTCGCTCTGTATGGCGCGCCGCGCGTCGGCGATAGCGGCCTCGGCCTTGTATTTGCGCTCGTTCAGCGCCGTCAGGCTCGCCAGCTTGTCGTTCAAGGATTCGTTGAGCTGGCGCGCTTTTTCCAGCTCGGCGTAGCCCTGCTCGATCTCCTCGCGCTGCTGCAAGGCTTGCTGATACTGGCTCAGCGCTGTCTGGTGTTGTTTGCGCTTGGTGTTGAGCGCATCTAGCTCACCGTGTGCGGCGCGCAACCGGTCTTCTGCCTGCGATAACTGAGCACGCAGCGCACGGGCGCGCTCGCGCGTGCGCTCGATCTCGGTCATCTTCGCCTCGGCGGCCTGCAAGGCGCGCTCTGCCTCTTCGGCGGCAGCCTGGGCCTCGCGCAGTTGACTTTCATATTCAGGCAGACGGGCTATCTCCGCTTCGACCCGCGCCAGCTCCATTTGAAAGCGGCTCTGCTCCGCTTCTAGCGCGTAAATCTGCGCCTTTGCCTGTTCCTCATAGGCCGCCCAGACGTCCAGGTTCAAAATCTCGCTTAAAACAGCCTTGCGCTGGGCGGGTGGTTTAAGCGTGAATTCATCGGCGCGCCCTTGTTTCAAATAAGCGGAGTTGATAAACGTCTCATAACTTAGATTGAGCGTGCGAATGATCTTCTCCTGAGTCTCGGCCATGCGCGGCTCGGTGAGCTGGTTCCAACTGTTGTTGTCGGTCTTAACGAAGAACTCCAGTGACCCATTTGAGCCAGCCTGCCGGCCCTTCGCTGCCCTGCCCAAGCGGCGCGTGCGGATGACCTGATATATATGCTGGCCTTCCTGAAAGGTGAACGCGACGCGCATCTCGCTGGCGCCCTGGCGGATGAGCTCGTCATCGCGCTTGGCGCGGGCTTGGCCCCAGAGCGCCCACGTGATTGCATCCAGCAGCGTGCTCTTGCCGGCGCCGTTCTCACCCACCAGCGCGACAACATGCAAGTTGCTGAAGTCTATTGGCTCTGGCTCACTATAAGCCATGAAGTTCTTTAGCTCTAATCTGAGCGGGATCATGGCGATTAGTTAAAGAACGAACCATTCGTGCTCAACGCGCCCGGCAGGATGCAGGATCAGCCGACCGATGCGAGGCGTTTCCCGGGCGCGCTCGCTTGCCGAGGCGGCCACCGCACCAGGATTGAAGAACAGCGTGCCGTTCATCTGCACGGCACAGCTCAAGTGTGAGTGGCCGAAGACGACGATGGTGGCCTCTGCGGGTTTCAGGCGAGCTAGGCGCGCGATGAGCTTTTGGTTGATGCCCGTCGCGCTGCGCTGTGCCCCCAGGCTGGCCAGCTTGTCCATCATTGAGCGGGCCAGGCTGATGTGCCCGTGCGTCAGCCAGATGACGTGTGGGCCGCTGCGCAGCGTGATGCACAGTGGCAGGTCCTGATCATGCACGCCGGTGCTGAATTGCCAATGCAAATTGCCGCGCACGGCGAACGTGGGCGCGATGGCCTGTAAAGCCGGCAGGATGTCCGTCGTCTCCAAGTCGCCCGCGTGCAAGATCACATCGCTGCCACGAAGCAGTTCGTATACCCTGCTCGGCATCGCCGCCAGGCGATGTGGGATGTGCGTGTCCGAGATCACGCCGACATAGCGGCAGTTTGGCAATTCAACTGTGATATGCTGTCCAGCGTCGCTCACCGAATAGCGCAAAGATGTTACCATTGTCCACGGACGATGAGCCACTCCCCCTCGATCCTCGATACCATCTTAGACTACAAACGACGGGAGGAACTGCCTAAGCGCAAGCAAGCCCTGCCGCTTCATCTGCTGCGCCGCGAAGCAGAGACATCGTCTCAGCCGGCGCACGACTTTGCGGGTGCGCTGCGGCGCGCCGATGGCCTCGTGGCCTTGATCGCCGAGGTCAAGCGCGCCTCGCCTTCCAAAGGCGATCTGCTGCCTGGGCCGTTTGACCCTTCGGCATTGGCCCAGATCTATGCCCAGAACGGCGCAACAGCCATCAGCGTGCTCACCGATGAGCGATTCTTCAAAGGGTCGCTGGCGCATCTGACGCAGGTGCGCCAGCGCGTGGGGCTGCCGCTGTTGCGCAAGGATTTCATCATTGATCCTTATCAGGTTTACGAGGCGCGTTTGGCAGGCGCGGACGCCGTGTTGCTGATCGTGGCAGCGCTGGACGACGCGCTATTGCGCGATCTCATCGCGCTGGCTTACGAGCTGGCGTTGACACCACTGGTTGAAGTTCATAATGAGCAAGAGACTGAGCGCGCCTTGGCTGCGGATGCGCGCGTGATTGGAGTGAACAATCGCAATTTGCGCACCTTCGTCACGGATATGACTGCCACGGCGCGCTGCGCGCGATTGCTGCCCGAAGATGGCACGCGGGTTCTCGTTTCTGAGAGCGGTTTTTTTAGCCCTGAAGATGTGGCCCGCGCTGCCGCAATGGGTGCGCACGCAGTGCTGGTTGGGGAGTCAATCGTCACAGCCAGCGATACGGCAGCCCAGGTCCGCGCGCTGGCTGGTGTGCGCCGGCCTATCGCTGCGCCTTCAGCAAGTCGCGGATCTCAGTGAGCAGTTTGGCTTCTGCGCTTAGCTCGCTGGGCGACGCAAGCGGTGTTGGCCTGCGATAAATGCGACTGACACCTTTGACCAGGAAGAACATCGCCACAGCGACGATCAGAAAATTAAGCACAGCCTGGATGAAGCGCCCCCAAGCCCAAACCGGCGCGCCGGCCTGCTGGGCTGCTTGTAAGCTGGCGTAGGATTTGCCGTCGAGCGCGAAGAATAAGTCGCTGAAGTTCACGCCGGCCAACAACAAGCCAATGGGCGGCATCACAATGTCATTGACGAGCGAGTTGACGATTGCGTTAAACGCTGCGCCCATCACCACGCCCACGGCTAAGTCAATCACGTTTCCACGAGCGATGAATGCGCGAAACTCCTGCCACACGATTGCTCTCCTGGCTGAGTGTTATTAG
>JAGHYX010000101.1 GCA_017743375.1 Chloroflexota bacterium
CAATACAGATACCGCCGCTCCCCAGCCTTCCGCCTTGAGGCCCGCCCCAGCCGATCCCCGCTCAGTCAACGCTTCTGGACCGGCGGCTGGCTGGAACGCTGGGCGCGCCAGCACCTCCTGCGCGTCGCCGCCCAGCTCCACCCGGATGCCCCCATCTCCTGGCTCGCCAACTTGCCCGTCATCCTGCCGAGCGGCGAGGGCTTTGAGATCGACCTGATCGCCCAGGTCGGCGACCGCGTCATCTGGGTCGAGGCCAAATCAGCCGACTACCAGGACTCCCTGGACAAGTACGGGCGCATCCGGCGCATCCTCGGCCTGCCGCAACATAGCGCGCTGGTGCTGCTGGCCGACCCGCGCGCGCCCCATCGCGCCCTCAGCGCGCTCTACGCGCTCACCGTCTGCGGCCTGGAGGATTTCCCCGCCCGCTGCGCCGCCGCGCTTGGAGCGGCAGGCGAGGAAAACGAAAAAAGGCCGGCCTGAACGGAAAACAAAAAAAGACCGCTCGAACACAGGTAGGGGTGGGGGATCGCTCCCCCACCCCACCGGCGTCAGTCGTAGAGCAGCTCGAGCAGGCTGAGCTGCTCGGACGACGTCCGCGGTGCCTTCCGGCCTCGGCGCGTCGGCGGCGCCTCGCGCTTCAGCAGCGCGAGATCGCCGAACGTCAGGCGCGGCACGCCCGCCGCCGCCGGCTGCGCGACCTCCGCGACCGGCTGCGCAGCTTCTACTACCGGCTGCACGGCTTCCGCGACCGGCTGTGTGACCTCCGCGACCGGCTGCGCGTCCTGTGCTGCCTCGACCGGCGCGCCGGACACCGCAGCGACCACCTGGCGCACGCGCGCCAGCGCCGCGCGCACCGCGCGGCGGGAGGACAGCACCGTGTCCACCACCGCCGCCAGGCTGCGCGCCTTGGCGCGCGATTCGTCTGGCGAGCCCAGCTCGGCCAGCTCGCGCTCGGCCTCCGCCAGGCGCGCCTCGTCCGGCCACGGCCCGGCCTGTGCCTGCGCCTGCGCCAGCTCGCCCCGCAGGCGCTCCAGGTCGCGCGCGACCCGCGCAACCTGCCGCTCCAGGCCGTCCGTCAGGGCGTGGACGAGGCTGCCGAATGTCCCGCGCTCGGTCTCCGTGACGCGCGCCTCGTCCGTGACTCGCCGCCCGTCCAGCTCGGCCACGATAAACGGCTCGGGCCGATACAAGTTGGTGTGGACGGCGAGGGCGAACGGGCCCAGCTTGCCCGCGGGCTTGATCACGTTGCCCTGGGCAAGCTCCTCGGCAGTGGCTGCGCGCCCGCGCAGGTGCGCCCCGATCGCCTTCGGGTCGGCGAGCTGCCTCCCCTCCGGCGTCTCCAGGACGCAACCGCCTTCTCCCTCCAGCACCGCGCGCGCCTCGGCCAGGGCGCGCTCCAGGAACGTGCGTTCGTCCTCCAGCGCCGCCAGGCGCGCCGGCAAGCGCACCAGCGCCTCCTGCGCCTTCGCACGAGCTTCCTCCCAAGAGGCGCGCACCCGCCGGAGCTTGGCCACCTCCGCCTCAAGCAAAATGCGGCGCTGGACGGCCGGGTCGCCGCTCGCCAACGCCTTCAGCTCGGCGTAGGTTAGTACCACGTCGCCGAGCTCCTCGGCAGTCCGCGGCGTGATGGATGGGTTCATGATCTGCTCGATGAACCCCGCCTTCGCGTGCAGCGTCTGCCACACGTAGGCGTCAAAGCTTCCGGCGGTTTCGTACACGAATACGAAAGCCTCGGGCAATTTATTGCCCGGGCGGAGGATGCGCCCGTTGCGCTGCTCCACCTGGTCGGGACGCCAAGGCGCATCCAGGTGGTGGAGCGCAATGAGGCGCTCCTGCGCGTTCATCCCCGTCCCCATCTTCTCGGTCGAGCCGATGAGGACGCGGATTTCACCCGCGTTCACGCGCTTGAACAGCTCGTCGCGGGCGGCGCGCGTCTTGGCCTGGTGGATGAAGGCGATCTCATCCGCCTTCACCCCGCGCGCGACGAGCAGCCGCGCCAGCTCGTCGTAGACGCGGTTGGCCAAGGACTCGGCGCCGTCCAGCAGCTCCTCGACCTCATCCTCGTCGAGGTCGCGCTCCGGGCGCGCCTTGGGCGTGCCCAGGTCGCAGAAGACGAGCTGGGCAGCCCGAAGGGGCGTGCTGGCGTGGTAAATCTCGGCGATAATCCGTGCCGCCGCGCCGAGCTTGGTGACCGGCGGCTTAGGCAGCGCTGCCACCAGGCGCATGTCCAGGGCGGCCTTCCGGCCATCCGAGGTGATCTTTAACATGTTGTCCTCGGATGGGGGCACCTCGCCCCTGCGCACGCGCTCGGCGCGCTCCACGAGCTGCGCCGTGTAGCGGCGCAGGGCGCGGCTCGGCGGCAGCACCACCGCCACCGGCTTGCCGCCGTAGAGCGCGGGCGTCCCCGGCAGCGGATCGTTGTTGTCCGGCGGCACGTCCATGACGTGCCGCATCATGGCTGCCAACTCGGGCAGGTTCACCCACTTGCTCAGGCGGGTGACCACCCGGAAGCCGCTGCCGTCCGGCGCCAACTCGACCGACGGGACGGCCTGGGCGTACGTGTTCGCCCAGGCGTCGAAGTGGTCGAGTCCTAGGCGCTCCAGCTCATCGAGCGCCAGATACCTCATGACCGTCCACGCCTCCGCCATGGTGTTGGCGATCGGCGTGCCGGTCAAGAAGGCCACGCGCTTGCCGCGCCCGATGAGCCAGCGCACCTTCAGGAACATGTCCCAGGCGCGCTGGGAGCGAGCGTTTGGCAGGCCCGCGACGCGCTCCTTGGCGGTGACGAACTCGAGATTTTTGTACAGATGTGCCTCGTCCACGACGAGGACATCTATACCCAAGTCCTCGAAGGTCGCACCCGCATCGCTATCGCGCGAGATGCGCGATAGCTCCTCAAAGCGCGCTTTGAGACGAGCGCGCACCTGCTCGACCTGCTTGACCGAAAGCTGCGCGCCGATCGCGCGCAGGTCGGTCAGCACGCGCTCTGCGCGGGCGATCTCGCGCGCCAAGTGCGCCTGCTCGGTTTTTGGCGAAACCGGCAGGCGGGTGAACTGCGACATCGCCACCACGACCACTTGCGCGTCGTGGGTGGCGACGCGCGTGAAGAAGGAAGCGCGCTTCTTCTCGCTCAGCTCGCCCTCCCCCACGCTCATCACCCGCAGCGCGGGATATAGAGCTCGAATCGTCTTCTCCCACTGGCCAACTAGGTGGTTCGGGACAACCACCATGGCCCGACCCGCGATGCCGAGGCGAAGCATCTCGGCGATGGCGATGATGGCCATCGCGGTCTTCCCGCGCCCCACCTTGTGGGCGGGCAGGGCGCAATTGGAGGAGATGATCCGCCACGCCCCGTCGAGCTGGTTCTTGCGCGGGGTGAACCAGCTCGCCAGCCCCGGCAGCGTGAGGTGGCTGCCGTCATAGACGCGCGCGCGCCAGCGGTTGAAGCGTGCGTTGTAGCGCGCTTCAAGCTCGCGCGCGCGCGCCTCGTCGGCCCAGACCCACTCCGCCCACTTCTGGCGGAGCTCGTCCTGCTTGGCCTGGGCCTGCAGGCTCGCGGCGTCGTCGCGGGCGGTCTTGCCATCCGGCCCTTTCCGGGTGACGACCACCGCCCGGCCATTCAGCGTGGCCTCGGCCAGCGCGTCGGCCTCGACGAAGGGGGTGCCGATGCGCGCGGTGGCGTAGCGCAGTCGCCACTTCTCGCGCACCTCGACCACCCACCTGCCGGTCGAGGCGACATAGGTCGCCTGCAAAATGCCTTCCCCGGCGACCTGGCCGAGGAAGGCATTGATCACGTCATCGCCCACCCAGGGCGCGCCGAAGATGGGGGTGATCTCGGCGCGCGGGATGGGCTTGGGCTGCGCCGCGCGCAGGGCCTCAATGTTCTCGGCGTAGGCGGGGTCAGCCAGGGCAGCAGCGGTGGCGCGCTCAAGCTTGTAGCGCACGTCGCCGCTGAGGTATTCCTCGGCGGTGACCCATGCCCCGCCCTGGTCGGGGTCGCGGAAGATCGCCCCGCGCAGTTCGGCGATAACCTCGGCCTCGTTCTTGCCGAGCTGCGCGGCGATCCAAGCCGGATCGACACGCCCGACGCGGGCAAGGCAGATCGCCAGCGCCTCGCGCGCGTCGCGGGGTTGCACGGCGACCTCGGCGCGTACCACCGGGCGCTCGAAGATCGGCGCCGGCTTGCCGCTGTCGTCCAGCGCCGCCAGGAACGGCGCGGCGGGGTGACCGCGCAGCAGGCGCTGGACGGTCGTCCCGCTCAGCGCCCCCCAGGTCTTCACGCAGTCGTCATACGCCTGCCGAAGCGCTGCGCGCTTCTCCTCCGCGTCCGGCGCGCCCGCGGCGTCGGCGGCGAGCACCGCCTTGGCCGCGCGGTACACGGCGTCAACATCGGCCCACATGACCTCCTTCCCCTTCGGCGCGGGGCCGAGGCTGTCAGTGCTGTCGCGCTTGGCCGCGATAGCAGCGACGGGGACAGGAGTGGGCTGTGCATCCTCTTGCCCCAACTTGGCGTAGCCGCCAGCCGGAAGGCGCTTGCGGAGATACTCCGCCAGGCGCGCCGGCAGCTCGGCCAACGCCGCGCGGTCGGCCTTGAGGATGAACTCCTGATCGGAGTACATCCCGCGGCCTATTGCCGGCTCGCCGAACACGGCCACGCCGGGGTTGCCGTAGCCGCGGATCGCATCGGCTACGGCTTCGAACAACCAGACGTCATTCCACCGGTCGAGGCCGGGGAAGGGGTAAATCCCCTTTGCGACCGTCCAACCCCGGCCTTCGCGCCGGATGCGCTCGAACACCAGCACGTCGGCAATCACCTCCGTGCCGTCCAGCCCCCCGTTGGGCAGCCGTGCCAGCGCCACCAGCTCGGCCTGCTGGCGCGCCCACGCCAGCAGCCGCTGGCCGCGGCTGCTGTCGAGGGTGTAGCGGCTGGTGATGTACACCAGCAGCCCGCCCGGCCTTAAGGCCCGCAACCCTCTATAGAGGAAGTACCCGTGTAAGTTCCGGGTCGCCCAGTCCGGGGCGCTCCCGTCCGCCACCGGCACATCGCCGTATGGCGGGTTACCGATGACGAGGTCGAATGCCTCGTCCGGAAGCGCCACCTCCTCCAGCCGCGCGCGCAGCGCCGAGATGCCCGGGCAGCGCGCGCGCAGGACGGCGAAGCTGATCGGCTCCGGCTCAATCGCCGACCAGCGCAGCCGCGCGCGCAGCGGCTCCGGGGCGCTGGCGATCCACGCGCCCATCCCGGCGCTTGGCTCAAGCGCCCGCAAGGGGGCCTCGCCCCCCGCCAGCGCGTCGGCCAAGACCCCCCATATCGCCTCACACAGGCGATGGGGGGTGAACAGCGACGTCGGGGTGGAGGCGCGCAGCGCCGCGAGCTCCTCGTCGCTGAGGAGCGCGCGAAGCTCCTCGATGGGCTGACCATCGGGGAATAGGGCGCGGGCCAAGTCCCCGTCGCCCCAACCGTCGAACTCGCGGAGGAGTTCCTCCGCCACCTCCGCGCCGGACTTGGCGGCGCGGATGAGCTGAAAGACTTTCTCTTTCTTCATAGCAAACAAAAAGCCCCCGCCGGGTCTCGGCGGGGGCGAAGAAGAAGATTAAAGGGCTAATAAGCGGCGGATACATTCAGCCGTCAACCGCGCGTCCTCATCGGCGCGGTGGACGGCTGGGCGCTGCAACCCCAGCGCCTGGGCGATTGCGGCCAGGCTGACGCCCGGCAGCCCGTTCCGATCGGGGAGGGTGATCTCCCCGCGCAGGTGCGCGAACAGCGCCGCCTGCGCCACGTCGAGCGCCCGGAACGGCAGGCCGAGCGGGAGCCCTGTGCGCCGCTCCGCGGCGCGCAGGAACTCCAGGTCGAACCTGACGTTGCACCCCGCCGGGAGGAACGGGGCGCGGGCCGCAAGCCACCGCCCCAGCTCGAGGATCACCTGCTCCTCGGGCGGAGCAACGAGAAGAATCTCGCGGCTCAGCCCGTTCACCGCCAGGGCGTCGTCGTTGACGAGCGCCCCGCGGTGCGGGCGAACCGCGGAATAGAACAACTGGCCGTCGCTCATGTCCAGCGCAGCGACGGCGGCCAACCCGTGCTGCGCCGGGTCGAGACCGGTGGTCTCGACATCGAAAGCAACGATTCTCATTCTCATATCCCTCCTTTTTTGTGCTCCCCCACCCCGCTGCGGCGAGGTGGGGGAGCAGACGGCTACTTAATTGCGTCCAGGAGCCACGTCGCGCCGCCCTCAGCCAGCTCCTGGCGCACAAGCTGCTGGAGCGGCAGAGATAGGGCGCGGAACAGGTCGCGCGCCGTCGGCGTTCCCTTCCCCTTCGCCGGCTGTGGCGAATTCGCCACATCCGGAAGGGGGAGGTTGAAGCCGGGCAGCGCCTGAAGCGCGCTGCGGCGCACCGCGTCGCGGGCGCGCGCGACGTCGGCGGCGGTCAGCTTGCCGTCGCGGGCGAGCTTCTCCGCCAGCTCGCCCTGCTCAGCAGGCGCGAGCTTGGCGGCGGCTTCGGCCACCCCGACGGCCAGGCGCCCTTCCTCCAGCGCCTCGGCCAGCGGCGCGCTCAGGCGGAGCAGCCGCATGCGCCGCTGCACGCGCACCGGCGGCAGGCCGGTGATGCGGCAGATGTCGCGGAGCGTCGCTCCGCGATCCATCAGCCGCCGGATTGCCTCCGCCTCGGCGACCGGATTGGGACGACGAAGCTCGTTGAGGGCCAGCGTGAGGACTTCGGGGGGGAAGAAGCGCCGGCCCTCGTCTGGGTCGAGGCGATATATCAACGCCTCGACGTGATCCAAACCGGCCTCCTTGGCCGCCAGCACGCGCCGGCGGCCGTCCACCAGCCGGTCGCCCTCCCCGTCATTGAGATTGAGCAGGACGACCGGGGTGACGACCCCGAAGCGGCGGACGCTCGCCACCAACGCCCGATCGGGCGGGATGGCGTCGGCTACGAGCGGTAGCAGCTTCGCAACCGGGACAGGCGCGCGCAGCGGCTGGCTGAAGCGCGGGGCCTGTCCTAGGAAGGTGGTGGCGGGAGTGGAGGTGCGGCGATGCTTCTTACTCATCGAGCACCTCCACCGGTAGAGCAGACTTGCGCGCCGCGTTCAGGGCGCGCTCAGTCTCCTCTTCGCCGCCCGCGATCACCGCCAGCCGGGTGATCGGTAGGGCGGCGAACGCCGCAGGGCGGTAGCGCGGCTTGAGCGCAGCGCACCCGCGCGCGACGTAGCGGAAGGCTGGCATTCTGCGCCAGCCGAGGACGAACTCCCCGACTGGCGGCTGGCCAGGGATAGGCTCGTCCAGGGCGACGTCCCACCACCACAGGCCGGCGCACATTTCCGGCGGCTGGCCGGGCCGAACGTGCTCCGGCAACGCCTTGGGGCATCGCCAGGCCGTCGGCGGCCATGGCTCGCCCATCGCGGCGAAATAGTCCGCCGCGTTTTCAATCCAGGCGCGTGGATGGACGAGGACGATCCGAGAGCGCGAGTCAAGGAGATGGTACCCGATGTTCGTGGGGAGGCGGCGCGAGAGCCCCAGTCGCCGCACTTCCTCTAGGAAGTCGGCGACGTGGGGGTAATACCGCTCCCCCACCCAGTCATAGATATGGGTCACCCCGTCGGGGGTGGTGATGAGCTTCACCCCCCGCGGGGTGATCCCCAGCTCGGCCAGCGGGAGGAGCTGGGGCGGATCGAACAGAAAATCCTCGAGCGGGCGGCCGTTCGGGCCGAGCAGCAGCTCGGCGTAGACTGCCCCGCGCTTGCGGCGGCCGCAGCCGCGCTCGGGGGAGAGGGAAATAGTGGTACTATTCATGGTGACCTCCTTTTGCCGCCTCTGACGGGGGCGGCAACCGAAAGACGCGCGGGGCTTGGGGTAGCCCCGCGCGCTTAATTAGTTAAAGAAGCTCCTCGTACTCCACCCCAGGAGGAAAGTCGTCCTTCCTGGGGCCATCTGGCTCGAAGATGATGTACATCTTCGAGCCCTTTCTGTTAAGCTCAACCACGGCTCCAGGCTGGGCGAACACCCAGCCCTCGTACGAGCCGCCGCCCGTCCAGCGGCCCTTGTTGCCAAGGGCCAACTCAGCGGGCGGGACGAGGACAGAAATCTCTCCGTCGTATCTGAGGTACACGCCGTGCCAGGTTCCCCCCGGCACGACGATGTACTCGTTAAGGGTGCCCGACTTCCTCTTCAGGAGCCGGACACCCGTTACCTTCCCCGAGGAGGGGTCAACCCCCTCCTCGAAAACGACTCTTGCCCAGTCCCAGTATGGGGACTGGGAGTGAAACTCTTGTTTCTTCATGGTTCCTCCTTTTGCTGCCGCTGACGGGGGCAGCGCCCGATTCCCGCCCCGTAACATCCCCTCGGCGCACGGGCGGGGATGCGTCGAGAGTTACTCGCTTGGGGTGAGCGACATGCGGGGGCCGTCAGGCCCGAAGACGATATACGTCTTCGAGCCCTTCCTGTCCGCCAGCTCCACTACGGCCCCGGGCTTCCCAAAGGCCCAGCCGTAGTAGAACCTAGCTCGCCCGCAGGCGAGCTCGACCTGGGGGGTGAGTCGTCTCACCTCCCAGGACACGAAGTGCTTGCCGGACCAATTGCCGCCCGGCAGGATAACGTACTCGTGGAGGTTACCGGAACTCCTCTTCAGGAGCCGGACCCCCACGACGACACCTTCTGAGGGGTCAACCCCCTCGAAGATGATCCTCGCTCGACTCCCATACGGGGAGTGCGAGCT
>JAGHYX010000102.1 GCA_017743375.1 Chloroflexota bacterium
CAGGCCGCTCATCGTGAGTAAAATTGCCCATGATTGAATACGCTGAGGCGGGGCATCGGTGCTAGAGACGCAGAAACCCAAGACGATGGTTCGCCCGTTTGAGATCCGCGACGTCAGCGTGATCCAGCGCCTGACGCCGCTTGCTCACCCGCTCGCCTGCGAGCTGGTGGCGGTGGACGGGGTGAACCCACTGCGCGAAGCAGTGCGCGCATACCTCTCCGGAGGGCGTGATCACGCAGTCGTGCTGGTGGCGCGCAGCTCGCATCACGACTTAGAAGCGTTTGGCGTGATGTATGTGCTGCCCTTCGTCAACGGCGAAGAGGAAGGGCATGATGGTGCCGCTCACCGCCGCGCGGCGCTGGTCTTGATGTCCCCTCGCCCGCAGTCAGACGCGCTGATCGAGACGTGGATGCACCTGGCTCAGGAGTTCGCGGTTGAGGCGACGCGGCGTGGCGTGCATCACATCGTAGCCGAAGCACCGGAGACAGGCGGAGAAGTTGAAGCCCTCCAAGCCGCCGGCTTTGCGCCGCTGATCCAGCAGGACGTGCTCAAGCTGGCCGCCTCGCCCAGCCTCGGCACGCTCCCTCACGTCAGCGGCCTGCGCGAACAGACGAAAGACGACGAGCCGTTCATCAAAGCCCTTCACCTGCGCATAGCGCCGAAGATGACCTATCAGGCTGAGGTGTCGTTTGACTTGTTGCGCGCCACTCATGGCCCAGATCGCGGCCTGGTGGTGGTGCGCGATGGCGAGCTGCTCGCGCATGTCTCGATCCGACAAGGCAGGCGCAGCTATGGGATGCGCGCCTTGTTTCGTCCCGAAGTCAGCAGTATCGCGCGACCCGTACTGTGCCACGCGCTGGCCCGCTTGCTCCTGCGCGCGCGCCGCCCGGTTTACCTCACCCTGCGCCATTACCAGAGCTGGTTGCTGCCGGTGTTGGATGAGTTAGGGTTCGTTCATCTGTCGTCCACTGTGCTCATGGTGCGCCACACGGCTGCGCGCGTGCAACAACCCATCTGGTCATCTGCGGTGGCGGAGCACACTGCTATCCAGACCACCACCTCAGCGTCTATGCACTTGGAATCCTGTACCTCGTCTGGCGAGGACACAAACGATGTGCCTTTGAGCGCGCACGACTATGCGAGAACTGCGAATCACTGATGACCTGGATTCTCTTCTGAATGTTCTGCCCCCTTCGATCTCAGACGCCATCCGTCGTATTGGACGCTTCAACGATCTGATAGAAGTCGTCATGGACTTGGGCCGGCTGCCTGAGTCGCGCTATGTGAGCGCCGAAGCGAGCGGCGATCTACACGGCCTCGCTCGGCGTGAGGAATCGCTCGTCCTGCGCGATACTGAGATCTGCCGCGAGGACCTGAGCTACGTCCTGGAGCGCATCAGCAACTTCGACGAAGACAACAGGGCCGGCATCGCGCGCACACTGCACCGCATCTCGGCCATTCGCAACCGCCGCGGCGAAGTGGTCGGGTTGACCTGTCGCGTGGGCCGCGCGGTCTATGGCACCCTGCAGATCATCGAGGACATCATCACCAGCGGCAAGAGCATCTTGCTGCTCGGCAAACCCGGCGTCGGCAAGACCACCATGCTGCGCGAGGCCGCGCGCGTCCTGGCCGAGACCCGGCGCGTGGTGATCGTGGACACGTCGAATGAGATCGGCGGCGATGGCGACATCCCTCATCCAGCCGTTGGCCGCGCCCGTCGCATGCAAGTCTCCTCCCCCAGCCGTCAACACGAGGTCATGATCGAAGCCGTCGAGAACCACAATCCGCAAGTCATCGTCATTGACGAGATCGGCCGAGAGCAGGAAGCAGAGGCCGCCCGCACCATCGCCGAGCGAGGCGTGCAGTTGATCGGCACCGCACATGGCCAGACTATAGAGAATCTGATGGCGAACCCAACGCTGAACGACCTGATCGGCGGGATTGAGAGCGTGACGCTCTCTGACGAAGAGGCCCGCCGGCGCGGCACGCAGAAGACGGTGCTGGAGCGCCGCGCCCCGCCTACTTTTGATATGCTGATCGAGATCCGCGACCGCCATCATCTGCTCGTCCACCATAACGTCAGCGAGGCAGTGGACGCGCTGCTGCGCAACCGACCGCTGGTCGCCGAGCTGCGCTACTGGGATGAACAGGGCAATATGCGCAGCGAGCGCGTGCGCGTTTCGCGCGAGGGCGAGCGCACGGTTGCCGAGCTGCACCTGCGCCAGGCGCGTCAAGATCCTCAGCGCGAGCACGGGATGGAACTGCTGCCCACGCTGCACACATCGAGCGCGGGCGAGACGATCATCACCCGTCCGGACGCGCAGCCTGAGCCGGCTTCGCGCGGCAAGGCGCTCGGCGACATCAGGTCCATGCGCCTATACGTCTTTGGCGTCTCCAAGCACAGGCTGAAGCAGGCGGCCCGCCAGCTCGGCGTGAGCGCTGAGTTCGTGGATAGCCTGGATGACGCCGACGTGCTGATCACCACCAAGTCCTACTATCGCCAGCGCCCGCGCACGATCATCGATGCCGAGCAGGATAACGTGCCGATTTACGTCCTGCGCTCGAACTCGGTGACGCAGATGGAAAGCTGCCTCGCTGACCTATTTGGCTTGGCCGACTTGGAGACCGCCTCGTATGAGAGCGCGATCCGCGAGACTGAGGAGGCGATTCAGCGCGTGCTGGCCGGCGAGCGTGTCGTCGAACTCTCGCCCCAGAACGCCTTCATTCGCCGCCAGCAACATCAGCTCGCCCGCGAGTCGAACCTGCTCTCGCATTCCTATGGCAAGGAACCCATGCGCCGCGTGCGCATCTTTCGCGAGTAACATCACCCCTCACATTCACGCCACATAGCTGACCATGTTTATCTCTTTTGAAGGACTAGACGGCAGCGGCAAGACGACCCAAGTACAGCGCCTGGCCGTGTGGCTGCGCACCCACGGCTGGGATGTGCTGACCCTGCGCGAGCCCGGCGGCACGCGCCTAGGCGATGCCATCCGCGCCATCCTACATGACCAGACCTACGCTGAGATGGATGTGTGGGCTGAGCTGATGCTCTATTGCGCCTCGCGCGCTCAGCTCGTGGCCGAGCAAGTGCGTCCACATCTACAGAACGGCAGCGTGATCCTCAGCGACCGCTTTGCCGATAGCACCCTGGCGTATCAGGGCTATGGCCGCGGCCTGGACCTGGGCTTTCTGCGCACCCTGCTGCATGCGATCACGCATGGCCTCCAACCCGACCTCACGCTGTATCTTGATATTGACCCAGAGCGCGCCCTAGCGCGCCGCAGGTCCAGCGGCGAGGAGGTGAATCGCATGGACGCGGAGTCCATCGAGTTTCATCGGCGCGTGCGGGCCGGTTATCACCAGCTCATCGCTGAGCAACCCGACCGCTGGGTTGTCATTGATGCCTCCGCCTCACCCGACCAGGTCGCTGCGCACATCCAAGCCGTTGTGAAGGCGCGTTTGAACTTATCCGGTTGACCTTCACGCGGTGGTGCGCGCGGTGGATATGCAGCGGATCACGCGCGAAGACGCCCTGTGGTGCGCCTTAGCACTGCTGGCCGGCGCGCTGCGCCTAGCGCGCCTGGACGCGCCGCTGACCAATGCCGAAGCGGCGTCGGCGCTGCTGGCGCTGGCTGCCCTGCGCGGCGAACCGGTTGTGCTGCCTAATCCGCTGCTCGGCAACGCACAGATGGCGACGTTTGCCCTCCTCGGCGCAGGCGACGCCTGGGCGCGGCTGTTGCCGGCGCTGGGCGGCGTGGCGCTTTGCCTGCTGCCCATGGCCTCCCGCACCTCGCTGGGCCGACGACCCGCCCTGCTGATGGGTGCGCTGCTGGCGCTCTCGCCGACAGCTTGGTTCGTCGCCCGCGAGTCCGGCGGCGCCATGCTGGCCTGGGCGCTGGCGCTGGCCGCGCAATTGGCCTGGCGCGACAATCGGCCGTGGCCGGCGGCAATCGCCTTCGGCCTCTTGCTGGCCGCGGGCAGAGATGCCTTTGTGCCGGCGGTGATCAGCCTGCTCGCCGCGCTGGTCGCAGGCGCCTCACCCGCAGCGATGATCCGCGCCTGGCCAGCGGCGCTGCTGGGCTTCCTGCTCGCCGCGACCGGCCTGCTGTTGCGCCCGTCGGGCCTGGGTGATGCGTTCTACGGCTTCACGCGGTGGTTCTCCCCGCCGCCGGACTCACTCTCCGCCACCAGGCTGATCCTGGGCCTGTTGATCAGCGAGCCGTTGATCTTGCTCGGTGCGCCGTTGAGCTTCGTCCGCCGGCCAACGCGCGATGCCCTGGCCTGGCTCACCTGGGTCATCGGCGGGGCGCTCTCCGTATTTATCGGGCTTGGTTCCGACGCAGCAGCGCTCCTGCCGGTGGTGGTCGGCGCGGCCGGCCTGGCCGCCGGTGTGTATGATGCGCTTGTGAGCGAGATGGCCGTGCGCCCGTCTTGGATGTGGGGCATCGCTGTGGTGCTGCTGGCGTATGCCGGATTGGGCGTTATTCAATACGCCGGCCAGGGGCGCAGCGAGTGGTTGTTGACCCCTCCCGTGGCGGTGACGTTGCTCATTGCGCTGGCTGCCAGCCTGGGCTGGACAAGCAGCGACTACCGCCTGCCGCTTGCCAACGTCGCATGCGCGGGCAGCGCCCTTCTAATGGTCTATACCTTGGGCGTTGGCTGGCAGATGAACCTCGCGCGGTCTGATCATCCAGGCGAGGCCTATCGGCGTGACGCGGTCGCGCCGGGGCTGGTGGCCCTGCGCCATGACCTGCGCCAGATCAGCATCCGGGTGACCGGCGAGCCGGATGCGTTGGCGGTCCAGGTAATGGGCGAAGCGCCGCCAGCGCTGCGCTGGGCCCTGCGCGAACAGCGCAACGTCACATACAGCGATCAGCCGACCGCGGCTGGGCTGGTGCTGACGCCGCCGGCGAGGCAACCGCCGGCGGCCGGCCGCTTTGTCGGCAGCAGCCGCGAGGTCATCGTCCGCGCGCCCCTCAGCGAGCTGAGCTGCTCCCCGCTGCCGCAGGGCGGGTTCGACTGCCTGGGCCTGGCGCGCTGGCTGGCCTTCCGCGAGGTCCGCAACCTACAGAGCGAACGCTGGGTGCTCTGGCTGCGCGACGACATCGCCAGGCGAGGAGGCGGCATCCGATGATCGATCAGCCCGAACGCCCTTCAGCGCGCGTCGCCTGGCTGGACGCGCCCCTGCTGGCTGCGCTGACCTGGGAGCGCGCGCTTTACCTGCTGTTCGTCATCGTGGCCATCCTCTCGCGCTTCTACGACCTAGGGGCGCGGGTGATGAGCCACGATGAATCGCTGCATACCTACTTCTCCTATCTACTGGCGACCGGCAAGGGCTACCAACACACCCCGCTGATGCACGGCCCGTTCCTTTTTCACGTCACCGCGCTGAGCTACTTCCTGTTCGGCGCAGACGACTTCACCTCGCGCATCCCCACGGCGATCTTCGGCGTCGTGCTGGTGGTCTTGCCCTACTGGTTTCGCCGCTGGCTGGGTCGGGTCGGCGCGCTGACGGTCGCCTTTTTGTTGTTGATCTCGCCGTCCATCCTCTATTACGCGCGCTACATCCGCCAGGAAGCGTTCATCCTGGTCTGGATGACGTTGACCGTCTTGTCCGTCTGGCGCTATCTGGAAGATCGCCGGCCTGCCTGGCTGATCGGCCTGTCGGCGGTCTTGGCCCTGCACGCCGCGGATAAGGCGACGTCGTTTCTGGCCGTGGCGCTTTTCATGATCTATTTGGCCCCGCTGGCCCTCTGGCAGTTGTATCGCGCCCGCCGGCAGGCGCGCGACGCGCTGGCTCTGATCGGCCTGGGCGGCTTGACCGCCTTTCTGATGATCGGCCTGAGCATCCTCTTCTCGCTGCTCAGCGATCTGCTGGCCGGCGCGCTGGGCTTGCTCGGGGGTGGGCTGGCGACGCTGCTCAGTGATCTGCGGCTGGTGGTCTACATCGCGATCTTTTTGCTCCTGGCCGCCCCGCTGAGCGCCGGCTTGTTCGTCCTCTACCGTGCGGCCTTTGGCCGCTGGCTGCGCGGCCCGGCGCGCGCAGCGCCGGCCTTCGACCTGATCATCGTCCTGGTGACCACCACGATGTTCATGGGGTCGCCGGCGATGCTGCTCATCAAGAACCGCATCTGGCAGATCTTTCGCGGCCAGGAGTTGGTGTCGGTGAACGCGCTGGGCAACATGGCCAACCTCCAGACCAACCCCCAGGTGGTCACCACCATGTTCGCCATGGCGTTGGCGCTGATCGTGATCGCCATCGCGCTGGGGTTGGCCTGGGACGCACGGCGCTGGCCGGCGATCGCCGCCGTCTTCCTCGCCATCACCGTCACCCTGTTCACCACGGTCTTCACCAACCTCAGCGGCCTGGGGACCGGTTTCGTCGGCCAACTGGGCTACTGGATGGCGCAGCAGGATGTGCAGCGCGGCAACCAGCCCTGGTATTACTACTTCCTGTTTGTGCCGATGTATGAGTACACCGCCCTGGCCGGCGCGCTGTGCGGCATGGCGCTGTTGGCCGGGCGGCTGATCCCGGCAGCCCGCGCCCCGCTGCCCTTGTTCGCCGCTTTGCATCGGCAGCGCTTCCCGCTCTTCCTCGCCTGGTGGGTCGTCGGGACCTGGCTGACCTACACGATCGCGGGCGAGAAGATGCCGTGGTTGATCGTGCACTTTGCCTTGCCATTGGCCTTCCTGGCCGGCTGGTTCGTCCAACAGCTCAGTCGGGCCTTTGTGTCGGCGGCGCATCCGCCGGCCCGCTGGCTGGGCGTGGCTGGCCTGGCCGTGCTCACCGCGCTGTTGTTTGGCCGGGCCTTGTCGCTGCTCGGCGGCATGGACCTGGCCGATAAAGCGACCAGCGAAGTGGTTGCGTGGCTGCTTGGATTCGCGGTCGCCGCGATCGCGCTGGGGGTGTCTGGTTATGCGCTGGGCCGGCTGGCGAACGGCGCGGCGCTGCCGGCGTTCATCCTGGCTTCCGGGGGCGTGCTCAGCCTGCTCACGGTGCGCACGGCCGTCCTAGCCAGCTATATTAACTATGACTACACCCGCGAGTTCCTCTTCTACGCGCACGGCGCGCCCGGCGTGAAGATCGCGCTGGAGCAGATCGACGAATTGCGCCGGCGGATCGGCGGGGCCGCGCCCCTACGCGTCGGCTATACGCAAGAGACGAGCTGGCCTTTCTCGTGGTACATGCAACTGCGCCCGGGCAGTCAGTATCTCGGCGGCCAGCTTCCCCCCGATTACGAGAGCTTTCACGCCATCATCGCCAGCGAGCAGGACGCCCAGTTCGCCCAGATCAACGACGCGCTCTTCGAGAACTACCTGCGCTTCGACTACATCATGATCTGGTGGCCGATGCAGGATTACTTCGACCTGACCTGGGAGCGGCTGAGCTACTCGCTGTTTCACCCGCAGGCTCGCGCTGCGCTGTGGGAGATCGCCTTCAACCGAAACTTCGAGCCGTATGCCAAGCTCTTCGGCAAGACCTCGCTGCGGCCAGAGAACTGGTCGCCCAGCCATCGCTTCTCGCTCTTCATCCGCCGCGACATCGCCGAGCAGGTATGGGAGTATCGGGTTGGCACGCTGGCCGCCGGCGCGCAGCCGCCTGCCTTGCGCCTCCAGCAGCCGGCCGGCCTGGCGCTTGGCCGCGACGGCGCGCGCTTCGTGGTAGACCGCCGCGCCAACCGCGTCTTCCACTACGACGCCGCCGGACAATTGGTGCGGGCCTTCGGCGGCCCAGGGGGGCAGCCCGGCAAGTTCAACGAGCCGTGGGGGATCGCCGTGGACGACGAGGGCTTCATCTACGTGGCCGACACGTTCAACCACCGCATCCAGAAGTTTGACCCAGACGGCAACCTGTTGCTGAGCTGGGGGCGGCCCGGCGCGACCGACCAGCCCGGCTTTGGGACGGACACGCAGTTCTTCGGCCCGCGCGACATCGCCTTCGACCGTCAGGGTCGCCTGCTGGTCACCGACACCGGCAATAAGCGGGTGCAAGTCTTCGACCGGTCTGGCAACTTCATCGCTCAGTTCGGCGGCGCCGGCAGCGGCCCAGGCCAACTGAACGAGCCGGTGGGGATCGCGGTGGACGCTGCCGGGAACATCTACATCGCCGACGTGTGGAACCGCCGCATCCAGGTCTTCGACCCCGACTTTCGCTACCTGCGCGCATGGCAGGTGGCGGCCTGGGACGAGTCCCGCATGGACGTGGCGACCTTGCAGGCGGTGGACCACAAGCCCTACTTGGCCATCGCAAACAACACGCTGTTCGTCACCAGCCCGCGCACCGGCCAGGTGTTGGCCTATACCCTCACCGGCTCGCCGCTGGAGCTGCCGGGGGTTGCCCTCGACCCCGAGAGCCTGCCGGTGGGAATAGAGGCGAGCAGCAGCGTGTTGCTCGTGACCGACCAGCGCAGCGGTCAGGTGCTGGAGTTCCCGCTCGCGTTCAGCCCGCC
>JAGHYX010000008.1 GCA_017743375.1 Chloroflexota bacterium
CGACGAAGCCGGCGCCCACGATGGTGATCTTGTTGCGCGTCATGATGAGACCTCGTCTTGTGAGAAGTCGGTTGGAATCATACCCTTGCCTTACGCAGCCTGTTCGCAGGGGAGTGCTCAACTTTGGGGTGATTTGGCTCACCGAGATGAGAGGCGCAGAGAGCGCAGAGGATATGTAAAAATCTCTGCGTCTCTGCGGTGCGTGTTTCTTGTATCACCTTCAAGTGGCGCACTCCCTTCGCAGGGATGCATTCATGGATAGGGGCAAAACGCTGGGTGGGCGACGGCACTGCCGTCGCCCACCCTGAAGTTCTGCCCCTACCTGTGAATACATCTCTTGCCCGTGAGTCCTTGCTAAAATCTTTGCTGGCGAGAGCATTCTAAAAGGATTTATACGGGGATATTCACTGGGCCTGCTTGGGATAGATGAGGGTGCTCAACTACACGGAAGCAACGGCCACGCATACAATTCGCGCAAGGTTTATCTTGGCCAAGCGCTCACCACACAGCGATAGAGTTGCTTGCAACTAGCCTCACGATGCAAGAACCCATTACAGAGTCGCTGAATCGCGGGACAGTGCGCGATGCGCTCCGCGCATGGCATCACGCCTCAGCCTTGTTGGACCATCCGCTCCAAAATACCGCGCTGGTCCAGCGGGAACGACAACGGGCAGGACAAAGCGCAGACGAAGCGCTGCGGGCCGTGATCCGACGCGCGCTGGATCAGCTTCGCCCGCCAGACTGGCAGCCCGATCAGCCGCCGCGCACACTGGCAGCGCGCCGCTACTCTGTTTTGGTCGAGCACTTTCTCATGGACAGGACGCTGCGCTCGCTGGCCAACGATATGAATATTGACGAGCGCACCTGCCGGCGCGACCTGGCGCATGGCTTGGACGAATTGACCCGCCTGCTTCAAGCACAAGAACAAGCCCTGCTACAGTCCATCAATGCACACCCAGCCCTGTCCCTCGAACTCATCCCGCCGCTGGCAGCCTACAGCCCACTCATCGGCCGTCACGCGCTGCTCAAACAGCTTCTCGACACGCTGGCTGCCGACGGGCGCACCATCGCGCTCTATGGCCTGCCCGGCATCGGCAAGACCGCGCTGCTGGTTCACCTGGCGCATCAAGACGCGCTGCGGTCGCGCTTTCCAGATGGGGTCCTCTGGGCGCACTTGGGTGAACAGGCCGACCTGAGTTGCGTGCTGCGCACTTGGGCGCTTGCGCTCGGCCTCAGCCCTGCAGATGTCCAGGAGCTGACGCAGATGAACGCCCTCAACCAAGTGATCCACGCGCAACTGCTCCGCCGGCGGATGCTGATCGTGTTGGACGACGTCTGGCACACAGCGGATGCGCATGCTTTGCGACTGGGCGGGAGCGCCGCGTGCTATCTGCTTTCCACGCGCTTCCCGGCGCTGGCGATTGAACTGGCCAGCCCCGGCCAGACGTTTGAGGTCCCTGGGCTGACGCCGGAAGATAGCCGGCAGCTCTTAGATGCGTTTCTCCCTCAGGCAACCCAGCTCTTCCCCGATCAGACCGCCGCGCTGATCGCGCACTACGACGGCCTGCCGCTGTTGTTAAGCCTGGCCGGCCGGCACCTGGCCTCGGCCTATCAGCGCGGCCACCATATTCGCCTACAGCGCGAACTTGTGCGTTTGCTTCACAACCGGGCGGAGGACGGGAGCAAGGTTCAAGCCGCCTTCAACCAACTTCTGGAAGCCAGCTTGAGGTACTTGCAACCCGACCATCGCGAGGCGCTTTACGCGCTCACCGCCCTGCCGCCCAAACCCGCCACGTTCGACGAGACGATGTTTCAAATCGTGACCGGCCAATCCGAACAAACCCTCGACGCGCTCGTGGACGCCGGCTTGTTGATCAGCGAGCAGACCAGTTACTGCTTGCACGGCCTGATCCACGACGCGCTGAGCAAAGACACATCACCCGAGGCCGCGCTTGCCCGTCGCGCCGGCCAGGCGCGCCTGGTGTCCTACGCGATAGCGCACAGTGCGGCGCTCTTCGCACCGGGCACGAATAACGCTGCCGTTGAATGTTGCTACCCGCCGCTGCCGCTGGCCAGCCTGCGCGCAGCCTTGGACTTGGAAGACCTAGACGCGCTCTCGCGCCTGGTCGAGCTGGCCTTGCCTTACCTCAGGCGGCGCGGTCTGCTCTCGCTTGCCGATCAGCTCCTCGACAAAGCAACACAACGCGACGTCGGCAGCGAGCGCTGGGCCAAGCTGGTCGCGCAGCGGGTGGGCGTGCTCATCCTCCTGGGGCAGGCCACAGCGGCCCGTCGCCAGTTGGCTTTGCTGTGCCGCTGGGAGAAACGACAACCGCCCGCTTGCCGGGCTTTTATCTTTGAAGCTCGGGCCAAGCTCGCCCTCTCCGCTGGCCGGCTGATCCGCGCCTACGCATTGGCGCAGCATGGCTGGCGCTGCGCCCAGCAACAAGAAGGCGAACCCCCGATTGACCTCTTGCTGGAGCTGCTCCAGATCCAGGTGAGCGCGCTGAACAACATGGGGCGCTATGCCTACGCTGTTCGTCTCACCCGCCGGCTGTTGAAGCTGGCCAGGCAGCACAGGCTGGCTGACGAGCACACCCAAGCGCTCTACAGCGCAGCAACGCTAGAGCGCCAACAGGGCAACTACGACAAGGCGCTGCGCTACGCACAACGCGCCCTGCGACAGGCCAAACAGCAAGGCAACCACTACTACAGCGCGCTCGCCGCGACCCTGATCGGGATCCTGGCAAACGACCAGGGGGAACAGAGCCAGGCAGTGATCGCCTTTGCCGAGGCCGAGACATTGGCCAAAACGCTGGGCCTGCCCAGGCCGCTGTATCAGCTTCGCCATGCGCAGGGCGTGCTGGCCATGCGCCGTGCGCGCTGGGATGAGGCAGAAACCCTGTTGCGCGAAGCGCTGGCCCACGCCCAGGACGCCGGCCTCCAGATCGCAGTGGCCAACGTGCAAATCGAGTTAGGTGAATGCCTGCTGGCGCAGCAGAAGCTGGACCAGAGCGAACAACATCTCCGCGCCGGCCTGGCGCTGGCCGAAGCGCTGGGCGCCGCCGACATCGCTGCGCTGCTGCGCTACAACTTGGGCCGGCTGGCCCAGGCTCGCGACCAATACGCGCTGGCGCTGGCGCTGGGCCAGCAGGCTTACCACCAACTGCGCAGCTCAGGACACTACCGCGCCGACGAGGTCGGGCGCTGGATGCGCACGCTGCCGCGGGAATAGGGTAGGGGCGATGCGGCGCTACACCTCTACATGGGGGCGACGCATCACATCGCCCATACCGCCGGGCACTCAGAATAACAGGGGAAGGCAGAGCACCAGCGACCCTATCCTACCTGTCCCTTGTCACGCCACTGTATGCGCCCCAAGCTTCGACCTCACGCTGCGTAGAGGGTGAGCGACGGCACCGCCGTCGCCCACCCGAGTTCCGCCCCTCGTTATAAACGCACTCCTCAGCGCCCTCACAGATGCCCTCACTAGAATGCGCCATGAGGTGTGACGTGGCAAATTACTTGCGGATCGGCGTGAGCGCAGCGCTGCTGGTCGCCCTGATGATCGCCGGCTGGGCCGTCCTGCGCCCGCCGGAGGCCAGGAGTGAGGCGCGCGCGACGGTGGCCGGCCTGCAGCGCGATGCCAACAGCGACCGCTTCGCCCGCGCCCTACAGGTGCGCCCGTTTGAGTTCCCGCGCGACCATGGGCCACACGATGACTATCAGACCGAGTGGTGGTACTACACGGGCAACTTGCTTGACCCATCCGGCCGCCACTTCGGCTATCAGCTCACCTTCTTCCGGCGCGCGCTCGTCCCGCCGGACGAGCGGGCACAGTTGGCCGGTCGTCCCTCGGCGTTTGCGTTCAACCAGGTGTACTTTGCCCACTTCGCGCTCACCGACAGCGCCGCCGGCGAACACGTCTCCTTTGAGCGCTACAGCCGCGGCGCGGCCGGCTTGGCCGGCGCGCAGGCCAGCCCGTATCGCGTCTTCGTCGAGGATTGGTCCGCCGCCAGCATCGCTGCGGATGGCGATGCGACGCGCGTCCGGCTGGTCGCTGCCCAGGACGGCTATGCGATTGACCTCACGCTGACCAATATGAAGCCGCTGGTCTTTCATGGCGACCGCGGCCTGAGCCAGAAGTCGCCCAATCCGGAGAACGCCTCGTACTACTACTCAATGACGCGCTTGGCGACCGAAGGGCGGATCGTCACCCCGCGCGGGACCTTCAGCGTCCGCGGGCTGAGCTGGCTGGATCGCGAGTGGTCCACCAGCGCGTTGGACGACGACACCGCCGGCTGGGACTGGTTCTCGCTCCAGTTCGACGACCAGCGTGAGATCATGTTCTTCAAGCTACGGCGCAAGGAGACGGGAGAGACCAACTTCGCCAAGGGCACGTACATCGCCGCCGATGGCGAGGCGGCGCTGCTCCGGCAAGGCGATGTCCAACTCGATGTGCTGGAACGCTGGACCAGCCCGCATACCGGCGCGACCTATCCGGTGCGCTGGCGCATGGCGATCCCGCGTGATGGCCTTGAGATCGAGATCGCGGCCCGCATCCCCGATCAGGAGATGCGGTTGACGCAGCTCTATTGGGAGGGCGCGGTGACGTTCGAGGGACGCTCGTCAGATGGGCCGGTGCGCGGGATGGGCTACGTGGAGATGACGGGCTACTAGGGCGAGGCGCGGATGCGCAGCGCCTCGGGACATTCGGCGATGAGCGCGCGCGCCCGCTGTTTAACCGGCAGGTCCTCGCCCTCGCCGTCGCGCAGGGCCAGCAACAGCACCGGCGCGATGCTCGCCGTGCGCAGAAAGATCGGCGCGTTCGCCGCCACCAGCGGGCGCGCGACCACGCCGCCAAAGCCGACGAACACGTTGACCGCGTGGGCCGCGGCCAGGTCGCTCGCCCCATCGCCGACTAGCATCGCTCGACAGCCACGCTCGCGCAGCTGGCGGATCACCTCGGCCTTGCCGTGCTGGGTGGTCAAGGGCGATGCGTCATCGTACATCAGGTAAGACTCTTCGGGATTGCCGATCTCATCGCAGCGCTGGTAATCCCACCACTTGCCGCTGAGCTGGTTGTAGGTCAGGCCCACAGCATAGATGCGCTCGCGCGGCACACCCAGCCACACCCCAAAGCCGATCACGGCGTCGGCCAGGCCACCGCTGACGATATAGACCCGCCGGCCCAGCGCCTGAAGCGCGGCGATCGTCTCGCGCGCGTCCGGCACGACGGTCTGCTTATATGCGTCCTCAACTGCCTTGAGGTCCGCGCGGGTGGGGGAGAGCAAGCGCAGCCGCTCGGCATAGACCTCTTGAAGCGGGATAAGCCCCTCCATCGCAGCGCTGGTCAGCGCTGCGATGCGCTCCTCTACGCCCTTCAATCGGGCCAGCACATCTATCCCTTCGATGCGGGAGAGGGTGCTGTCGCAGTCAAAGAACACCTCGTCCACAGCCAAAGAAGGCACGCTGAACGCCATCGCGCCTGATTGTATGGCTGCGTTCATCAGAAGGACAAGAGAAGACTTTCCCGCACAAGCGTGCTCGCTCGCTGCCCCCCGTGCCCCTTGCTGATTCCTTGCATGTGGGGGAAGGCCTCCTTCTGATTCCCCGCGCGCGGGAAAGAAAGGGGGTATGCTAAGCGGCACCTATCAGCCTGCCGCTCCAGCTATCCTATTGCCAGCACGCCGGATAGCCTCACCTCACTTCTCGTTCCGCCGGCATGGGTCTCGTCCCCTTGACGGGGCAAGCTGAGTTTGCGTCGCTACGCGCGCTCCAGGAACGCCAAGATCGCCTCGTTCACCTGCTCAGCGCATTCCTCGTGAATCAAGTGGCCGGCGTCGTCGAAGACGCGCAACGTGGCAGCCGGCAAAAGGCCAACCAGCCGCTCCCCATCTGTAACGGGGAATATCCGGTCGCGCCGCCCCCACAGCAGCAGCGTCGGATGCGCGATGGCGCTTAGGAAGCGCGGCACCGGCTTTTGGCCATCCTTTGGCGAGCGCGCTTGCCACACCTGAGCTAGGGCAGAGCCGCGCACGTAGAGCGGCCCGGCATACCCCCTCACCACGTCCGGCGTGATCCAGCGATGGGTTGCTGAGGTGAATCTCAGCCCCGCTGCCACCAGCCACGGCGAAGTGGAATAGAAGGCTAAGACATAGCCCAGGATCGGCAGGCGCACCCAGCGAGAGATGAGGGGACGGTCGGTGGCAAACGCCTCCGGCGCGAGCGCCACCAGCGACCGCACCCGCTCCGGCGCAAGGAGCGCGATCTGCATCGCCACCCGCCCACCGAATGAATGGCCCACAAGATGGGCCTGTCGCACGCCCAATGCGTCCATGACGCCCAAGACAACCTCTGCTTGGGTTTGCGTGGTGTAGATCGGCTCGGCGGGGCGCGCCGAGGCCCCGTAGCCGAGGAGGTCAACCGCGATCACGCGATAGCCGGCTGCCAGCAGCGCGGCACTCAATCGCCGCCAGGTGAAGAGCGACGACGCGAAGCCGTGGATCAGCACCACCGCCGGCGCGTCATGTGCGCCGGCATCGCTGTAATGCACGGCGTAGCCATTGACCCAGGCAAAGTGATCGTCGCGGGCGAACTCGCGCAGGTTCAGCCGCTCGCGTAGCGGCGTCAGCACGTATGGCCCCCACACCAACATACCAGCCAGCGCCAGGATGATCACGCCGGCGACCCAGCTCATCGGCGGCACCTGCGGCCCATAGGGAGCGGTCTGCTGGGCCACGAGCAGGACAAAACTGGCCGTCGCGCCGAACAGACCGGTCGTGGCCAAGACCTGTTCACGCCGGACAGCCGGCTGAGCGGACCCCACGCCCCGGCGGCGCAGCAACCACAAGACGCCGACCATGCCCAAGGGCGGGGCGAGCACGATCGGCCAGTGCCCCCAGCCTAAGAAGTCGCGCACTTCCCACCAGTTAATCGGATAACGGATCAACACATGGGGCGCCAGGTTCTCCATGATGCCGATGTCCAACGCGTAGCGCGCCATGCCCACCGGCGCGCCCCAGACCGCCACGTAATAACGCCCCGTTCGCGGCATGACCAGCTCAATCTTTGCGCGTGGGAAGTACACCATCTGGGTGAATATGTCGAAGTAGTCATAGGTGTCTTGGCTGGTTGCGACGATCGCGCCCATGCCATCGGGGATGACAAAGGGCAACGGCTGATCCGGCGACGGCAAACCCGGCCCGATCAGCGCCAGGTGAGGGTTAAAGCTGCGCAGTTCCTCGTGGCCAGGGATGAAGATCTCGGCCTTGAAGCGCTCACCCGCTTGATAGTCGAAGCGCACCATGTCCACGTCGCTGGCCGACGAAAGCTCGCCCAGCACAAACCACATGAACCATGGTTCGTCCACGTATTGGCCGTCCTCGAACAAGCCATAGTCCCCGCCGGGCGCGTTCGTCTCCAGGATGGGCACTTCGGCGTGCGCCGCCTGAGCCTGAAGCATCAGCGAGAGGGTCAACAGAACACAGATGACCAGCAGGCGGCACATGGCCTTCATCGCGGCTGGATTATCGCCCAAGCTGTTCATACGAACAGGAGCAACGTTCATCCGCGTTGCTCCTCAGCGCGCTGCCAGCGGCGCTTGAGGAGTTCAGAAGCCGTAGCGGAAGCCGACTGGGTAGTTGGGCGCGGCTGGCTGGGTTGGGTTGAGCGTTCGGATGGTTTGCCGGCGCGCGCTTTGGCCTGGAGCAGTGATCTGGTGTGGCCTGCGGCCAGCGATTGATTCACAGGCATGGGCTGCCCACCAAGTTGACGGCGCAGGTTGAGCGTGATGCGCCGCACGCCCACGTCGAACGGCAGCAGCAGCGCGGCCAATATCAGCAGCAATGGGAACAGGTCGGTGCGCGCCTCTGCGGCCGGCGCGTTTAGGGCAAACGCCTGATCGGGCGAGGTCAAGACGTCACCACCGCCCAGCGCTGCCCACTCGCGCAAGTTCGCCTCGCCGCCCTCGCGGGGCATGTATTCCGCTGAATAGGGCTGCACGTAACCGGCGAGCGCCTCCGCCAGGTCGGTCGTGCTTGCGCCGCTTGGCTGCGCCGGCGCGACGCGCACAAAATACGCTTCGCCCTGCCGTAGCTCAGCCTCGGCTTCGTAGCGCCCAGGCGAGACCTGGCTCATGCGCAGCGTGCGCGTTCCTCCATCGGCATCTACCAGCGTTGCGACCAGTTCTAGGCGCTCGTCAATATATGCTTCGGGCAGCTCCGCTGTGATCACCGTGCGCTCCTCGCGAGGGTTGATGGCGAGCTGAATAGGCGACTGGGGGCGTTCTAAGATCGTCCAACGGACGGTCTGTCCCCAAAACTTGGGAAAGTCATCCCATGCGACCCAGGCTTTAGCCCAGCGCCCAGTTGCGTCGGAAGTGAACGCCACAGCCCGGCCCAGCCCGTATTGCCAAGTGGCCAGCAGCGGATCGCTCTCGCTGGCCCACAGGACGACCTGCGCGGCGGGTTTGGGCGTGCTGGCGATGTAACCCTGGAGTGACGGCATGGCAGCGATGCCGCTCATGATTGGGTTGCTCGCGCCGGAGCGGGGGAAGAAAGGCTGCTCGACGATGTAGCTGCGCTGGGCCAACGCGGCCTCTTCGGTGAAGATTGTCGGCAAGTTCGCTGCGCGGTCGGTGAAGTGATAGCGCCCGCCGCCGATCTCCGCGATGCTTTTTAGGAAGGGAATATCCGAACCATCACCAAACGCCACCACGCTGAGCGTAAGGTCATGTTCGGCGCGCATGCGGCGCACCAGCTCGCGGACGCCTTCCTGACGCTCGGCGTCGTTGCCATCGGCCAGCAGGATGATGAACTTGGTGAGTTTGGACGAGCGAGCGATGATCTTCTCGGCTTCCTTGAGCGATTCATAGACGTAGATGCCGCCACCGCCTGGGGCAATGCTCAGGATCTGATTGATGTATCGCTTCTTATCGCGGCCGGCGAATGGCCCGATGATGTCCACCGGCTCGGTGTCGAAGCCGATGACCGTCAATTCGTCATCGTCATTCATCATCTCGGCCACCCGCGCCGCCGCTTCGGCGGCCAGGCGCATCTTCATCACCCCGTTCTCCATCAAGCTCATGCTGCCGCTCTTGTCCATCACCACGACGATAGAGACAGATGGAAAGCGCTTAGGGTCTTTCACCTGCATCTCGATGGGCAGCGCCTCCTCCAGAGGGGTCTGGTAATAGCCTCCTGCGCCGTAGCTGTTCGGTCCGCCGATGACCACCAACCCCCCGCCGATGTCGCGCACGTAACTCTGGATGGCGTCCATAGCGTGCAAGGATAGCTCGCGCGCCGGCACGTTGACCATAACCACGGCCTGATAACCAGCCAGCGACTGAATCTCGCTGGGCATGGCGCGGGGCGACACTTCGTCGTACGAAATGCCGATCGCGTCGAGCGCCCGTCTGAGCGCACCCGTCTCATCCACGTTGCCGGATGATGAATCGGGCGGGAGCGAGACCAACAAAATGCGCGACGGGCCATCCACGATCACGGCGGCTGAAAGGGCGTTATTCTGGGGGCGCACATCCACCTCCGGCGCGACCTGAACGCGAAATGTGCCGAAGCCGGCCTGTGGCGCGCTGGCCCGAACGACGAACTCGCTTATCCCGTTGGTCAGGTTGACCAACTCCTGAGCAATCAGCGCCGAGCCGGAGAAGACCGTCAACTGGGCGCGCATGGCTCGGTTGGAACGCACAGCGATGTTCAGCGGGACGATCTGGCCGGCTGCGGCGCGCGGCGGCGCGTCCAGCCGCTCCACTGCGGCATCCGGCCCTTGGACGCTGGGCAGCGGCACGACATCCAACCGGGTATTTGAAGCAGCAGCCAAGCGCGCTGCGCGCGCAGCGTCCCCCGCTGTTTGCAGACCGTCGCTCAGCAGCACCAGCCGCCTGGCAGCGTCGGAGGGAAATAGCGAAAGGCCCAGCCGAATCGCCCCTTCGATGTTTGTCGCGGCTGAGCGCACCTGCGTGCCAATCGGCGGCAGGTCGCGCGCCGCAGACATCGCGCGCTCCACTTGGGCATCTGCGCCGAAGACGACGACCGCTGCCTGGTCCTGGCCGTCGCTGCGCATGGCCCTCAAGGCCTCGCGGACGAATTGCGCGGCCTGTTCCACGCCACTTGGCCCGACGCTATCCGATGCGTCTATCAGAAAGACCACCGCCAAACGGTTGGTGGGCTGCACAGCCTGCATGCCGGCCAGGGCGAAGATGAGCGCGGCAAACAGCGCCCAGCGCACCCCCAGCGCAGCCAGCGCCTGAAGGTCCAGCCTCCGCGCTGGCAATCCGGCGCGATCAACGGCCAATCCGCGCCTGTTGAACAAACGCGGCAGGGCGATCAGCGCGCTCAGGGGGAGGAGCGCCAAGAGGATCAGCCACGCCGGCTGGCTGAAGGAGATCACCGACCCGATTCTATGGGCAGCGGATGATGGCTTTCTGAGCGCTCACTGAGGCGCGATGCTCACCTCATCCTCAAACCGCCTGCTGAGTTCACGCCGCCGGCGGCCCGCTTCCCACAGGTCGTAATCCACCAGCTTCACCGTGCCGGGCCGAACCGCCTGTGCGGGCCGCTTGGCTCGCGGATGCGTGGGGAGCGGATATGCCTTGACCAGGGGACCGATCTCTTGCGCCTCCGGGGTGAGCGCCCAGTCAATCCACCGCTTGGCAGCGTCGCGCTCCGGCGCGCCTTTGATCAGCGCCACGCCGCCGACGGCATACCCCGTGCCTTCGTGAGGAAAGGAAACCGCCAGCGCTGGCATGCCCTCCTCGGCGAACTTGAGGCAGTCATGGGCGAAGATCACGGCTACAGCGATCTCGCCGCGACCAGCCATCAGCCCTGGCGCTGGGCCGCTGCGGGTGTATTGGAGGATGTTCCTATGGAGCGCGTGCAGATAGGCGAAGGCGGCGTCCACGCTGCCCAGGCGCGCCACCTGCGTCCACAGCGCGGTATAGGCAGCCCCTGAGCTGGCCGGGTGCGCCATCGCCACCTCCCCCCTCAGCCTATGGTCGAGCAGGTCATTCCACGAGTCGGGCTGCTCCAGGCCGAGCCGGCTGAGCACTGCGGTGTTGGCGCAGAACCCCAGCGTGCCGACGAACACGCCCGTCCACCAGCCCTCAGGATCCTTGTATGCGGGTGGGATGGCTGCGGCGTTGGGGGAGCGATATGCCTCCAGCAGGCCCTCCAGGCCGGCAGCGATCAGGGTATCTGCCGGGCTGCCCCACCAGACGCTGTATTCCGGGTTATCCCTCGTCGCGCGCAAACGGGCCAGGGCCTCGCCGGCGGCGAGCCGCACATAGCTCGTCCGAATGCCGGTGCGCCGCTGGAATGCCTCGCTCATGGCGTGGCACCAGTCCTCCAGCGTCGTGCACAAGACGGTCAGTTGATGATCATTAGTGGAAGTATGCTCCTCGACAACGCGCATCACGGGGGATGCAGCGCAGAGGGTTACTCCGATGAAGATGGCCGCTGTAAAGGCAACGCGCTGCCGTTGCGCCAATCTCATAATTGTCTACCGCCGAGGCGGCGACGCTGATTGTATGCCAGCGTATGAAGTGGGGGTGCGTTCACAGCCGGGGACAGAACCCTGGGGTGGGCGACGGCACTGCCGTCGCCCACCCACTCAATTGGTCATAATGGTTGCCCCTGTCGGCGAATGCGCCTAGGGAGAAGTCGCTTGCTGCTGCTCGCGGACGGGCGCGCTCGTCAAGGCGTCGGTGTTGGCTGCGCCGTTGACGTTGGCTCAGGCGTGGGTTCAGGGCTGGCCGTTGCGGTCGGCTCTGGGCTTGGCTCAGGCGTCGGCGGCGCTTGCAAGAAGTCCTCGCGCTTGGCGTTGACGATGTCCTCCACGACGAAGGCGTTGACGCGGACAAACCACGGCGAGCGCGACGATTTCACCACGTACGTGCTGTCCTTGTCGTCCCGCGCGCCGATCGCAAGCACCAGAGGGTCTGCGCCGGCGGCGTCGGACTTCAGGGTGAGCGTGAGGACCGCCGCGGGTCGGCTCAGCCCGTATTCGGGCTTCTCAACCTTGCCCAACGGACGGGTCATGTAGAGCGACGAGACGCGCGAGAGGATGGTCTCCAGCCGGCTGGGGTTGAAGGTCTCGCCGGCGGCCAGCCCCTGGAACTCCCACACGTCCGAGACGTTGCGCTGAAAGGTCAGTGTGCCGCTGAGGGTGGTCAGCACGACGCGCCCTACCTCCTGCTCGGTGGCGGTGAAGTACAGGGTGTTGATCCAGCTCGCCAGGTCGCTGGCGATGTCAAAGGGAGCCAGCTTGGTGGTCAGATAGACCTCGTCCGATCCATCGAGCCGCACGTTAGAGCTGGTCCCGCGGGAGGAACCAAAGAACAGCCGGCGCGCCCCCTGGCTGGTGGTCAGGTCCACGCGGCGGTTATAGCTATCTGCCGAGACCTGAAGGCGGCCGTGGCTGGCTGCCGTGGTCGCCAACGGCTCGCCGACCTGGATGCTGGTCAGCTTGCTGAGCAGGTCGCTCACCTTGGTCTTGTCCACCGGATAATCGTCCACGTCGGGCAGCACCCACTGGTCGTCCTTCTTCGCCAGGCGCACCTCTTTGTCGGGGCGCTCGTGGATGGTCACTGCCGTCACATCGGCCTCGGAGAGCTGGTTGAGCAGCGGGCGCAGCCGGCCCTGGGTGGACTGGGCGGGCAGCACGAGCAACAGCGCGGCGACGACGATCTGAACGACCAGCAGGCCGGCCAAGATTTGAATCGTGCGGGTCATCGCTCACTCACCTCCTTGCGCAGCGCGCGTCCGTCGGCAACGGCGGGGACCAACTGCATAGGCGGCTCGGCCCGCTGGCGCAGGCGCCACAACGCGCCGATGCCGAACAGCGCAGCCACCATCACGGCGTAGTTGGCGATCTCCCAGGCCCGGCGCTCGTTATCGGTCAACGGGACGAGCGCGCGCGTCACCGTGCCGCGGCTGCGGATGTCCAGCAGCTCCAGGTCCTCGACCGACCAGTCAGTGACGTTCTGGATGAATTGCAGGCTGTTCAGGTAGCGCTCTTGGCCCAGTTGCGCGGAGAGGTTCATCAAGGCGTCATTGAGGAACTCGGCGCTGCCGATCACCACCAGGCGGGCGGTGTCAGGCGACTGCTCGATGGTCGCGCCGAGCGGGACGGCTGGCTCTGGCGTCGGCGTCGGTTCTGGGGTCACCCCGGGCAGCGGCGTTGGCGCGGGCGTGGGCGTCGCCTGGAGCGGCGAGGGCTTGCCCTTGAAGAAGCTCTCGAACACCCCTTGTACGGCCACCGCCAGCGGATAGGACTTGCGCTCCCCTTCCACCGGGAACCCGAACTCCGGGTTGACGGCGAAGTTCGGCTGGATGTCGGTGCTCGTGCGCAGCCAGGCCTGGTCGGTGGAGCGCAGTAAGGTGGTCACCTTGCGCTCCTTGTTCTTCTCCGCGTCTATTTCAATGGGTGAGACGAAGTTCATCGTCACCGCCGGCAGGCGCGAGACGATTGGGCTGCTGCGGTCCATTGTGTCCGGCCGCACATCCACGAAGAACGGATAACGCACGGCCTGAATCTCGCGCACGGTGATCCCGCCCAGGTTGCGGTTGACCTCGACCGGGAAAGGCTCGTTGCGCGGGTCCATCACCAGGCTTTGACCGACTTTGACCCCATAATGCGCTAGCAGATCGTCCAGGCCGGTGGTCACCTGCTCTAGGGTCGGCGAGCCAAAATCGAGCCGCAGGGCGTATGGCCCGCCAGCGATCACCACCGAGCCGCCCTGCATCAAAAACTGGTCAATCGCGTAGCGCGCCTTCTCGTCCAGGTTGCGCGGGCCGATGATCAACAGCGTGTTCACTTCCGGCGGGATGCGACCGGTCGAGAGATCGACATCGCGCACGGTATATTCGCGCGCGAGCTGCTCGCGGACCAACCGCCAGGTGTTGGGCGCAGGTCCGCCGAACATGCTCGGCGGCGCGGGCGGCGTCCACAGGCCAACCACGTTGAGGAAGCCGCCGACGTTGCGCTTGAGCGCCGATTCAACGGCGGTGCGGATGGAGATCTCGGTGAAGTCGCTCTCCGGATACACCGCCTGCGCCTTGCCGTCCACCTCCAGCAGCAAGTTGAGGTAGAAGGTCTCAGCGCTGAAGAGGCTAACTGGCGTCGGGGGGATGGCATAGCGTTCGGCCAGCACCTTGCGGCTGAGCGCGGCGTCGGGCTGGTCGGGGTCAATGACCTGATACTCGAACTTGCCGCCGGCCTTTTGCTGGATCTCTTTGGCCACTTTCTCCATCAGCTCCGGCACGTCCTTGAGCGGCTCGGGCAGGGTCTGCTTAGTGACGATGATGCTCAGGCGAGCCGGCTGCTGAAGCGCGGCGAAGACCGACTCGATGCCGCGGAAGCCGCTGGTCACCCGCTTGATCGAGCGGGTGAGGTCGTATTCCAGGTTTCGCAGGCGCACGTCAATGCTGCCATCGCGGCGTTGCTCGACCTCGATCAAGTCGCGGAAGTTGAGCACCGTGTTCTGGTCGCCGTAGCGCACGAGGATGTCAAAGTACGTGTTGATGACGGACGCCTCGTAGCGGCCGGCGACCTGGACCGGCGTCGGCTGGATGCCGTAGGTGCGCGCGGCCTCGGTCTCCAGCTCCGGATTCGTGATCGGGTCAATCACCTCCGCCGTCACCCGCCCGCGGCCAGCGATTTGATACTCGCGCAACAGGTCGCGCACGCGCGGGGTGAGCGGCGCCAGCAGCGGATGGGTCTTCTCGCTAATGTAGGCGCGGATCAGCAGCGGCTCCTGGAGGTTGTTCAGCAGGTTCAGCGTGGCCGGCGAGAGGCTGAACTCGCGCTGGGCGGTCAGGTCGGCGCGCAGCATCTGCAAAGGCGCCATCCACAGGTTGGCCACGGCCAGGTTGAGCGCCAGCAGGGCGCTGGTCAGGTTGGCTGTCCGGCGATAGGCCGCCGTGCGCGGGCCGAAGCTCCAGCGCTTGCGGTCCAGCGCCCAGGCGTTGAGCACGAGGAACACGCCGGCCAGCGAAGCGTAGTAAACCAGGTCGCGCAGGTCAATTACCCCACGCTCGATGCTCTCAAAGCGGCTGCCCGTCCCCAGCGAGCGGAGGAACTCGCCGGTGACGCCGCCGACGAAATCCACGAAGCTGGGGTTGCCGATCAGGTAGAACACGCCGCACACCAGGACGGTGAGGATGAGCGCGACGATCTGATTGTCGGTGCGAGAGGAGATGAACAGGCCGATCGCTGCGTAGGCCGCGGCCAGCAGGAGCGCAGCCAGGTAGCCGCCGATCACCGGCCCCCAGTCCAAGTTGCCCAACAGCGCCACGCTCAGGGTGAGTGGCAGGGTGAGCACCAGCGCGACGGCCACTAGGCCCATCACCGCCAGGAACTTGCCCAGCACCAGCTTCCAGGTCGGCACGGGCAGGGTGAGCAGCATCTCGATCGCCCCGCTGCGCTGTTCCTCGCTCCACTGGCGCATGGTCAGCGCGGCCACCAGGAAGATCAACAGCGCCGGCATCCAGCGAAAGAGCGGGCGCATCTCGGCCACGCCACGGGCGAAGAAAGTCTCGACCCAGAAGAAGATGAACAGGCTGGCGGCCAGGAAGACGCCGATGAAGATCAACGCTTGAGGTGAACTAAAGTAGTTATTCCACTCTTTGCGTGCAGTCGCCAGGATGGTTTTCATGTGCGATCCCTCCTCGTCAGGCGCGGGTGGCTAGCTCGTTGAAGACGCTCTCCAGCGTGCGCGTGTCGGCGCGCAGCTCGCGCACCGGCCAGCCCATCTGGGCGGCGGCAGCGAACAGCGCCGGGCAGAGGTCGGCGTTATCCTCGCCGTAGATGCGATAGCTTGGCCCATCAGTTGAGGGCAGCCGCTCGGCCCGCTTGACCCCGCGCACCTGTCGCACGGCCGACTCGAAGCCCTCCACCGGACGCTGAAGGGTGAGGATAGCGTTCTGGGTGGCGGCCAGGTCGGCCAGCCGCGCGTCGGCCTTGATCTGGCCATTCATGATGATGATGGCGCGATGGCAGACCGCCTCCACCTCCGGCAGAATGTGGCTGGAGAACAACACGGTGCTGTGCTGGGCCAGCCGGCGGATGAGCTGGCGAATCTCCACGAGTTGGGTCGGATCCAGGCCAATCGTGGGTTCGTCCAAGATCAGCAAGCGCGGCTTGTGCAAGATGGCCTGGGCCAGCCCCACGCGCTGACGCATACCTTTGCTGAGCTTGCCAATTGGCCGGTTGAGGAAGCCGGCGATGTCGGTGGCGTACACCGCCTCGGAGATGTATTCTGTTTGCTTCTCGGGTGGGATCTGGCGCAGGTCGGCCATCATCTTCAGGTAGGCCTGTACGGTCATGTCCGGATACAGCGGTGTGTTCTCCGGCAGATAGCCGATGCGCGCCTGAACCTCTAGGCGATGGGTGAGCACATCCAGCCCATCTACCTCGACGATGCCCTCATCCGGCTGCAAGTAGCCGGTGAGGATCTTGATGATCGTGGACTTGCCAGCGCCATTTGGGCCGAGCAGGCCGACGATCTCGCCGGCCTGAACCTGAAAGCTCACCCCGCGCAGCGCTTGGATCGGGCCGTATGCCTTGGTCAATCCCTCGACGCGGATCATGGAGCGCCTCCTTGGACGATTTGCTATGCGAGTATCTCAGATGGGACGGTGCGCGCAGCATACGCGCGCGATCAAAATATCAAAACACCAAGGGCAGAGAATGCCCGTATTGTGTTAGAAAGGAATTAACACCGCCCAGCGATGTCACACAGGGTTGATCTGCGCCTTATGGTGCCCATCCTGCTGCTGGCGGCGGCGTTGCGTTGGGCGGCGCTGCCGGAGATGGCGGACATGCTAGGCTTCGACGAGAGCGCCTACGCAGCGGACGCCGCGGCATGGCTGGCTTCGCCGCGCCCGACGCCGTTCTTCCCCGCCAACAACGGCCGCGAGGGTGGTTGGATCTATCTGCTGGCCGCCTTTATGGCCGGCGCGGGCTACTCGCCTTTCATCGCGCGCCTGGCCGCCGGCTTTCTCGGCGTCCTGGCAGTGGCAGCGACGTATCGGCTGGGCCGAGAGATGTTCGGCCTGCGGGCCGGCTTGGGCGCCGCGGCGGGCATGGCAGTCCTTTACTGGCCGGTTCACCTAAGCCACATCGCCATGCGGGCCAACCTGTTGCCTGCCTTGGGCGCGCTGAGCCTGGCCTTTCTGTTGGCCGCGATCCGCACGCGCCAGCGCAAGCTGTGGCTCGCTGCCGGCCTCTGCGGCGGGGCGTTGGCCTATACCTACACCTCGGCCCAGGCATGGGCAGCGCTGGTTGGGCTGTTGCTGGCGGCCTGCGCGCTGCGCGGACAGCGCGGCGCGCTGATCGCCCTGTTGCTGGCGCTCGGCGTCGCTGCGCCGATGGCCATATATGCCTGGCGGCATCCCGAGCAGGTGCTGTTGCGGGTGGGCCAATCCGCGACGTTGAGCAGCGCCGCCCTGGTCGGCGCGCTGGAAGCCTGGCTGCGGGCCTGGCTCATCCGCGGCGACATCCTGCTGAACCACAACATCCCAGGCCGGCCGATCCTCGATCCGGCTGCTGCCGTCCTGTTCGGGCTTGGCGTGCTGAGCTTGATCCGTCGGCGCGCCTGGCAGGTTGGGCTGGTGGGCGCGCTGGCCGGCCTCTCGATCTTGCCCTCGCTGCTGAGCGAGTTCCCGCCGCACTTCCTGCGCAGCATTGGGTTAACTGTGCCGATCGCGCTGGTGATCGGCCTGGGCACGGCGAATCTGGCCAGGCTGGCCGGCGCACTGGCATGCTCGACCCCTCAAGCGCGCCTCGTCGCAGAACGCCTGGGCGGTGTGGCCGCCGGCGGGCTGCTGGTCATCACGGCAGGGACGACCTATCACGACTTTCACCGGGTTTGGCTCAGGCTGCCGGCGATCGAGGGGCAGTTCGAGCGGCCAATTCACCGCGCCGTTCAGGCGTTACTGGATGATGAGGAAGAGCATGCCTCTGGCGCGCCGGTCTACTTCGCCCCTTACGAGCTGACCCATCCGGTCATCCAGTTCAGCCGCCATCGTCTGGCCGGGCGGCGAGTGGGTGCGTTCGATAGCCGGGCTTGCCTGGTCGTCCCGCGCCGGCCGGCGACGTATGTCGTCGCGCAGGACGGGGCGGCGTTCCTCGTCGCGCTCGAACCCTGGGGGCGTGCCGAGGCGCGCGCGCGCCCTCTCGGCGCGACGATGATCCGGCTGTGGCCGGCAGATGATCAGTTGGTCCGAGCGACGGATTGGGTCGCGCAATTCGGCGCAGCGCTCGAGGTGCGCGCGCCGGCCGCCGGTGCGCAGGCCGTCGCGCGTGGGGAGACGCTGACCTGGCAATGGCGCTTCCGCGCCCTGCGCCCGCTGCCCAGGCCATACAGCCTGTTCGTCCACCTCTACCGAATCGCGGAAGACGGCAGCGTGGATGTAGGACGCAAGTGGGCGCAGGGCGATCAGCAGCTTTGCGCCTCGTATCCGACCACCCTCTGGCAGGCCGATGAGGTGATCGTCCAGGCGTATGCTTTGAGCGTGCCCGAGGATGCACCCCCTGGGCGCTATGGGGTGGCCATCGGCGTCTATGACAGCGACTCAGGCGAGCGGCTGGCCGACGAGGAGGGGCGGGACTATCGAATCATCACCGAGCTCTCGCTTCCCGACGCGCAGGCGACCTCTCACAGCCTTCTCAGCCAGCCATAGACAATGTGCGCCCATCTACGTGCGCAGCAGCGGCGAGGCAGGGTGATGGCGGAGCGAGATCAGGACAATTCCACATCCCACCCCTCTAGGCGAAGAGCGGCACAGATGCCGCGCGAGCTGCTGACGTTCGCTGCCGGCGTCCTGGCCGCCTTGACCGCGCTGGCGATCTACAGCGCGCTGATGCCCGCCTCGCAAGCGGTGACGCTGCGCGATGTCAACGAGGCGGTCGTCAGAGCGATGGCCTCGGCCACCCCACGCCCGCCGTTCTCAGTGAGCGTGTATGAGGCCATCGCGCCGTCGCTTGTGCTCATTCAAACGAAAGGCGACGAGCCACGCGGCGGGGTGAGCCTGAGCCAAGATGAGGCGCGCGGGTTGGGCAGTGGCGTGATCGTCAACGAACGTGGCTTGATCCTCACCAGCCTGCACGTCGTGGAGCGTGCGAAGGAGATACAGGTGACCTTCGCCGACGGCACCGAAGCGCCTGCCGTGATCATCGCCGAACAGCCGGAGAACGACATCGCCGTCCTGCGCCCGCTGCGGCTGCCCGCGGCGGTCGTGCCGGCCACGTTGGGCAACCCAAGCGCCCTGCGCGTGGGCGACGAAGCATACGTCGTCGGCAATCCGCTCGGCCTGCGCGGCTCGCTGAGCGCCGGCGTGATCTCCGGCCTGCGGCGCTCGTTCAAGCCGGAGAACCGCAGCCGCAGGCTGGAGAACTTGATCCAGTTTGACGCAGCGATCAACCCCGGTAGCTCCGGCGGCCCGCTGCTCAACCGTTATGGACAAGTGGTGGGCATCGTGACGGCGCTGGCCAACCCCGCCGGCCACGACGCCTTCAGCGGCATCGGCTTCGCTGTGCCGATAGACATCGCCGGCGGCGCAGCAGGCGCGCCACTCTATTAACGAACGGGAGAAACATGGAGAAGATCGAACCGCGAAGCACAATCGAACGGCTGATCTACGAAGTGAAGAAGGTGATCGTCGGCCAGGACCACCTGTTGGAGCGGCTGGCCGTGGCCTTGCTGGCTCGCGGCCACATCCTGGTCGAGGGCGTGCCCGGCCTGGCCAAGACGATGACGATCAAGACGCTGGCCGAGGCGATCGGCGGGAGCTTTAAGCGCATCCAGTTCACCCCCGACCTGGTGCCGGCAGACCTGGTCGGCACGCGCATTTACAACCAAAAGACCGGCGAGTTCAACGTGGCGCTGGGGCCGGTCTTCACTAACCTGCTGTTGGCCGACGAGATCAACCGCGCGCCGGCCAAGGTGCAGAGCGCGCTGTTGGAGGTGATGCAGGAGCGCCAAGTGACCATCGGCGGCGAGACCTACAAAGTGCCCAACCCCTTCCTGGTGATGGCCACCCAGAATCCCATCGAGTCCGAGGGCACCTACGACCTGCCCGAAGCGCAGGTGGATCGCTTCATGCTCAAAGTCCTGGTGGATTACCCCACTCCCACCGAGGAGTTTGTGATCGTCGAGCGCATGACCGGTCGGCTGGAGCCGGTGCAGAAGGTGCTGACCACCGACCAGCTCCTGGACTTACAGCAGCGCGCCCAGCAGGTCTACGTAGATCCGGCGCTGATCGAATATGCCATCCGATTGGTGAGCGCCACGCGCCGGCCCGAAGAGGTGGGCCTGAAGGACCTCAAGCGCTATATCACGTTTGGCGCCAGCCCCCGCGCGTCCATCAACCTCATCCTGGCGGCCAAGGCGCTGGCCTTCGTGCGCGGGCGAACATACGCACTGCCGGAGGACGTGGCCGACATGACGCTCGACGTGCTGCGCCACCGCATCGTGCTCTCCTACGAGGCGCTCTCCGAGCAAGTCACCAGCGATGCGCTGATCAAGAAGATCTGCGAGCGCATCCCCCTGCCCGTTGTGCCGTTGCATGAGCACGCCAACCATCGCGTCCCCGCTTGAGCAGACGCCGGAGCGCATCCTGCGGCATCTGGAGTGGCACGTGGTGCGCCGGCTGGATGGGCTGCTTCAGGGCAACTACCGCAGCCTGTTCCACGGCCACGGGCTGGACTTCGCCGAGCTGCGCGAATACCAGCACGGCGATGACATCCGCTACATTGATTGGAACGTCACTGCCCGCCTAGATGCCCCCTACATCCGCAGCTACCTGGAGGAGCGGGACGTGCCGGCCTGGTTTCTGGTGGACCTCAGCCCCTCGGTGGACTTCGGCGGCAAGCGCCAGCGGACAATCGAGCTGGTCGCCGTGCTGGCCCGCCTGCTTAACCGGTTGGGCAACCGGACGGGCGCGATGTTCTACGACGGGCGCGCTCTGCGCGTCACCCCGCTGGGGAGCGGTCGTGCGCACATCCTGCGGTTGATCAACGATCTGATGAGCTATCCGCGGCCAGCCCGCGCGCCGTTCACCGACCTGACCCCATTGTTCACGACGGCGCTGGCGGCCTTTAAGCGCCGCTCGCTGGCCTTTGTGATCTCGGACTTCATCAGCGCCCCTGGCTGGGAGCAGGCGCTCAGCCGGCTCAACCAACGTCACGAGGTGCTGGTCATCCGCCTATGGGATCCACAGGAGGTCGAGCTGCCTGAGCTGGGGCTGGTGGTGATGGAGGACGCCGAGACCGGCGAGCAGATCGTGGTGGACACTAGCGACCGCGGCCTGCGCCGCCGCTTTGAGGAGGCCGCCCGCCAGCGCGAGGCGGCGCTGAACATCGCCTTCAAGCGCGCCGCTGTGGACGTGCTGGCGATCTCGACGACGGAAGATCTGGTCGGCGCATTGGCCGGCTTTGCCGCCCGCCGCCAATATCGTCGGAGGTGAGCTGTTGCCGTGACATTTCTCTGGCCCTGGATGTTGCCGGCGCTGTTGGCGCTGCCAATGCTCGCCTGGCTCTACGCGCGCGCCCAGGCGCGCCGCCGGCGCTTGCTCGCCCGCTACGGCCTGGCCATTGCCGATCAATCAGCCGGCTCGTGGCAGCGCCACGTGCCGGCGGCGCTGCTGATGGCCGGCCTGGCCGTCCTCGTCATCGCCATGGCCCGCCCGCAGGCGACGTTGAGCCTGCCGCGCGCCCAGGGCACGGTGATCCTGGCCTTCGACGTCTCCGGCAGCATGGCCGCCGAAGACATCCCGCCGACGCGCCTGGAGGCGGCCAAGGCCACGGCGCGCGCGTTTGTGCTGCGCCAGCCGCCCAGCGTGCAGATCGGCATGGTGGCGTTTAGCGAGAGCGGCCTGGCCATCCAGCCGCCGACCTCCGACCAGCAGGCTGTCCTGGCCGCGATTAACCGGCTGTCGCCCGCGCGCGGCACCTCGCTGGCCAGCGGGGTTTTTGCCGCGCTGAAGATGATCGAGGAGCTAGACAAAAAGGAGGCGACCAATTACTACAGCAACCGCCCGGCCCAGCCCACGCCCACCCCGACGCCGATGCCGCCTGGCGTCTACCAGCCGGCTGTAGTGGTGCTGATCTCCGACGGCGAGAACACTGTCAATCCCGACCCGGCCTTGGCCGCGGAGGCCGCCGCCGAGCGCGGGGTGCGCGTGCATACCATCGGCGTGGGCAGCCCGGAAGGCGCTCGGCTCACCATTGACGGCTTCGTCGTCCAGACCAGCCTGGACGAGGCGATGCTGCGCTACATCGCCCAGCGCACCGGCGGGACATACTACAACGCGCAGAGCGAGGACGACCTGCGCACGATATACGATCAAATCGGGCTAACGCTGGTGACGACGCCCGAACCGACCGAGGTCACCGCGCTGCTGGCCGGCCTGGGGCTGATGATTTTGCTGGTCGGCGGGGGGTGGTCGCTGTTCCGCCTCAACCGCTTGCCATAACGCGAAGAGGAGGGTTGTGATGAGCTTGCTTTGGCCGATCTCTCTGGTGCTGTTCGCCGCGGTCGCGGTGTTGGCCCTTGCCTACGTCGTGGCCCAGCGCCGGCGGCGGCGCTTCGCCCTGCGCTATGCCAGCCTGGCGCTGATCCGCCCAGCGCAGCCGGGGGCAGCGCGCTGGCTGCGACACGTCCCCCCGGCCCTGTTCCTGCTGGCGCTGGCCAGCTTGGCCTTTGCGCTGGCGCGGCCGGTGAGCGTCTTCGCTGTGCCAACCAACAAGACCACCATCATCATGGCGATGGATGTCTCGCGCAGCATGTGCTCCACTGACATCCCGCCCAACCGCCTGGTGGCGGCGCAGAACGCGGCGCTGGCGTTCATCGAGAACCAGCGCCCCGACGTGCCGATTGGGATCGTGGCCTTCGCCGGCTTTGCCGAGCTGATCCAACCGCCCACCACCGACCGCGCCGTCCTGCGCGAGGCGATCCTCGGCCTGGTCACCGGCCGGCGCACGGCGATCGGCAGCGCGATCCTCAAGTCCATCGAGGCGATCGCGGAGGTGGATCCAGAGATAGCGCCGCTTGGCGATGTCTTCACCCTGCCTGACACGCCTGTTGCGCCGGGCCAGTTCGCGCCGCATATCATCGTGTTGCTCACCGACGGCGCCAGTAACACCGGCCCCTCGCCCCAACTGGCTGCCCAGCAGGCGGCTGCGCGCGGCATTCGCGTCTATACGATTGGCTTCGGCACCGAGCAAGGCGGCGAGATGCCCAACTGCAATCCAGGCTACGTCGGCCGCGAGCCGCCGGGCGGCTTTGGCATGGGAGGCGGCATGGCTTGGGGGCAGTTCCGACGCGGGATTGACGAGGAGACGCTCAAGCAAGTGGCGGCCATGACCTCGGCGCAGTATTACTCCGCCGAAAGCCTAGAGGAATTGCTCCAGGCTTTCCGCGACGTGCCCACCCAGCTCATCGCCAAATATGAGACGATGGAGATCAGCGCGGTCTTCGTCGCGCTGGCGGCGCTGCTGGCCGGGCTGGCCTTCGTCCTCGCCCTGCGCTGGCAGCCGCTGCTCTAGCGCAGGCCGGCGAGCGCCGGCTGAACATCCTGCCCTGCGCCGGCTTCCTCTAAGACGCGCCTGAGGAAGCGGCCGGTATGGCTCTCGGCGACCTGGGCGACCAGCTCCGGCGTCCCCTGAGCGACGATCCGCCCGCCGCCCTCACCGCCCTCCGGCCCCAGGTCAATCACCCAGTCGGCGACCTTGATGATGTCGAGGTGATGCTCGATCACCACGACGGTGTTGCCGTCGTCCACCAGCCGGTTGAGCACTTGGATCAACTTATTGACGTCTTCGTGGTGCAAGCCGACCGAGGGTTCGTCCAGGACGTAGATGGTGCGACCGGTGGCGCGCTTGCTCAGCTCGCGGCTGAGCTTGACGCGCTGGGCCTCGCCGCCGCTGAGCGTGGTAGCCGGCTGGCCCAACCGAATATAGCCCAGCCCCACCTCCTCCAGCGTCTGGAGCTTGCGCGCGATGGCCGGGATGTCCTTGAAGAAGTCCATCGCCTCGCTCACCGTCATGTCCAGCACCTCCGCGATGTTCTTGCCCTTGTAGCGCACCTGGAGCGTCTCGCGGTTGAAGCGCGTGCCGTGACACACGTCGCAGGTGACGTAAATATCGGGCATGAACTGCATCTGGATCAACAGCACGCCCTGGCCCTCGCAGGCTTCGCAGCGACCGCCCTTGACATTGAACGAGAAGCGGCCGCTCTTGTAACCGCGCAGCTTGCTCTCCGGCAGGCTGGCGAAGAGATCGCGCAGCGGCGTCCAGAGGCCGGTGTAAGTGGCCGGGTTGCTGCGCGGCGTGCGGCCAATTGGCTGCTGGTCAATGTTGATGATCTTGTCCAGATATTCCCAGCCGAGGATGTCGTCGAAGTCGCCGGCCTGCTCCAGCGCGCCGTTCAGGCGGTTGGCCAGCCCTTTATATAGACACTCGACGATCAGCGATGACTTGCCGCTGCCGCTGACGCCGGTGACGACCACGAACTTGCCGAGCGGGATGTGCACGTCAATGTTCTTCAGGTTGTTCTCCCGCGCGCCCTTGATGACCAGCCATTTGCCGTTGCCGGGGCGGCGCTGGGCGGGCACCGGAATGCGCTTGCGGCCGCTGAGATAGGCGCCGGTGAGCGAAGTCGGATGTTGCATGATCTGCTCCGGCGTGCCGGCGGCCACCACCTGCCCGCCGTGCTCGCCGGCGCCTGGCCCCATGTCAATGATCCAATCGGCTGCCCGCATGGTGTCGTCGTCGTGCTCCACGACCAGCACGGTGTTGCCCAGGTCGCGCATCTTCAGCAGCGTGTTGATCAGCCGTTGCTGGTCGCGCTGGTGCAGGCCGATGCTCGGCTCGTCCAGCACGTAGAGCACGCCGGTGAGCTGTGACCCGACCTGAGTCGCCAGGCGGATGCGCTGGGCCTCTCCGCCGCTCAGCGTATTAGCGCTGCGGCTGAGCGTCAGATAGTCCAGGCCAACATCTACGAGGAATTGCAGGCGCGCGCGAATCTCCTTGACGATCTGGCGGGCGATCTGCTTCTCCCGCGCGCTGAGCGGCGAGGCCGGCGCGTGGCCGTTTTGGCGCGGGTCGGCGGGCTTCGCTTCGTCCAGGACGCCCAGCGAGTCCACCCACGCCAGCGCTTGGGTGATGCTCATGTCGGTGACCTCGGCGATGTTCTTGCCGGCCACCTTCACGCACAGCACCTCTTCCTTCAGCCGCTTGCCGCCGCAGGCTTCGCAAGTGCGAAAGCTCATCACCGCCTCGATGCTTTGCTTGACGTAGTCGCTCGTGCTCTCGCGGTAGCGGCGGGCCAGGTTGGGGATCACGCCCTCAAAAGTCACGTCATACTGCCGGCGCTCGCCCAGCCGGTTGACATAGTGCAGGCGCAGGCGGTGGCCGTCGCCGCTCCCGTAGAGGATCAAATCGCGCTGCGCCTTGCTGAGCGTGCGCCAGGGCTTATCCATTGGGATGCCGTAGGCTTTACAGGCAGCGCGCAGTATTTGCCACCCCCATGCCTCGTCATTGTCGCTATTCCAGCCGATCGCGTTGATCGCGCCCTCTTCCAGCGAGAGATCAGGGTTGGGCACGACCAGCGCGGGGTCAATTTCGCGCTTGCTGCCCAGCCCCTGGCACTCCGGACAAGCGCCCTGTGGCGAGTTGAAGGAGAACAACTTAGGCTCCAGGTCGGGGTAGCTCTTGCCGGTGGCGGGATCCACCCGCTTCTCGCTGAACAGGACATCGCGCCAGCCGGCTTCGCCTGGCTCTTGGATCATGGCGGTGAGGAACCCATCGCCCAGCTTGAGCGCGGTCTCGACCGAATCGTTGAGACGAGAGAGGAACGCGCGACGCTCGTCCTCTGATTCATCGGCGGGCGGCACAACCAAGCGGTCAACCACCGCCTCAATGGTGTGGAGCTTGTAGCGGTCCAGCGTGATCTCCTCATCTACCGCGCGGATTTCGCCATCCACGCGGACGCGGGCGAAGCCCTGCTTGCGCACATCGGCGAGGACCTGCTGATGATGGCCCTTGCGGTCTTTGATCAGCGGGGCGAGGAGCTGTAGGCGCGTCCCCGCCGGCAGCGCAGCGAGCTGATCCACGATCTGCTGCGGGGTCTGCGAGGTGAGCGGCAGGCCGGTGACCGGCGAATGTGGCACGCCGATCCGCGCGAATAACAGGCGCAGGTAGTCGTAGATTTCGGTCACCGTGCCGACCGTGGAGCGCGGGTTGTGGCTGCTGCCCTTCTGGTCAATTGAGACGGCCGGCGATAGACCCTCGATTTGATCTACGTCGGGTTTCTCCATTTGGCCGAGGAACTGGCGGGCGTAGGCGCTCAAGCTCTCCACGTAGCGGCGCTGGCCCTCGGCGAAGATCGTGTCAAAAGCCAGCGAGGATTTGCCACTGCCGCTCAGGCCGGTAATCACCACCAGCTTGTCGCGCGGGATCTCGACGTTGATATTCTTGAGGTTATGGACGCGCGCGCCGCGCACGATGATCTTGTCCTGGGCCATGGTGGGTCGGCGGGACTATAGCACGCGCGCGGTGAGCGGACGATGAGAGAGGCGCGTTCGAAATTGGAGGTGCCCCCTCCCGTAACCAGGCCAATCGAGTAGGCAGCTACTCCCACACGCTCGGCATGACCGGTGGTGAACGCGCAGCGCCCTGCTCCTCCGTCATCTGAGTGAAGGGTATGGGATCGCACTTGGTTGAGCCGCTGCAGGGCTACTGAGCGCGACGGGGGCTAGTCGGCCAGGATTTTAGATGCTTCGTTTGGGGACGCAGCAGCGCTGCGCCCCTAAGCATGACAGGCCGGAGCGGGCGGTGATTCGTGAACAGGCACGGGTCAATCCGAAAGTTAGACTTCCTTCCTATCGGGCCCTCCCAGGTGCCTAAAGCTCAGGACTGTCAAAGTAAAATGCGCGTTGCGACGCTCTGACACAACTGCGCATATCCTTAAAGTCCCACACGGAAACTCTCAGACACTGCTGTTGTACCCATGAAGAACATTCTCGTCACCGGCGGCGCCGGCTTCATCGGCTCGAACTACGTGCGCTACGCTCTACAGGCGCATCCCGACTGGCACGTGATCGTATTGGACAAACTTACCTATGCCGGAAACTTGGACAACCTGCGTGATGTCGCAGAGGCGTTCAAAGGACGCTACACTTTTGTCCGCGGCGACATCGCCGACCGCGAGGTGGTGTTCGAGACCATCCGCCAACACCGCGTCCACGCCATCGTCAACTTCGCTGCCGAGTCGCACGTTGACCGCTCGATCTTGAACCCCGATGCCTTCATCATGACCGACGTATACGGCACTTACGTCTTGTTGGAGGCGGCTCGCGAACTCAACGTCGAGCGATTTCACCAGGTCTCGACCGACGAGGTATATGGAGATGTGCCGGAGGGCCGCTCGACGGAAGACGATCCTCTAAAGCCCAACTCGCCCTACGCAGCCAGCAAAGCCGCTGCTGAGCTGCTCATCCGCGCCTACCGCGTCACCTATAACCTGCCGGTCACCATCACCCGCGGCTCGAACACGTTTGGCCCATATCAGTATCCGGAGAAATTGCTCCCCCTGTTCATCACCAACGCGATAGACGACCAACCCCTCCCGCTCTATGGCGATGGCATGCAGGTGCGCGACTGGCTCTACGTCATGGACCACGTGCAAGGCATAGACCTGGTGCTGACGCGCGGCGAGGTGGGCGAGGCATACAACCTGGGCGGGGAGAATGAGCGCCACAACATTGACGTGGTGCGCATGATGCTGGCCATCCTCGGCAAGCCGGAATCGCTGATCCGCCATGTGGCCGACCGGCCCGGCCACGATCGGCGCTATGCGTTGGATACCCGCAAGGCGCGCGCGCTGGGCTGGGCGCCGCGCAGCGACTTCGAGTCCGCCTTGCGCGAAACCGTGGAGTGGTATGTGAACAACGCCTGGTGGTGGCGCAAGATCAAGAGCGGCGACTTCAAAGAGTTCTATCGCCGGCAATACGCTGAACGCTTGGCCCAGGCTCAGTGACACATGTTCGAGCTGACCTTCCTTGGCACGGCGGCCTCGGCGCCGCTGCCCAAGCGCGGCCTCTCATCGGTCATCGTCGCCCATGATGAACACCGCTTCATGGTGGACTGCGGCGAGGGCACACAGCGCCAGTTGCTCAGCAGCGGGCTTGGCTTCCGCCGACTGGAACACATCCTCATCACCCACCCTCACCTCGACCACATTCTGGGGCTGGCCGGCATCCTCTCCACGCTGGGTCAGTGGGAGACGCTGGACCACATGAACATCTATGGCGGCCAGAGCGCCCTCGACCGCATCGAGGACTTGATCAACCGGATCGTCTTCCGCGGCACACGCCCACCGATCGAGATCAATCTGATTGCCATTCAGCCAGGCTTCGTCTTTCAAGGCGACGACTTCGACATCGTTGCCTTCCCGGTCCGCCACCGTGGGCCAGACTGCTTCGGCTTCGTCTTTCAAGAACACTCGCGACGGCCCTTTCTGAATGAGAAGGCCAACGCGCTGGGCGTGCCCCAAGGCCCAGAGCGGCGCACGTTGGTGAAAGGCCTGCCCATCACCCTGGCCGACGGCCGCGTGATCTACCCCGACGACGTGCTAGGCGAACTCCAGCCCGGGACCAAGTTGGTGATCACTGGCGACATCGGTGAGATCGACGGGCTGGAGCGCATCGCGCGCAACGCGCATGCCTTGATCACCGAAGCTACCTACATGGAGAGCGACGCTGAGATCGCGCGTCAAAACGGCCACATCACGGCCGCGCAAGCTGCGCGGCTGGCGCAGCGAGCCGGCGTCCAACAGCTCATCCTCACCCACATCTCCGGGCGGTATCGCGAGCGCGACCTGGAGGCGGAGGCGCGCGCCATCTTCCCCAACACCGTCATCGCCCGTGACTTTGACACCTTTAAGATCAAAGCACTGCGCGACGTGCCTAAGCCTGTCGAATAGCCATGCCCGTCCTCCTGTTGATCCGCCACGCCACCAACGACTTTGTGAAGACCGGCCGGCTGCCTGGGCGCACGCCCAACATTCACCTCAATGAAGAAGGCCGCCGACAGGCCGAAGCGCTCGCCTGCCTCTTGCACGAACACCCCCTCGATGCCATCTACAGCAGCCCGCTTGAGCGAGCGATCGAGACCGCTTGGCGGATCGCTGCCGACCGCAACCTGCCCGTGGCGATCTGTCGTGATTTAGCCGACACCGACAACGGCGATTACACCGGTATGGAGATCAAGCGGCTGAGCGAGGACGAAGCCACCCGCGACTTCTGGCGGGTGGTCATTGAGACCCCCTCACAAGCGCGCTTCCCCAACGGGGAAGGGCTGCTCGAGATGCAGCAGCGGGTCGTGCGGGCACTAGAGGCGCTCATCGCCGCTCATCCTGATCGAGAGGTGCAGGCTTCGGGCGACCCAGCCGGCGGCGGCGCAGAGGATAAGCCGAAGCGCCGCCCTCAAGTGCTGGCCATCGTCGCCCATGCCGACGTGATCAAGGCCGCGCTGGCCCATTACCTGGGCATGCCTTTTGATCACTTCCAGCGCCTGAGCATCGCACCGGCCTCGCTCACCGCCGTCACTATTGGCCACGACGACAAAACCGGCCGGCGCTACATCTTGGTCAACTACGTGAACCGCGTCCCCGCTGCGTAGCGCCCCTAACCCCACCTCGAGCAGGCCAGCAAAGACAACACCTTCCCTCGCCTTCCGCCCATTCGTGAACGCACCTAACTGCACAGTACGTTCACAGTCGAGGACAAGACTGCTCTCGCGCGGAGAACGAAAAATTTGAAAGCACGGCATCCTGAGACATCTCTATTGGGCCAACGCCACTTCTGCGCGATGCAGCTAAGCCGGGCATATAATCAAGGCATCACATGAGATCCCCTGGAGGAGAGAGCGAGCGCGGCAGCGTCATTGACTTTGCCTTGATTGTGATCCTCTTCTCAATCGTGTTGATCACCATCGCTGTGCTACTGGGGCCGACCATCACCGACTTCTTCAGCCGGCTGATAGTAGCGCGTTAGAGTTGCCCAGTGCATTGATCGCGTTTACCATCCCGCTATGTCGCACAGCGCAGCCATCAGCCTGGTCAGGCGCACTTTTGACTTCCTGCTCGATTTGTTTTATCCCCCCTGCTGTGGGGGCTGTGGCCGGGCCGGCCTCGGTTGGTGGTGCGACGACTGCGACACACGGGTGCCCTGGTTGGAGGGCGAGGCGATCGCAGTTGCCCAACCGCTGGATGATGGCTACCCCGACCTCAAGGTGCTCTCAGCAGCCAAATTTGAGTCCCCGCTGCGCGAAGCGATCCACCGTTTTAAGTACGAGGGATACATCCATTTAGGGTCCATCTTCGGGGCGCGGATGGGGGCACTTTGGGCGCGCCATGGCCAGCCGGTTGACGCGATCGTGCCCGTCCCCTTGCATTCATCTCGCCTGCGCGAACGCGGGTTCAACCAAAGCGCGCTGCTGGCGCGCGAGGTGAGCACGGTCGCCAACGCCCCCGTGTGGGCTCAGGCGCTGCGCCGCGTCCGCGCTACCCAGCAGCAAGCGCGCTTGGACGATCCAGAGGCACGGCGCGCCAACGTGCGCGGCGCGTTCGTCGCTGCGCAAGCGTTAGATGGGAGAGCAGTGCTGCTGATAGATGACGTGTTCACCACAGGTGCGACGATCTCAGCATGTGCCATCGTCTTATATCGGGCCGGCGCCAGCCGGGTGATCGCGCTCACGCTGGCCCGCGCCTGAACATCACTCTCGTTGAAGGAGACCCTATGCAAATCTCAATCCTTGGTCACAGTATGAACGTCAGCCAGCGGCTGGATAAATACGTGCGCAGCAAAGTGGAGCGACTACAGCGTTATCTGCCCGGCATCGAGGAGGTGCGCGTGGAGTTCACGCGCCAGAGCACCAAGCGCGACGTGCCCAAATGCGTCGAACTCACCATACGCCGCCGGCGCACCTTGCTGCGGGTAGAAGAACAAAACGCTGACCCCCTGGTCGCCTTCGACCTGGCGCTGGAGAAGATGTATCACCGCATCGCCCGCTACAAGGGCCGGCGGATCGATCGCAAGCGCGGCAGCGCACCCGCGATCGAGGACACCGAGTTGTTAGCAGCCGAGGCGTTGCCCATCGCAGAAGAAGCAGAAGCCACCCCGCCGCCCAAGCTGGTGCGCATCAAGACCTTCCAGATCGTGCCGATGAGCGTCGAGGAAGCAATTGAACAGATGGAGCTGCTGGGCCACGACTTCTTCGTCTTCGTCCATGCTGACGACGACCGAGTGAAGGTGGTGTATCGGCGCAAGGACGGCGACTACGGCCTGCTCCAGCCGGAGAAATGACTACAGCAGTTGCTCCTGGATGCTGCGGATCTGCTCGGCGGCTCGCTGTTGAATCTCGCGAATCTGCTGGGCGGTCTGATCCTGGATGGCCTTGACCTGCTGGGCGGCGCGCTCTTGGATGTCGCGGATTTGCTGGGCTGCCCGCTCCTGGATGAGCTGAATCTGTTGGAGGGCATGTTCTTGCACGTCGCGGATGCGCTGCGTGAGGCGCTCAACGCGCTCGCGCGATCGCCCATCGGCCAAGCTTGTGCCGTTGTATGTAGCGGGCGGATAGCCATCTGCGCTGACATTTCGCCGGCGAGGGCGTTGTCGGTCATATTCGGCCCGCTTATATGGGTCGGAGAGCACTGCGTAGGCCTCGTTGAGCGCCTGCATCTGGCGCGTGGCGTTCGGCGAGGGGTTGCGATCGGGATGATACTTGGCCGCCAGCGCCTTATACGCAGCAGCGATGACCACGCTCTCCGCCAACTCATCAACCTGCATGATTGCGTAGTAGTCCCTGTCGTGCGCAGTCATAACAGCCCGGCCAGATTCTACAGCGGGATAGGGAATGCGTAGGCGAGGGTGCATTCACGGCTAGGGACAGCGCCCTGGGTGAGCGACAGTAGGGCCGTCGTCCATCCTTTCGATTCGCCTTCGCCGGCAGCATCGCTTGTGTGGAAGGCTGCCCCTATTGGTGAATGCACCCCCATGCGCCTCCGGGCGATCAACGTAGGTAGAATCCATAACGGCAATCAGTGAGCGATCGTTAGAGGAGTCTACGAACAACGATGTCTCTCTCAGCTTCAACTCTCCCCCTGTTGCTGCTTCCAATTGCTGTTGGCTTGATCGGCATTGTGTACGTCGTCGTCACTGCGCTGAACATCCTGGCCCAGGATGCCGGGAATGAGACCATGCAGCGCATCAGCGGAGCAATCCGCGAGGGCGCGCAAGCGTTCCTGGCGCAGCAGTATCGCGTGTTGATCGTCTTTGCCGCTGCGGTGGCCATCGTGATCGCCATCTTCATCCGCTGGCAAACGGCGGTGTGCTTCATCGTCGGAGCCTTTACGTCAGCGCTTGCCGGCTTCATCGGGATGAACATCGCCACCCGCGCGAACGCGCGCACCACCGCGGCGGCGATGAAGTCGCTGGATGCCGGCCTGCGGGTGGCCTTCCGCAGCGGCAGCGTGATGGGCATGAGCGTGGTGAGCATCGGGCTGCTCGGCCTGTGGTTGCTGTTCCTGGCGTTCGGCATGGGCCAGTTGGCGGTGGACGCGCTGGCCGGCTTCTCCTTCGGTGCGTCGTCCATCGCCTTGTTCGCCCGCGTCGGCGGCGGCATTTACACCAAGGCAGCCGACGTAGGCGCGGACTTGGTGGGCAAGGTCGAGGCCGGCATTCCAGAGGATGACCCGCGCAATCCTGCGGTGGTGGCCGACAACGTCGGCGACAACGTCGGAGACGTGGCCGGCATGGGCGCAGACCTCTACGAGTCGTATGTCGGCTCGATCGTGGCCGCTTCGGCGGTGGCAATGGTGGGCGCCGCGCGTGGAGAGCTGAGCCCCACAGCCGTCCTGTTGCCGTTTGCGATTGCCGCCGTCGGCATCTTGGCCGCGCTGATCGGCACGTTCCTGGTGCGGACGCGCGAGAACGCGACGCAGGCCGACCTGCTGCGCACCTTGCGAACGGCAATTTGGACGGCTTCGATACTGATCGTGCCGGCAATCGCTATCTTGATCGCGCTGGACGGGACGATTGGTTGGCCGATCTTCTTCGCGGTCCTCTTGGGGTTGGTGGCTGGCCTGCTGATCGCCTATTTCACCGAGTTCTTCACCAGCTATACCGAGAGGCCAACCCAAGGGATCGCGCTGGCTTCGCGCACCGGCGTCGCAACTTTGATCATTGAGGGTCTGGCGGTAGGGATGCGCTCTACGCTCCCGCCGGTGGTGATCATCGTCGTCGCGGTGGTCGGCGCGTATTTATTGGGCTTTAATAACAATGTCGGAGGCCGGTCGGGCGGAGCTGACAGCGGGCTATACGCCGTGGCGCTGGCAGCCGTTGGGATGCTGAGCACGCTGGGGATCACGCTGGCAACCGACGCCTACGGACCAGTGGCCGACAACGCCGGCGGGATCGCCGAGATGTCGCATCTACCCAAAGAGGTGCGCGCGCGCACCGACGCGCTGGACTCGCTGGGCAACACCACCGCGGCCACCGGCAAGGGCTTCGCCGTCGGCTCAGCAGTGTTGACGGCGCTGGGGCTGATCGCAGCCTACGCCCAGACCAGCGGCCTGCAGGCTGCCGAGCTGACCTTGCTCGACCCGCGCCTGCTGGGCGCGCTGCTGATCGGCGCAATGCTGCCCTTCCTGTTTAGCGCGATTACGATGACGGCGGTAGGACGGGCGGCCATGCAGATCGTCGAGGAGGTGCGCCGGCAGTTCCGCGAGATTCCTGGCCTGAAGGAAGGCGCACCTGGCGCGCGGGCCGACTATGCGCGCTGCGTGGCGATCAGCACACGTTCAGCGCTGCGCGAGATGGTGCTGCCGGGTGTGCTGGCAGTGGCTATGCCGCTGGTGGTGGGGGGTGTGTTAGGGCCGGCAGCACTGGCCGGCCTGCTGGTGGGTGCGACCGGCAGCGGCTTTGTGCTGGCAGTGATGATGGCCAACGCAGGCGGGGCCTGGGATAACGCCAAGAAGTACATCGAGGCCGGCGAGCTAGGCGGCAAGGGGTCAGAGAACCACAAAGCCGCCGTGGTCGGCGATACAGTGGGCGACCCGTTTAAGGATACCTCTGGCCCATCGCTCAACATCTTGATCAAACTCATGAGCGTGGTCTCGTTGGTCTTCGCGCCGCTGTTCGTGCAGATCGGCGGATTGATCCGATGATCGGCAGCCAGCGGTGACTCCGTGAGTCCGGCGTGAGCGCCGATCTCCTCGTTGGTGCAAATATTGGCGTTCCCGCGCGAGGGCAAGCTTCTGCTCGTTGCTGTGAACACACCTCAAACACGGGAGTGTTCCAATTCGGGATGAAAGGCTGCGTCGTTTGAGCACACGTGTCGGTCATCTACAAGCGCATCACTCACCTCATCGCTGCGAAGCATCGCGCAGATCGGTGATGCTTGACGGATCGAGCACACTAGGGTCGCTCAATGCCCTGCCTGCCCCGTCATTCTGAGCGCTAGCAGCGAATCTAGATTCGCGCCTGACTGAGTTGTCGCAAGGCGATAAAGGTTTACCAGATGCTGCCAGCATCACAAGTCCCGGATGTTTGCCGGCCTCGCAACGCTTTGGTTGGGTGGGCGTTTAGACGCTTCGCTGCCACTCGGCATGACAACAGGCTTGGGCATACATGACTTCTTGAGGCTTTGGTGGGACAGAAGTTGAGATGCTTCGTATGAGGGTGTAGCAATGCTACGCTCCTCACATAATAGTCGGTATAGCGAGCGAGTGGCCCACGCTCCTTATGGGTGAATGCAC
>JAGHYX010000009.1 GCA_017743375.1 Chloroflexota bacterium
CCTTTCTTGGTGAATGTAGTCGGCTATCCAGCCGCGATTACAATCGTCAGCATGGAATTGACCTGGTATGGACACAGTTGCTTTCGCATGACCGAGCGCGGCGTGCTGGCAGTGGTGACCGATCCGTTCAGCCCGAATGTCGGCCTGGGCGAGCTTCCCAAGCTCAAAGCGGATGTCGTCACCATCAGCCGCGACGAACCTCGATATAACTACGTCAGCGCCGTGACCAGCGCGCAGCGCGGCGAGGTATACAAAGTAACTGGCCCAGGTGAATACGAGATCGGAGGAGTGTTCATCATCGGGAGCGTCATGCGGCCCGAGAAGAAAGGCAACGCGCAGAAGAGCACGGCCTACGCTTTCAACTTCGACGGTCTGACCGTTGCCCATCTTGGCGGCCTCTCGTTCGTCCCCTCGCAATCTCAAATAGACGCGCTGGAGACTGTGGACGTTCTGCTCGTGCCCATTGGCGGGAACGGCGAGCTGACCCCCGCCCAAGCGTCTGAGCTGATCAGCATGATCGAGCCGAGCATCGTCATTCCGATGGGCTACAGCAGCAAGGACAGCCTAAATAAGTTCCTGAAAGAAATGGGGCTGACCAACGTCAAACCCCAAGAGATGCTCAAGATCACCCGCAGCAGTCTTCCCGAAGATACCCAGGTCGTCTTGCTAGAAGTGAAGCGCTAACCATAGTAGCAACCATGACCAAACTCGTCTTCAGTTGGAACATCAAGGCCGATGCGGAGACTGCTTACTTCGAGTTTATCGTCCAGGAGTTCGCCCCAAAGCTGGTCAAGCTGGGGATTCGTCCCACGGAAGCTTGGTATACCGTCTACGGGGAAGGGCCGCAGATCATCATGCCGGCCGTCGTCGCTGACCAAGCGTCGCTCGATCAAATCCTAAACAGCGAGCAATGGACGGAGCTGATCGAACGCCTGAAGACGTTTGTGACCGATTACCAGCTCCACATCTTGGACGAGCTCGACTAGAACACGGGCATCGCCGAAGGCAAGACGGCTTTCACGGCGGCTGTGATCTGGCTCAGATGCTCGCGCGCATGGTCGGGCCAGTTGAGCATGCGCACCGCTAGCCGATAGTAGCTTCCTTTGCGCGCGACGAATTCATCCGGCAGCGCGTTAAGCAGCGCCACCGTCTCGGCCTCGTTGCGCTTAAGCTCGGTGAGCAGAGCCTGAATAGTTGGGAAGCCGTTGATCACAGCATCCAGGCGGACGCGCAGACTGTCGGTCTGGCTGTCGTACCATGGCTCATTGCCGGCGATGATGTCGGTGAGCCAGGCGTGCAAATTGCGCTCTTCTACGATCAAATGGGCCAGGATGTGACGGGCGCTCCACTGACCAGGAGCCGGCGCTCGCGCAGCGCGCTCCTCGCTGACGCCCTTGAACGCCTGGGTCAAGTCGCGGTTGACCTCGGTATATCTACGGGCGACGATCTCAGCCAGCTCTTCGGCGCTCGCTGGCACTTCGGGCAGGGGTGAGGCCGAGAGCTTGATGGTGGCGTTCATCGTCTTGCCGTTGCGCCGAAAGGTCACCTTCACCTTATCACCGGCTGTATAGCCCTCCAGCGCGTCGCTCAACCCCCACTCGCCGTTCAGCTTTTTGCCGTTGATGCTCAAGATGACATCGCCGACTTGTAAGACGCTGTCTTCGCTCACGCTGCTCACTCGCAGTCCCTCTTCGCCTGGTCGCATGGCGTCCACCGTCACGCCCAAGGTCGGCCGCTGGGCCAGGCGTTGGTCAATGCCCGTCTCTAGCACCGATTTGAGGTTATCTAAAGCAAGATTCCAGCGTGCCTCGGTCTCCTCGATTGACTTCGCCCACGCTTTGCTCTCGCTTGAATCGGTGAGCTGTAACGCCGTTACATCATCCTTTGACGACAAAACGATCGTGCATTGCGAATAGTATCCATCCTCATCACCGCGCAGACCAAAAGCGATCCTCCGCGCCGGCAACAAGGCCGTGTACTTGCCCATGATCGCCCGACCGTCGTGCCATTGACAGTAAAACCTCCCGCCCACGCGTGGTTGGGCGATCGCAACATCGCAGAACCACTCGCGGAGCAGCGTGGCGTTGGTGAACGCGCGATAGACCAGTTCGCAGGGCGCTTCGATACTACGCTTGAGGGAGAGGGTCTTATTAGCCATAACGCACCGAAGACAGTCTAAAACTTTCGTGAATACAACCAGGGACAGCCTTCACCTGGCTTCTATATTATAGCACATTCGTTCTAGCGCTGCCGCACGATTTATGTGGGGAAGCGCGCTCATGAGCCGCTCACTGACGGACACCTCTACGGGCATGGGGAAGGCTTGTCCGTTGTAGCCCGCCCATACCCGACATAAGAGACGCTCCGGCGATGTGCAAGCCCTCGTCTCCTTCTATCGGGATAGCAGCGTTGATGGCCCTCTTGGCTTCGTGATGAACGCCTGAGCTGATGCTCATGGCTGGCCATACAGGCGATGGTAGATCGCGTAGTTTGCGGCTAGGGCACGAATGTAACGCTGAGTTTCATCGAAGGTGATGAACATATAAAAGAGATCGGGATCGCCGGCGCTGCGCTCGCGCCAGCGCAGCGCATTGCCCGGGCCACCGTTATACGCGGCCAGTGCTGCGTAGAGGTCGCCACCAAAGAGGCGGCGCTGCTTGGCCAGGTAGTAGCTGCCGAAGCGCACGCTCACAAATGGCTTTTGTAAATCCGCGGTCGCGTAATTCGCCGGCCATCGCAACTCGGCGTGTATCTCGCGCCCTGTGCTGGGGATCACCTGCATCAGGCCGTTGGCAGCCGCGCTGGACACAGCAAACGACTCGAACAAACTCTCCTGACGGATCAGCGCAAAGATCAGCAAGGGGTCTAACGCGAACTCTTCAGCGTGCCTCATGACCAACTCGGCATAATAGGTTGGGTAGAGCAACTTGCTGATGAACGCTGGCAGGTCGGCCGAGCTCTTGGCCGGGGAGAGCCGCATCAGCGCATCAGCGGCGCTAATGGATGCGCGGTATAGCCCGATCTGTCGAAAGAATAAGGCCAGTTGATATTGCGCCAGAGCGTCGCGCCCAAACGCGAGGCGCAGCCCCTCAAATTCCTCGCGCGCTTCCAGCTTCAACCCCAGTCGCCAGAGCGCGCTGCCACGGGAGAGGCGCGGGTCCGCGGCCAGATCGGCCCGCAACGCGCGCACGTCAACGCTGTCATCCAGCCCTAGCCAACCGCGCAGCCATTGCTCTGCCGCAGCCTGTTCGCCGGCCTCATCCGTTCGGCTCAGGGTGGTGATCGCTCTGGCCGACAGCGGGGGCTGTTCTGGATTCAAGAGCAGCTCGGCAGCCCGCGCGCCCTCAAAGGTGTCCGGTGCTTCGTCGGCCAGCGCACGCAACACCTGCGCGCCGCCCGTCTGATCGCCGAGAGTGAGGCGCAGCTTGCCTTCCCAAAGCCGGCCCAGCAGCGCTTGCGGCGTGCGCGCAAACCTATCGCGCAGTCGCTGGACGAGCGAGAGCGCGTCTGAAGGGCGACCCAGCCGGTAATACAAAGCTGCGGCGCGGATCAGCGCCTCGGCGGCCAGCGATTCATCCGCTTGTAAATCAGCCGCTGCCGCGTATGCCTGCGCCGCCTCGGCCCAGAGTGCCGAATAGCGCGCGAAGACCTGTCCGACTTCAAACATCGTCCTGCCGCTCAGCGGGCCGGCTGCCGCGCGCGCTGCGAGCTGCTTAAAGGCCGCCTGCGCCAGAGCCGCGCTCCCGGCGTTGGCCAGGATTTTGGCCTTCTCGCCTAGCGCCTGGATGGCCGCCGGCGCGCCGGCTGGGTTGGCAGCGATGGTCTGATCGAGGTTGCGCAGCGCGTCGTTGACGCTCCCCAACTTGACGTAATTCAGCGCAGCCCAGTAGCGCACGTCGTTTGCACGGCTGGGATCGCGCCTGATTGCGCGCCGAAAGGCCTCTCGTGCGACGGCGTGCGCGCCGTTGTGATACGCGACGATGCCATACTGAAGGTCATCTACGGCCTGGCCGGCGCTCAAGAGCGCTTGCACGGCCTGGAGCGCTTGTGGGCTTTTGGGCGCAGTCTCCACCAGCGCGTTCATCAGTTGGTGGGCGCGTCCGGTTTGGCCAGCAGCCCGCAAAACCTGGGCCAGCTCCCAGGTGATTCGAGCGCGATATGCGGCCAACTGCGCGCGCGCCAGGATGGTTTCATATTGTTCAATGGCAGCTTGATACTCGCCGGCGAGCTGATGCGCCAGCGCCAACTTCTCGCGGCGGGCGAACTCCTGGGCGACCGTGGGCGCGCCCGCCAGGCTGCGCCGGTAGTGATCAACGGCGTCCATCAACCGCCCCGTGTTGAGCGCGATGTCGCCGAGCCAGAGATGCAGCCACGGTGAGATGACCGACCCAGCAGCGATGGCCGCGGCGTAGTGCGCGCTGGCTGAGTTGCCCTCGCCGGCTGCGGCGTAGGCCCGCCCCAATAGAACATGCGCGTCGGCCACTTCGCCCTCACTCAGGCCGTTCAATTCCGCCAGCAGCGGCTGGAGGACGGCGATCGCCGCCGGCGCGTTGTTGTCGGCCAGATGCCACTGCCCGATCTTTAGCCGCATGTCCGCTGCCCTGGTGTCCGCAAAGGCGAGCACCTCCTGGCCCAGGGCGATAGCGCGCGCGTAATCGCCAATAAACGCCGCCGCCTCGGCGTCCTGCCTGAGCGTGATCAAGTCTGGGGTGGGGCGCGGCGTGGGCGTAGCGGTTGCGAGGGGAGAAGGCGTCGGGTAGATGGTCGCTGGGATCGTCGGCGCGACAGACGGCGTAGGGGCGGGTTCTCTACACCCTACACACAAGAAGAGGGCGCAAACAACGAGAGCGCTCAGGCCGCGCCGCCGACATAACATGTTCGGCGGCATAAGTCTAGCACGCAGAGCAGCGACGTTTTCTTATAATTCTTGCCATGACCGGTGTGAGGATAGCCTGCTGGCTGTGGGCTGTGCTGTGTGCTGCTGCGATGTCGGCCCGTGGCTTTGTTCACGCACAACCCAGCGGGCCGAACCTGCTGAAGAACCCCGGCTTCGACTGGCCAGCGCAGACCAACGGCGACGTATGCGCGCCGGGCTGGCAGAAGGATAACGCCATCACCCCCCACGAGTGGACGGCTTACTGGACATGCAAGAGCGGAGATGAGATCTTTCAAGACCAAATCAACCGCCCGCCGGAGTTTCGCGTGATGACGGTGGACATCGCGCCCGATCGGGTGCGGAGCTATCCCACCAGCGCCAGCTTCTTTAACTATCACTCGCTCAATCGCTCGGTTGGGCTATATCAAATCGTGCGCGGCGTGACACCGGGCACGCGCCTGCGCTTCAGTGTGTGGGTCAATCTGCTCACCACGAACTCCGATGTCCTGCCGCTCAGCTCGGCGCGCGAACCGGGCGGGCTGCGCGCGCGCGCCTGCATCCATACCACCGGCAACGTCTTCCTCACCCCAAATCTCAACGACCCAGCGGTGGTCTGTAGCGACTGGATACGCCCCTACGACACGTGGGGCGAGGCCGTGGTAGAGGCGACGGCAGCGATGGATGTCGTCGCTGTCATTATTGACGCCACGGCAGAATATCCGGTGATTCACAACGATGTGCACGTGGACGACGCCTCGCTCGTCGTAGTCGGCGGTGCGCCGGCAGGCGCTCAGGCTGCGCCCACTTCCCCACAACCTACCGTAGCCTCCTCAGCCGCTGATTCGGCGCCGGCGGTGGTGGTCAAAACACCCACCGCTAATCTGCGCGCCGCGCCCAGTTTCAACGGCGCAGTGATCGCGCAGGTCGCCCTCGGCACGCGCCTACCCGTCCGCGCTTATACAGCCGACCTCGCATGGTGGCAGGTCGAGTTCAGCGGTGCGCCCAGCGGCATAGCGTATATCCATCATTCTGTGGTCGCGCCCAATCCTGCCCTCCAGGCGCTCGTCGGCGCCGGCGCGCCAACACCACCACCGACGCCACAACCGACGCCCGCTCCTACTCCAGCCACGACCGGCGAACTACCACAAGTGATAGCAAACACCGGCAACAGCCGGCTGAACATACGCATTGCCCCCTCGCCGACTGCGCGCATCGTGGCTCGTGTGCCAAACGGCACGCGGCTGAACGTGTTGAGTGCATCGGCGGATAGACAATGGTGGCAGGTGAGCTACGCCAACGGCACAGCATGGGTGATGGCGCGATACGTCGTGCCAAACGCGGCCGCTAGGCAACTGGTCAATCGTTAATTGACCTCGGTCGGTATAGCCCGACCTCCACCCCGCGCTTGTCGCAGCGTTCGCCCAACGCCAGCGACGCATCAAACCATCGGCGCACCATCAGCCGGCTATCCCACATCGGGGCTTCGGTTTCAAACAGCCAGATCCGCTGCGCCCCGCTCGTCAGCGCGACCATCACGGAGTGGAGTTCCTCCTCAGACATCCCGTGGTTGGTGTAGGGCGCCTCGAGCAGGCGAAACTGCGCCGGAGAACGCCCTATCTGCGCAGCGTAGTAGGCGAAGCTGTGCTGCGCATAGGGGATTTGGAAGATGATCGCGTCGCCCGGCTGCGCCCGCGCGAGCAAACAGCCAATTGCGCCCCGCAAGTCGGGGCGGATCGGATGGAGCTGCTGCGCAACTACGCCGCTTAATGCCACAACGCTGGCCACGCCGACCGCCAGCCGACCTACCAGGCGTTTGTGCGTCAACAGATGCGCCAGGCCTGCCGCCAGAGACAGATAGAGCGCCGGCGCAGACCATAGCACGTAGCGCGGTTGAAAGAGCGGTAGGCGCAGCGAGATGAGAAAGAGCAGCAACGTCGGCAAAAGCAGCCATCCCAGCAAGGCAAGCTGCCAGCGCAGCCGCCGCCCCGAAGATGCCAAGCCTACAACTAGGATGATCAAAACGCTCGCTACCCACGCCAGGCGCACCCCTAATAACGCAACGGGCGGGACACCAGGCCACAGGGGCGCATGCGGATCTAGGCCGAACAGCCAGATCACCATCAGCGCCCAGGCGATCTGATCGAGCGGATAAAACGCATGGCCGATGTCGCCGCCCTGTAGTAGCATCGGCGCTTGCCACGCCAGCAACGGCAAGTAAGGCAGCGTGAGCAGCGCCAGAGCGAGCGCGCCGGATCGCATCGCGCGACGCGCAGCCGGCCAAGCAGCCAAGAAGAACAGACCGGCCACGGCCAGGAACAGCGGCGAGAGGAGTTGGATGTAGAAACTCAGGCTGGTGGCGACGACGAAGGTCGCCCACCAGGCGATGGCAGGTCTTGCCCGCGCGTCAGGCAGGCGCGGCCGCTCACATACAGCGCGCAGCAGCGCGTAAAGCGCCAGGATGAGCAAGGCCGGCTGTAGCGCATACATCTTGCCTTCGCCGGCATACCAAGTCAGCACGGGGGACGACGCAGCCAGCCAGGCCGCCAACCAGCCGGCGAGGTCGCCGAACAACCGCCGGCCCAAGGCGTAGATCAGCGCCACCAGGATCATCCCCGCCGCCAGCGAGAAATAGCGCAGGGTGAAGTCATTCACGCCGACCAGCGCGAACCAGCCCCGCAGCAGGAGGTGATACATCGGGCCGTTGAAGCCCATCTCCATGAAGCGCGCGAACAGCACGTTCACCGGCTGAAGCGCGAAGCGGATCGCGTCCACCTCGTCGCGCCACAGGCTCTCGGCATCGAGATTGATGACCCGCAGCGCGAACGCGAAGAGGAAGAGCCAAGGGGCGACTTTAGCCAACGTGTATGAGGCGCTGCGCCTCGCAGTTCATGCGTGAACGGGCGCAACCGCGACAAGTGGAGGGAGCGTGTGATGTGCCCGATTGGGCCACAGCGGGGAGACAGGGATTCGAACCCTGGGTCCGGTTTTACCCAGACAACCGCTTAGCAGGCGGCTCCGTTCGTCCACTCCGGCACCTCCCCAGAGCGCGTGCCAGCGGAAAGGGTGAGATTCGAACTCACGGTGAGGACAGAGCCCCACAGCGGTTTTCAAGACCGCCGCCTTAAACCACTCGGCCACCTTTCCTCTATTTCTGGCTATTATAAGCGACCGGCGCAAGGTGCCAACGTGCGGGAGTGGTTCAATTCGGAATGAAAGGCTGCGTCGTTGGGCACACGTGTCGGTCATTCGCACGCGCATCGCTCACGTCATCGCTGCGAAGCATCGCGCAGGTCGGTGATGCTTGGCGTGTTGAGCGCACCAGGGTCACCAATACCCTGCCTCACCCTGTCATTCTGAGCGAGAGCGAAGAATCTAAACTCGCGCTCGGGCGAACTGCTGCGGGGTCACCAAGGCTGCGCAGCCTTTGTTTCGCGGCACAGCGACGTGTGACTCCATGGGGGCTGGTTGGGCGGGATTTTAGATGCTTCGCTGCCGATCAGTATGACAGGCTGGCGCAGCGAGTGATTCGTGAACGGGCACATGCACGTCCGGAAATTAAATATCTTCTCCAATGGACCACTCCCGAGTTCTAGCTGTGCCGCTATATACTTGTCGCCTGTGGCTGCGCCAAGGCCGGACATCGTGCTGCTCGTCCTCGACACGCGCCGAATTGACCGCTTCGCCTGTCTGGGCTACCCCACGCGCACCTCTCCGCATCTGGATGCCTTCGCCGAGGATTGTGCGCGCTTTCGGATGGCCTTCTCGCCGGCGCAGTGGAGTGTGCCGGCCCACGCCTCCCTCTTCACCGGTGAGTACCCCTCGGCACACGGGATGTTTCAGACCACCAGCGTGCTCTCGCCGCACTTGCCCACCCTGGCCGAGCGCCTCAGCCAGGCAGGCTATTTCACAGCCGCCTTCTGCAATAACCCGCTGGTCGGCGTCGTGAACAATGGCCTGCGGCGGGGGTTCAGCAGCTTTCTCAATTACGTCGGTTTGATCACGACCCACCCCAACCAGGCCAGCCCGCGCTCAGGTCTGGTGGATAAGTATCGCCAGTGGTTCAAGCGCCAGTTCTCGGCGCTGGTCTCCGAGATACAAGCCTTCGTGGCTCGCTCCGAACGGCTCACCGAGCTGTCCTTCACCCCCCTGTTCTTCCCGCTCTGGCAAGCAGCGCTGAGCTTGAAGGGCAACTCACGGCGTGCGCTGGAGGACGCGGCGCGGCTGTTGATCAAGCGCGAAGGATTAACCAAGGGTCAGCCGGTCTTCTGTTTCATTAACCTGATGGACACCCACATGCCCTATCACGCGCCGCGCCGGCTGGTGGAGAGGTTCGCGCCGCAGTACTTCGCCGACCCAGAACTGCGCAGTTACCTTCGGCGCTTCAACAGCGACGCCTTCGGTTGGCTGGCGCCGCTGGAGGATGACATCGCGCCGGCACACCAGGCGCTGCTCAACGGCATGTACGACGCGCAAGCTGCCTGGCAGGATGAGCTGGTCGGGGCGTTCTTCGAGCGGCTGCGCGCCGCCGGCGCGCTCGATCGGGCGCTGTTTATCATCACGGCCGACCACGGCGAGCATTTGGGCGAGCGACAGTTGGTCGGCCACACCATCTCGCTTTATAACGAGCTGATCCACGTCCCGCTGCTGATCCGCGACCCCGCTGGCCGCTTGGCAGCAGGTGACGTGGACCACGTGGTTTCGTCGCGCCGGCTGTTTCACACTGCCTTGACCACGGCCGGCGCTGCCTCGGACGAAGATCGCGCGCTGGACCTTGCGCAAGTCGGCCCAAATGATCCAGAGCAAGGTGAGGCGTTCGCCGAGGCGGTCTTGCCTCTGAACGTCCAGCGCCTGTTGATGCGGCGCAAGCCGGAGTTGGCCCGCCGGCGCGGCGCAGATCGCCGCCGCATCGCCATCTGCCGCGATGGATACAAGCTCATCCAGACCGGCGCTGATCACTTTGAGCTATACGATCTGCGGAACGACCCGACCGAGTCGCGCAACCTCTACGATGCGCTGCCGGAGCAGGCTGCCGTGCTCGGCGAGCGCTTGCGCGCCTTCGCCGTCCGGCCATCCAGCCATCGGGCCACCGAACAGGCCACGACGAGCGATGATCCGCTCGTGCTCAGCCGGCTGCGCGACCTCGGCTATCTGGAGTAAAGATGTACCCGCCGGTCAGCCCTGTCATTGTTGAGATCGGCCCGTTAAGCCTGCGCTGGTATGGCGTGCTGATGATGCTGGCGTTCGTCATCGGCGCAGCGATCGCTGCGCGCCATGTCGAGCGCAGAAACCTGGACGGCAACACGGTCTGGGATGGGCTGCTCTGGGTGCTGATCGGCGCCGTTATCGGCGCTCGCCTCTATTACGTCTTTATACAGTCGCCGCGTGGCCCAGAGGGGTTAGGCCGCTATCTGGCCAACCCGCTCGAGATCATCAATGTGATGGAGGGCGGCTTGCACATCTTCGGCGGCTTCATCGGTGGCACGCTTGCCATCCTCCTCTACGTCCGCCGCCGCCGGTTGCCGCTCGCTGTCTATTTGGACGGCGCGGCATTGGGTCTGCCGTTGGGCCAAGCCATCGCACGGTTGGGCAACTTCATCAACCAGGAACTCTACGGCCCGCCAACCGATCTGCCATGGGGGCTGCGCATTGACCCGCCGCATCGCATCCCGCCCTACAACGACCTGACGCTATATCCAGAAAGCACGCGCTTTCACCCGCTCTTTCTTTACGAGAGCCTGTGGAATCTGGCCGGCTTCGGCTTGCTGCACGTCATCGCTAACCGGTTCGCGGGCCGCTTGCGCGATGGCGATCTGGTGTTGGTCTATGCTATCTGGTATCCGCTAGGGCGCTTCTTCTTGGAGTTTCTGCGCACCGACTCCTGGTTCTTTCCCGGCACGCCCTTTAATGTGGTGCATCTGCTCAGCGTAGTCGCAATCGGGAGTTCAGCAGCCCTGCTCGCCCGCCGCGTTGTGCGTGGGCATCGCGCTACTCAAGGCGCGATCGGCCGCCAATCGGCCGAAGGCTAGGCTGGTCACGAGTCCATACACCAGCGCGCTGGGGATGAACCAGACGATAGCCAACGGCAAGCCTATCTGGGCCTGCCAAACCGTGGAGAGGAGCGCAGGGATGGACAGCGCGCCGAAGGCCAGACCGCGCAACCATTTGTTTGCCGGCAAGCGGTGGCGCAGGCCCGCATAGGCCAGGCCCAGCAATGCGCCCAAGGCGATGCTCAGGCCGAGCCACGTCAGCGGGGTCTGCCAACTCATCGCCAACGGCTGGCCGGCGAGGTTCGTGGCGAATTGCGCGCCGGCGCGCGCAGCCATCCCCCCTATCAACCCACCAAAGCCGCCTGCCAGCGCGCCCAGCCCTAGCTGCGCGGCGATGTCACCGAGCGTCGGTCGCCAACGACGCTCGGGCAGCGGCTCATCATCGGTTTTGATGATCCCCATCGCCACCGAACAGGCAATCGCTAAGAGCAAGGTGGTGACCTGCCCAAACGGACTGGACGCGGTGAAGACCGTCAGGCCAAACGAGGACCAAGCCACACTTTGCGCGATCAACTTGACCCGCAGCGGCAGCGTGCGGCGCTCTTTAAAGCGAAAGGCGGTCTCCAAAGGCTTTTGTAGCCAAGGACGGGTGAGCAACCAGGTGTATAGACGCTCTGAGCTGCGCGCATAGCAGCCGGCGGTGATCAACAGAAAAGGAGTCGTCGGCACACCCGGCAGGAACATGCCGGCGATGCCAAACCCCAGGCTGATTGTGCCAACGCTGATGAGCACTATGCGCTGTACCAGGCTAAGCGGCCTATACGTCACCATGCAACCTCCAGACTGGTGAGGATTATAGAGGTTTGTGTAGCTTTGTGTAGGTTTTTCGGCCGTGTTAGACTATGAGGAATGTCACATCCTGAGCAATGGCTCTCGATTAGCGAGGCGGCGGCCTACTTGCGCGTGCATCCAGCGACGCTGCGTCGTTGGTCAGATGCGCGCGAGATCCCGTGCATGATCACGCCGGGCGGCCATCGCCGCTTTGCGCTGTCGGATCTACAACGCTTCGCCGAGCAGCATCGGTCCACCGCTCCTCAGTCCTCGGCGCTGCCCTCGATCTGGGCGAAACAAGCGCTGATGCGCGCACGGCAAGCGCTGCCGGCGCCGGAGTCTGCCGGCTGGTTGGCAGCGCTGGATTCGACGATGCGCGAACGCCATCGCGCGATCGGTCGCCGGCTGATGGGCCTCACGCTCCAATACATCTCCACCGAAGACGGCGCGCATCTCCTGGATGAGGCGCGGGCCATTGGTCACGACTACGCCAAGCTCAGCAAGCTGGCCGGCATTCCGCTTCAAGACGCGCTACAGGCAGCTTTGTACTTCCGCGACAGGCTCTTGGAAGCCAGCTTCGAGCTGGCGGAGACTGCGCCGATACAAGCCAGTGACAACATCAGGCTGGTCAAGCGCATCAACGCTTTGCTGAACGTCGTCCAGCTCGCTGTGGCGGAGGTATATGCCAGCCCGACGACAGCACAGGCATGACGCCTGATCCCTATCCCTCCTGGCGCGTTCGCCGACAGGAGCGACGCACCGTCCGGGCAGCCGTCAACGCGGCGAGGCGGCGCCGGTGCTTCTAAAAGTTGCGGGGCAGAGGCTCCGCTGCGTTCTCCGCACATGTCGCTGTCGCCAATGCGTCTTTTTTAGGGGGCGAATGCTACAATCCTTCGCGTGCTCACCCGCCATCTACAGGTCCTCGAACTGCCCAAAATCCTTGAGCGGCTCGCCGGTTACTGTGCGTTCTCGGCCAGCGCCGAGCTGGCCCGCGCACTGACGCCGGCCACTGAACCCGGCGAAGTCATGCGCCGGCTGGCTGAGACGCGCGAAGCGCGCGCGCTGCTCAGCAAGCAAGAACACATCAGCGTTGGCAACGCGCGCGACGTGCGCGAAGCAGCCCGCCTGGCGGCGCGCGGCGGGATGTTGGAGCCACAGACGCTGCTGGCGATTCGGGACACGCTATCGAGTGGCCGCGCTATTCAACGCGCGCTGCTCCGCTTCGGCGCCATCTACCCGCGCCTCACGGCGATCACAAATGCAATTGAGCCAAGCGGCACGGTGATCGCGGAGATCAGCCGCTGCATTGATGATTCCGGCCAGGTGCGCGACACAGCTTCGCCGGAGCTGGCGGCCATTCGGCGCGACGTGCGGCTGGTGCACGACCGATTGCTGGCCAAATTGCAGCGCCTGATCCACGACGTGAGCGTGGCTCCCTATCTCCAAGAGCCGATCATCACCCAGCGCGCTGGCCGCTATGTCATCCCGATCAAGGCCGACTTCAAAGGGCGCGTGCCCGGCTTGGTTCATGACCAGAGCGCCAGCGGCCTGACCTTGTTTATCGAACCATTGGCGACGCTCGATCTCAATAACGAATGGCGCGAGCTGCAGCTCGCCGAGGAGCGCGAGCTGCGGCGCGTCCTGATGGCTCTCTCCGGCCTGGTGGGCGCAGAGGCCGACAACATTATTCGCACGGTCGAGGCGCTGGCGCGCTTCGACCTCGCGCTGGCCAAGGCAAAGTATGCCGAAGCGACGCAATCGGCAGAACCCGCAATCATCGCGCCGGCAACCAACGATGAAAGCCAACCATCGCCAACGCTGCGCATTCGGCAAGCCCGCCATCCCTTGATTGACCCGCAAAAGGTGGTGCCGATTGACATCTCTCTAGACGGCGCGCGCGTCTTGGTCATCACCGGGCCGAACACAGGCGGTAAGACGGTCGCGCTTAAGACGGTTGGGTTGCTGGTCCTGATGGCTCAATGTGGGCTACACATTCCATGTGCGGAAGCGACCTTGCCTGTCTTCGAGGCGGTCTATGCCGATATTGGCGATGAACAGTCCATTGAGCAAAGCCTCTCGACCTTCAGCGCGCACATGACCAACCTCTGCGGCTTCCTGAGCGCGATCGGGCCGCGCACGCTGGTGCTGCTGGATGAGCTGGGTGCCGGCACTGATCCGGCAGAGGGCGCGGCGCTGGCGCGCGCGCTGCTCGAGCATGTGCTGCGTAGCGGGGCGCTCTGCCTCGTCGCTACGCACTATCCGGAGCTGAAGGCATGGGCGGCCCTCACCGATGGCGCGGTGAACGCAAATGTCGCCTTTGATGAGGAGACCCTCCGCCCGCTTTACAAGCTCACCGTCGGCCTGCCCGGCCACTCGAATGCCCTCGCCATCGCCCAACGCTTGGGACTTCCCGGCGAGATCGTGGCTGCCGCTCGCAGCTTTCTGAACCGTGACTTGATGCAGGCCGAGGCATTGCTTGCGGAGGCCAACCGGCTTTACCAGCAGGCCGAGCGCGCGCACATAGCAGCGCAGGCCGAACGACGGTCGGCTGAGGCGGACGCAGAACAACTGAGGAATCGGCTTAGCCTGATTGAGGACGAGCGGCAGGCCGTGTTGCAACAAGCGCGCGAAGAGGCGATGCGCGAAGTAGAGGACCTGCGCCTGGAAGTGCGCCGGCTGCGCCAGCGCCTCCTTGCGATCGGCGGTGCGCTCGATGAAGTCAAGCACATCGAGCAAGAGGCAGAGCAGCTGGCCGCGCGCGCTGCGGCCAAGCTGCCCAAACCTCATCCAGCCAGCGTCCAAGCCCAGCCGGCCATCCGCGCCGGCGACACCGTTCGCGTGAAGCCGTTAGGGATATTGGCCCAGGTGAGCGCCGTCCTCGGAGACGAGGCTGACGTGCAAGCTGGTCGCGCGCGCATGCGCGTGAAGCTGAGCGAACTTCAGCGCGTCGCCGGCGCGCCTGATCTGGCCGTTGCGCACGATGCTCAGCCGGCTACGCCTCCGCCACGCGAGCCGTTGCCGGTGGATCTGGACTTGCGCGGGCTGACGGCCGAAGAGGGCGTGGCGCGCATGCGCCATTACTTGGACCGCGCTGTGCAAGCCGGCTTGCCGTTCGTGCGCCTGATTCATGGCAAAGGCACCGGCGCGCTCCGCCGCGCCATCCGAGACGCAGTGAAGAGCGACCCCGTTGTGCAGTCGTTTGAGCCCGGTCTGGATAGCGAGGGAGGCGACGGGGTGACAGTGGTGAGATTAAAGCAGAGGTGAAGCGTGAGCTATGTCCTATCAGTAGGCACAGCGCTCCCAGAACATCGCGTCACCCAACAGCAAGCGGCCCAATTCGCGCTGGAACATTTCAATGGCCGGCTGGCGCATCAAGGGCAGCTCATGACCATCTTTGAGAACGCGCGCATCGCTCAGCGCCACTTCGTCGTGCCGCTGAGCTGGTTTGCCTCGCCTGACCATAGCTGGAAGGAGCGCAACGATCTCTATATCGCCAGCGCGGAGGCGCTGGGCTGCGCAGCGGCCCGCCAGGCCCTCGAGCGCGCCGCCGTCCTGCCCGAGGATGTGGACTTCATCGTCTTCGTCTCAACCACCGGGTTGGCCACGCCAAGCATCGATGCCCGCCTGATCGCTCGGTTGGGCATGCGCCAGACCACCAAGCGTCTGCCAATCTGGGGCTTGGGCTGTGCCGGTGGCGTGGCCGGCCTGGCCCGCGCGGCCGAGCACGTCCGCGCCTTCCCGAACGCCCTGGCGTTGCTCGTCGCCGTGGAAACTTGTAGCATCACCTTCCAGTTCCATGATTACTCGAAGAAGAACCTGGTAGCCACGGCCATCTTCGCCGACGGCGCAGCAGCGGTGTTGATAGGGGGCGAACGCTGGGCGCGACGCTGCTCCCATCAGGTGATGCGCTACGTGGCCGCCCATTCGCACCTCTTCCCTCATTCTGAGCACGTGATGGGCTGGGACGTCGTGGATACCGGCCTCTCCGTCGTCTTCGCGCCCGAGATTCCCGCGCGGATCGCGCGCGACATGCGACCGGTCGTCGCGTCCTTCTTGGCTGAACAAGGCCTGAAGTTGGCCGATGTGGCGCGTTACGTGTTGCACCCCGGCGGCGCGCGGGTGCTCGATGCCTACGCCGAGGCGTTCAGACTGGCCGATGATGACTTGCGCGATGCCAGCGATGTGTTGCGCGCGCACGGCAACATGAGTTCCCCGACTGTGCTCTTCGTCCTCCAGCGTGTCATGCAAGCCGAATTACCACCCGGCCAGTACGTGTTGACGGGGGCGCTGGGGCCAGGCTTCAGCGCCGAGTTGGCTTTGTTACAAGGTTGTGCCTTCTGAAAGTGCAATGGGAAACTCGCGCCTGATCCGAATTGCCCTTATTTTGGCGATCATCGCGTTGCTGCTGTTCATCATCGAGCGGGTCTGGGTCTTCGGCCAGTTCATCGGTGGCGTGATCTCAACTCTGGTCGCGGCCTGGTTTGTGGCATTTCTGATCCGCCCGTTAATCACTCATCTGCAGACGGGGATCGTGCCGCCGTCGGTGATCGTCTGGTTACAGCGCCAATATCCGACCCTCCCCGTGGAGCGACTGAGCCTGCTGCGCATGCCGATGCCGATGGCGGTGGCTGTGGCTTATGCGATCCTGCTGGTTGTCCTGATCGGCAGCGCCACGATCGCCACGGCGACGGTCATCCCGCAGGCCGCCGACTTGATTAACCGCATCCCGGGCTTCGCCGCATCGCTGCCGGCCCAAGTTGCCGAGCTGTGGGCTGGCGTTGCAGAGCGCTTCGGCCTCGACCCCGGCGCGCTGGATCAACTCATCGCCAGCCAGGACATCCCTGGCGCCATCGCGCGCGCAGCGACCATCGCTGCGACGCAGCTCCTGAGCCTGGCTGCCGTCACAGCAGGCTTTATCGGCCAGGTCTTCTTAGTGCTGATCCTGAGCCTGTATATCGTCGTCGAGGATCAGCTGCTCATGAAGCAACTCTTCGCCTTGCTGCCGTTGCGCAGCCATGAAATGGTGAGCGCGATGCTGCGAGCAGTGGATCGCGCCTTCAGCGGCTACTTGCGTGGCCAGTTTATCGGTGCGTTGCTGCGCGGCGCATGCACCTTGCTTATCTTCGCCTTGTTCCAGGTGAAGTTTGGCGTGGTGGTGGCGCTTGCGTTCGCGCTACTCTCGTTCATCCCTCTCATCGGTGGGCTGATCGGCATTGGCTTTGGCGTGATCGTCACGTTGATCGTGAACGCGGAGGCGGCGCTGCCGGTTGCGTTGCTCATGGCGGCTTGTGACCAGGTCGTGGCTTATGTCGTCATGCCTCGGTTGATGAAGGACATGGTGGGCGTGCCAGGCCTGGTTGCGCTGTTGGCGATCAGCCTGGGCGTGCAGTTACTCGGCTTCTGGGGAGTGATCTTCGGCGTGCCGTTCGCCGGCGCCGTCTATGCGCTGCTATTTGACTTCTACCTTCCGCGTCGCCAGGGCTTGCCCCAGCCTGCAACGAGCGAACCATCCGTCGCGGCTCAGGTCGCCGCTCATCCAAAGGGCGAGGACCGCGGCGAGGACGTCGTTGCGCCTGCGCTCAAGCGTTCTTCTTCCTGAAAGCCCTGCGCGCCTCGCACCTCGTCCCCCTCCCCACATCCTAAGCAGCACTAACGATGAATGTGTTAGATTGATCCTCTGATTTGAGAGGAGAAGAGCGATGAGCCTGTTTAACCCACGCAAGTCGCGCGAGGACGCGCTAAAGCTTTCGGGCCGGCTGCCGCCTGGCCAATCGCTTACCGATAAGTTCCCCGTGCTGCACTACGGCCCTGTGCCGCAATACGACATGAGCAAATGGACATTTCGGATCTACGGCGAGGTAGAAGAGCCGAAGACATGGACCTGGGAAGAATTCCTGAAACTGCCAATGCGCGAGGTGACCTTGGATATTCACTGCGTCACGCGCTGGAGTAAGTTCGACACGCGCTGGAAGGGGGTATGGCTGCCGGACCTCATCGAACAGGGCATCATCAAGCTCAAGCCCACGGCGCGCTACGTCATCGAGCATTGCGAATACGGCTTCACCACCAATCTCGACCTGGCGCATTTCATGAAGCCCACGACACTGCTGGCCATCGAATACGACGGCAAACCCCTAGATCCAGAGCACGGCTATCCTCTACGGGTGGTGGTGGGCGCAGCGCCCGACAACGCGCGCGACCCCGATACGCGCTACTTCTGGAAGGGCGGCAAGTGGCTGCGTGCGCTGGAATTCACTCGCGAAGATCGCCCAGGCTTCTGGGAACAAGCCGGCTATCACAACGTCGCCCGCGTATGGGCGGAGGAACGCTTCGAGGGACAGTGGTAGCCAAGCGCCCAGCCAGGCTTAGAATCTAAGCAATCTCAGCACCCGAACCCCAGCCACAGAAAGGAGGATACGATGGCATCGCTGCTTGAGAAGGTCGAGACCCTGATCAAAGCAAATCTGCACGCCCTGATAGACAGCGCGCTCAGGGCCAATTCCATCGCCGTCATTGATCAATACATCCGCGATGTGGACAACAATCTCGACGCCCTGGAAGATGCCGCCGCCACCATCGGCGGCCAGGTGAAGACCCTGGAACGGAAGACCGCCGACTTCAAGAAGCAAATGGAGGAGCTGGATCGCAACATTGACCTCTTCCTCACCCAGGGCAAGGAGGAGCTGGCGCGCGCCGCCCAGGCCAAGTGGAACTCCGTGCGCGACCTGTATGAGACTTACAGCAGCCAGTTGGAACGCCAGCAGCGCGAATATAAGGCATTGCTCGATGCGCGCTTAAAGCTCCAGGCCAAGCTCGCCACCATCCGCCAACAGCGTGAGGAAATGGTGGCCTTGCTCGACTTGGCCAGGGCGAAAGAGATCACCAACCGCACGATTCGCTCGCTGAACGACCTGGCCGGCGTGGGCGATGCGGATGTGGCGCGCATGGCCGAAGCCATCCGCACCCGATTGGACCAAGCCTCGGCGCGCGCAGAAATCGCAGCCCAGAACTTGGACGCTCAAATGGATGAAATCCTGGGGCGCAGCGAACTGGATGCACAACTGGAAGAACGCAAGCGGAGGTTGGGGCTGAGTTCGTAGATGGGCAATTGGCGTCGGCGCGCGCTGGGCAAGCTGATATTGAACGCGGTGCTGGGCCGGCGAAGCGCCTTCATCATCGCGGCGGCCATCATCTTGGTTGGCCTAGGAGTGCCGATACCGGTGCTGAGCGAGCCGCCGCTTGCGCTTTCACCGGTGTGGTGGCTGGCCGGCCTGTTGCCGATCTGGTTGATCGTTGTTGGCCTGAGCATCGCGCAGGGTTTCGTCAGCAACGCACTTGGCGAAGCGTTTGACCTCGATCAGATCCGCAACACCACCCTGCGTGCCAATGTCCGCCAGGCGCTCATTTACCGCCAGCGGATCAACGCAGCGGCGGCGCGCTTTGCCGATTCGGGCATGCGCCATCGCATGCGCGATCTGGTTGACCAGGTGGATGAGTGGGTGCATAACATTTACACGCTGGCCAGCCGGCTGGACGCATTTCAGAGCGACAGGATTATTCAGCGCGACCTGCGCGACGTGCCGGCGTCTATCAATCGCTTGAAGGAGCGCTTGCGGGCCGAGGACGATCCTTCGATCAAGCGCGAGCTAGAGGAGACTATCCGCCGCCGGCAGGCCCAATACGACAACTTGCGCAAGCTAGAGAGCGCCATGGACCGCGCGGACCTGCAACTTGAGAACACGCTTACCGCGCTTGGCACAGTGTATTCTCAAATGCTGTTGCTGGATGCTAAAGAGGTGGATAGCAGCAAGGCGCAACGCTTGCGCGAGAACATCGTCGCCCAGGTGAACGCGCTCCACGACGCGCTGGTTGCGATGGAGGAGGTATACGGCAACGGCCAGGAACTGTTCATCCGCGGCCAGTCGAATCTGGGCGGGTGAGGCAATCCGAGGTTTCTTAAACAGTCGAGCAGTATGCTTCTAGAATGAGATAGCCATGGACATAGGCCAGGCCATCTTCGACGTGATCTCCAGCCCCAACGTCGCTTATCTGATGTTGGTGCTGGGCTTGCTCGCGCTGGTGATGGCGTTTGCCTTTCCTGGCACGGGCTTCCTGGAGATCGCAGCAGCCTTGTGCCTCATCCTGGCCTTCCTGGGCCTGTCGCGCTTGCCCGTCAACGTAGCCGGGTTGTTGCTCATCCTGGTTGGCATCGGCCTGTTTATCGCCGACCTGCAAATCCAGAGCGGGTTGGTCGCGCTCGGCGGTGCGATCATCCTCGGCATCGGCTCGGTCTTCTTGTTCCGGCCAGACGAAAGCGCCTTTGCCGTGTCTTGGTGGTTGATCATGCTGGTCTCGGGCGGATCGGCGCTCTTCTTCGGCCTGGGCTTGCATCGCGCGCTGAGGGTGATGCAGATGCGTCCGGCGCTCTCTCAGGAAAGCCTGATCGGCGCGCAGGGTGTGATTAAATCGCCGGTGTCGGCAGAGTCGCAGTTCATCGGCACGGCGCAGGTGGCCGGCGAGCTGTGGACGGTGAAATCTGACGAGCCGTTGAGCGTGGGCACACCCGTCGTGGTCGTGCATGTCGAGGGGTTGACCCTTTTCGTGCGCGCGCTGGCCTATCAGCCGGCCAGCTCACCTGAGAAGAAGGAGGAAATCACCAATGGGTAGTTTGACTGCTTTGATCACCACCAGTTTGATCGTCTTGATCGTCCTGTTTATCTTCGGCGGCTTGCTGCGTCGCTTCGTCCTGATCGCCAAAGAGTATGAGCGCTTCGTCGTCTTTCGCTTGGGCCGCTCGATCGGCGCGAAGGGACCAGGGCTGGTGATCTTGATCCCGTTTATTGACACCGCGACGAAGGTGGACTTGCGCGAACAGTTTATGGAAGTGCCTCAACAAACTGCGATCACCAAAGATAACGCGCCGATCTTGGTTGACTTTCTCACCTACTGGAAGGTTTCGGATCCCGAGCGCAGCGTCCTGCAGGTCGGCAACTTCGCAGCAGCCTCCCAGGGGATCGCTACAACCACGTTGCGCGCCGTGATCGGCGACATCACGCTGGACGACGTGTTGGCGCAGCGCGAGCGCATCAACCAAACGCTGCGCAGCAAACTTGATGAAGTCACCGAACGATGGGGGGTGAAGATCACAGCAGTGGAGATACGCGAAATCACCCCACCGCGCGACGTTCAAGAGGCCATGAACCGCCAGATGAGCGCCGAGCGCACGCGGCGTGCCTTGGTCACCGAAGCCGAGGGGAAGCGACAGGCCTCCATCACCCTGGCCGAAGGAGAGAAGATGTCGGCCATCCTGCGCGCAGAGGGCATGAAGCAGGCAGCTATCCTGGAAGCCGAAGGCCAGAAGATGGCGCAATTGCTGCGCGCGGAAGGCTTCGCTGCGGCGCTGACTGAGATGTTCAAGTCCGCCAGGAACGTGGATGCCAACACCATGTTGATCCAGTACCTGGAAGCCCTCAAGACCATCGGCGCCAGCCCGTCCACCAAATTCATCTTCCCGATGGAATTCACCGGCCTGGTGAAGCCGCTTGCGGAGATGATGGCCACGGCAGGAAACGGCAAGCGCGCGGATAGCTAACGCCATCTTATCCGTCAAGTAGAGGGACGAGCGGGCGAGAGCAGTGCCTCCGCCCGCTTCTTCGCTGCGCCGTGAGCGGCCTGCGAAGGGCTATCCTCCTGCGCGCGCGAGAGGGGGTACATTCACCAAAGGGGCAACGTGGCGCGCCCTCTAGGCAGCGACCGGGGATGTTGTGTCCTCAAAATCTTCGCTTTCCCCGCGCCTCCGCGTGAGGTCAGTCTTGCCCCCATCGTGAATGCACCCATCGCACCGAGACCTAACAACGCAAGACATCCCCGTGTGTTCTCGCAAGATGCGCTGCTTGCTGCGAGCTGCTCGGGTGATAGACTCATGTTCAGATGCTCCTGCCGTTGCTGCCGCTGCCTTTCCTGATAGTCGCGCTCGTGCTGCTCATCCGTGCAGAGACGCGCCTGCCGCGCAATCGGCGACAAGTCAAGCTCTGGAAGCCGCTCGTCGCAGCGCTCATCGGCCTGGTCGCCGCGATCTCGTTCACCCAGCCGGCGCATCTGCCGCTTTATTCTGCGCTCATCCTGCTCGGCTCACTGCTGCTGTTGCTTGGGGACTGGTGGCTCATCGAGGCTGACGAGCGGCCCGAGCGCTTCCTCGCTGGCTTGTATGCCTTTCTGGGCGCGCACCTGGCCTACATTCTGGCCTTCGCCTACGCCCAGCTTGCGCGCAGCGCGCCGTTAGACCTGAACCGCGCTGCCCTCGCCGCAGGAATCCTCTTGCTTCTCGGGAGCGTCATTTATTACTACGTGCGCCCTTCGTTGGGCGAGCTGCGCCAGCCGGTGTTGCTATACATCACGGTGATCTCGTTAACGGTGCATCAGGCCGTCTCCGGCGTCCAGCTTGGCGGCAGCTTGCTGGCCCAGCCGGCGCTGGCGGTCGGCGGCGCTTCGTTGTTCTATGTCTCGGCTTTCTTCCTCATCATCAATAGATTCGTCTTTGAGGGCGAGGGCGAGAGCAACAGCGTGTGGGCGCTCTCCACGCACTACGGCGCGCAGTTGCTGTTGGCGTTGTCGGCCTCCTTCGTGCACTGAGCGCACCTTGCTACAATCACGCCATGATCCAGGATCCGGTGCTCGTGAATGACTGGCATCCAGTTGCCTCCGTGGAGCAACTCGCCACACAGCCAGTGCTCGGCTCGCGGCTATTGGGGGAGGACATCGTGATATGGCGCTGCGGCGAACAGGTCATGGTCTGGCAAGACCTATGCATCCATCGCGGGGTGCGCTTGTCGCTCGGCACGACCGATGGCCAGACGCTGGCCTGCCCCTATCACGGCTGGCGCTACGGCTCAGATGGACGCTGCGTTCACATCCCCGCGCATCCAGGCCAGCCACCGCCGGAGAAGGCGCGCGCCAAAACCTATCGCGCTCAGGTGAAGTATGGGCTGGTGTGGGCCTCGCTCGGTCAGCCGCAAAGCGACCCGCCCGTTTTTGCTGAATGGGACGACCCAGCCTATCGCAAAGTGCGATGCGGCCCGTATCGCGTCAAAGCCAGCGGCCCGCGCATCATCGAGAACTTCCTGGACGTGGGGCACTTCCCGTTTGTGCATGAAGGCATCCTGGGCGACCGCGCGCGCCCGGAGATAGAGGATTACCACGCTGAGATCACGCCGGAAGGCGTGATCGCGCAGGGGGTGCGCGTATTCCAGCCCGATCCCTACGGCACCGGCCAGGGTGATTACGTCTCGTACGTCTATCGTGCCATGCGCCCGCTGACCGCGTATCTGCTCAAGGAATCCGCCCAGCGCCTGGCCATTTTGCTCGTCGTCACTCCCCACGACCTGGTTGACAGCACGGCTTGGATGTGGATGGCGATGAACTACGGTCACGAGACCCCAGCCGAAGACTTCATCGCCTTCCAGGATCGGATCTTCGCCCAGGACGCCCCGATTGTGCAATCGCAGCGGCCCGAGCTTTTGCCGCTCGATCTCCAGGCCGAGCTGCATCTGAAGAGCGACCGGACGGCGATCGCCTACCGCAAGTGGCTCAACCAACTTGGCTTAACGTTCGGCACTGCATAGCCGGCTTTGCCTATTCCCCCTTCCGGGGAATTACACCGCGGCGTGCATTGGGCAGGCCTGGATGGGCGACAACATGCCGGCGTCCATGCTCTACACCCTCGTCGGTCGGCGGTCCGCGCGCAGTTGCGCTCGTTGGCAAATCCCCCCATGCCCTTGGCCGTCCTACGGCTACAATAACTTTTCATGGCAACGCCGGATCGCTGCGCGCCCATCCCCACCCCGCCCGCACGTCGGGTGCGCATCGGCTTAGTCCAACAACGTTGGCGTCCCGACCCGCTGGATCACGCGCGCGCTTTGCGGCAAGGAGTGCTTGCCGCTGCCCAGCGCGGCGCGCAGGTCATCTGCTTACAGGAGCTGACTTTGCACCGCTACTTCGCCGATGCGAAAGACCCAACTCACTTTGCCCTAGCAGAGCCGATCGGCGATGGCCCAACCAGCGCGCTTTGCCGTGCGCTGGCCGTCGAGGCCGGGGCATACGTCGTCGGCTCGCTCTTCGAGCGGGCGGATGGGCGCTATTTCAACACGGCGGTGATCTTCGATCCCCGCGGCCACTTGGTCGGCTACACGCGCAAACAACACATCCCCAGCGGCAGCGGGTATCACGAGGATTACTACTTTGAACCAGGCGACTCAGATTATCCCGTCCATGACCTCGGATGTGTCCGTTTGGCCATCCCAACCTGCTACGACCAGTGGTTTCCCGAGCTGGCCCGCATTTACGCCCTCAAGGGCGCTGAGCTGATCGTCTATCCAACCGCCATTGGCTCTGAACCCGATTGTCCTGACCTTGACACCCAGCCGTGCTGGCAAACGGTGATGCGCGGCCATGCGATAGCCAATGGCATTTTTATAGCGGCAGTCAATCGCACTGGCAACGAAGGAGTAGTTGATTTTTATGGATCGTCTTTTATTTGCGATCCGCTGGGCCGGCTGTTGGCGCGCGCGCCGCGTCGCCGCCCGGCAGTGATCGTCGCGGAGCTGGACTTCGCCGTCATGGCCCTTTGGCGCCGCTTGTTTCCTTTGCTGGACCAGCGCCAGCCCACCCGCTACGGCCAGCTCGTGGTTTAGCCTTTATGTAAAAAAACTTGCGCAGCATCGGCAGCTTAGGTATTCTGGCCTCATGCACTGCGAACGCGCTTCAGAGGACGTTTACATCTTCACCAGCGAGCGCTATGCCCAAGTCACAGCCAGCTTAATTATCTCCGGCGGCAGCGGCATCCTCATAGATACGCTGCCCTTCCCTGACGAGACACTCCAGATCGCGTTGCTCGCGCGCAAGCGCTGTCCCGATGGTGTGCGCTTCATCATTTACACCGGCCACGAGGCCGACCATGTCTATGGCGCCTTCTTATTCCCAAAAGCGGAGATCATCGCCCACGACATGACGCGGGAGATCCTGCGCGAGCGTGGCTTTGCCGCCTTGGAGAAGGCAAAAGAGCAGTCGCCTGAGCTTGCGCCGGTTAAGCTCAGGCTGCCCACGTTTACCTTCTCTACAGGCAGCCTGATGCTGCGTTTGCCCGGCAAGACACTGGAGATCTTTCACACCCCTGGCCACACGGCCGATTGCCTCTCCGTGCTTTTGCACGAAGAGCGCCTGCTCTTCGCCGGCGATACGGTGATGGGCATCCCCAGCATCGTCAACGGCGATCCGGAGCAGCTCAAACAATCCTTGGAGAAGATCAGCAGCCTCTCTCTGGAGAGCATCATCCAGGGCCATGGCGAGATCATTTTGCGGGGGGAGATCAAGGAGTCGCTGCGCCGTCAGATCGGCTACATAGATAGCCTGCACAATAAGGTTCAAAAGCTCATCGAGAGCGGCGGCAGCAGAGATGACGTGCGCGCCATCACCATCGAGCAGTGCGGACTCTCTCGCGTCTTGCTGGGCGGCGTCGCTTTGCAGTTGCACACGGCCAACGCGCTGGCCACCTACGATCGGCTCATCGCAAAGCAGCGCGCCGGCCAATCGGCCAAGCAGCAAACGTCTGCGAGCCGGCAACGTGCCAAGAAGCCAACGGCCGCGCAGCGCGCAAAGAACAAAACGCGCGCTGCCAAGAGCAAGGGAACAGCCAAGAAGGCGAAGGCGACCGTCGCCAAAAGCAAGGCGCGCACAGCCAAGCGCAAGTGATTCATGAGCGTCTTGCAAGCCGCGCTTATCGCGCTCTTCTACGCCTTCGCCCGCTCCTCGTTTAACGCCGGCCTGGGCGGTTATGTGTTCGCGCAGCCATTGGTGGCGGGCACGATCGCCGGCGCGTTGCTCGGCGACCCGCTGCGAGGGGCACAGATCGGCGGCGCTTTTAACCTTGGCACGCTTGCGCTTAGCCAACTGCGCGTGCCGATCGGGCCAGATGTTGCGCTGGTCGGCTATGTCGGCGTCCCGCTCGTGCTGCTCAGCGGCCTGCGCCCCGATGCGCCGGCGACGGCGGCTTTGTTTGGCGCGCTGGTGGTCTTCAGCATCGTGTTGAGCTTTGTCCAGGGCTTGTTCAACACGGTGATCGCGCACTGGGCCGACCTATTCGCTGACCGCGGCGATGCGAGCAGCGTGGCGTTGCTGAACGTCGTCCCGACTCAACTATGGCTGGTGCTCACGTCGTTCGCGCCGGCGCTGTTCATCCTATTGCTCGACGCTCCGGCGCTCGCCAGGCTCGCTGCCACCATCCCGCCCTGGCTGCAACTGGCGATGGACTGGTCTCGCTATGCCCTGGCGGCGCTGGGGATCGCGCTCGGGCTGCGCTTAATTATGCAGGGGAGCAGCGTCGCCTATTTTCTGCTCGGCTGGCTGAGCAGCCCTCATCTGGGCGTTATCGGCAGCACGTTGCTGGGCGGCAGCGTCGCCATCATCCACGCCTTCCTTGCGCGCCGACAAGCCAGCGCTGATGCCGACGCGCTTCCGGCGGACGCACGGTCCTCCGAGCAAAACCAACCGGCCCGCCGGCTGAGCGAGGCGGAGCTTCAATCCTCCTTCGTGCTGTGGATGTTCTTTCACAACGCCGGCCTGAACTTTGAGCGGTTCCAGAACATGGGGTTTGCCGCGGCGCTGCTGCCCATTGTGAAACAGTTGTGCCAGACGGCCAGCGAGCGCGTCGTCCTCCTGCGGCGCGCGCTCCATCTCTTCAACAGCGAGTGGACGTTTGGCTCGGCCTTGCTGGGCGCGATCATCGCGCTGGAAGAGCGCCGCGCCAATGGAGAGGCGATCAGCGACGCCGAGGTCGTCGGGGCGCGCACCAGCCTGATGGTCAGCCTGGACGCGCTCGGCGCGACGTTGATGACGGGCGGTCTGGCCTCGGTCGGCGTAGCGCTTGGCACGGCTCTGGCTAACCAGGGCAGCCTGCTCGGCCCGCTGCTATTTATCTTCGTTCAATCGGCGCTTGTGCTCCTGGTCGGCGTCGTCAGCTTTCGCCTGGGCTACCAATGGATGCACCGCTTTGGCGATTGGGCGCAGCGCAACAATTGGCTGCAGCCGGCGCTGTTCGGCGCCACGCGCCTGGGCAGCTTCGTGCTGGGCGGGCTGGTCACGTCGCTGGTGCCGCTCGCCCTGCCCGGCAACGGCAGCTTGCAGATCGGCGCTGCCTCGCTGGCTGTGCAGACGCGGTTGTTTGACGCGCTTGTGCCCGGCTTGCTCCCCCTTACAGTGACGCTAGGGCTGTGGTGGTTGTTGCGCTACCGCCGGCTGAACACCAACGTGCTGCTGGGTGGCTGCCTGTTGGCGGCGCTGCTGGGCGGACTGTTCGCTCGCGCGCTGGGCTGGGTGTGATGACGGCAAAATGGCGACGGGCTGGGCTTCGTCGGTGGCGCGTGAAGCGCGCTCACCGACATCCAAGCGCCTGCATCGCTGCGTGCGTGGAGAGGTAGAACCGCTCCGGGCCGAAGCGCGCCACGAAGCCCGACTTCAGCAACTGGCGGTAGATCGGCCCTTTCACCGAGGCCAGCACCAGCGTGACCTGGATCGCCTTGAGCTGGTGATCCACCATCTCCAGCGTCGAGAGCGCGCTGAGATCAATGCGATTGACGGCGCTGCAATCGAGCACGATGTGGGTTGCCTGCGGGTGGTCCAGGGCGGCGTTGAGCAGCGCATCTTCTAGCGCGCTGGCCGTGGCGAAGTACAAGCTCTCGTCTATGCGCAACGCAACGACATGAGGGCAAGTTTTCACCGTATAGCGCTCGACGCTTTTGTATGTCTCTGTGCCCTCCAACCGGCCGATCACTGTGATGTGCGGGCGCGAGGTGATCCACAGGTGCACAGCCAGCGCGAAGAGAACGCCTAAGAGCAGCCCGGCCTCAACGCTCAACAGCAGCGCGCCGACCAGTGTCACCATCAGCGTAAGCCAGTCTGCTCGGCTGTAGCGCCAAGCCCGGCGGATGAGCTCGAGGTCGGGCAAGCTGATCACCGTGGCCACGATCGTGGCCGCCAGCACAGTCTGCGGCAGATAGTAGAGGAGCGGTGTGAAGAGGAGCAGCACACACGCGATCACCAGCGCAGCAAAGAGCGAGGAGAGCTGCGTGACCGCGCCGGAGGCGACGTTCACGGCTGAGCGGGCGAATGACCCGCTGACCGGCAGGCCACTGGTGAGCGCTGCGGCGATGTTAGCTGCACCCAGGGCGATCAACTCCTGATCCGCGTCCACCTTCTCGCGCTGCCGGCTGGCGAGCGACTTGGCGATGGAGACGCTGCCCACGTAGCTGATTGCGGTGATGATCAGGAGCGAAGGCGCGATCGCCCCCAGCGCGTCCGTGGGCACAAACGGCGTGCTAAGCGGCGGCAGCCCAGTCGGCACCTGACCGACGATCTGCAGGCCGGCGGCCTCGTCTAATCGAAGCAGCCAGGTTAGCAAGGTGCCTATGCTCACGACCACCAGCCCGCCGGTGCGCGCCACCAAGCCGGCGACGACCTCAGCGCTGCCCGCGCGCGTCAACCATCGCCCCACGCGGCGGTTGAACACCAGCATGACGGCGATACTCGCGCCGCCCATGGCGAGGGCGACAGGATTCGCCCTGGGCAGCGCCTCGACCAGATGAATGGCCTCGAACAGCGGAGGGGCTGGCCCGGTGAGCGAGACTCCCAGCAGGTATTTCGCCTGGCTCAGGACGATGACGATCACGGCTGCAGTGGTGAAGCCGGAGAGCACCGGATAGCTGAGGAAGTTCACCACGAAACCCATGCGCAAAGCCCCCAAGACGACCTGTATTGCGCCCACGAGCAGGGCCGCGCACAGCGCGATCTGCACGGCTTGGGGGCTTTGGGGCGCGGCGAACTGGGTGACCAGGTTGCCGGTGAGCAGGGCGACCACCGCCATCGGTCCGACCGACAGCGCGCGGCTGGTGCCAAACACAGCGTAAGCGATTGGCGTCACCATCGCTGCGTACAAGCCGGCCTGGGGTGGCAAGTTCGCCAACAGCGCGTAGGCCATGCTCTGCGGGATGGCGATCACGCCCAGCGTCAGGCCAGCGATCAGGTCGGCGGGCAGATAAGCCCACCGATAGGCCGGCAGCCAGCCTAGGATCGGCAGTCGTCTGCGCAGCCACGACTGGCGCGCGGGCGTGGAAGCGGCAACCATTGCTGTTGCGGCGGCGCGCAAGAAAGGACTCGCGGGCGCGAGCGCGTTCGGCGATGACGGGGCGCACCGCGTTCTCCGCCCGCTGCGCCTTGACCCTCGCAGGCCAGACCAGCCACAGGTCTGTCTTCGGTTGTGAACGCGCTCGGCCTCTTACGCGCCTAGCCAGATGCCTTATAATAAGGCAGATCGCGGGTATAGCTGAGGTGGCACAGCGCCTGCCTTCCAAGCAGGAGACCACGGGTTCGAGTCCCGTTGCCCGCTCCTTACTTCTGCCCTCTGAACATCGAATGGCACTCCATCGAAAGGCCACAAGGAGCCCCGGATGAAAGCAGTTGTGACCGCCAGCTTGCTCAATGTTCGACTCAAGCCCGGAATGGACGGCGCTATCGTCGGCATGTTGCCCAAAGGGGCAAAGGTCAACGTGCTCGCCGTGCGCGACGGTTGGGCAGCCATCCCTCTCCAAGCCAGCGGTCACCTGCTGCGTTACGGACCGCGCGAGAGCGATCTGCCGGTTGCTGCTTACGTGTCCACGACCTGGCTAGAGTTTGAAAGCTCACCGCCTGGTGACGACATAGACCCGGCCCAACAATTCAAGCTGGGCATTCATGCCATGAGCAACAGCGACGTTGCCTTTGAGGAGGCAAAGAACGGCTGTCGGTTCTTCCTGTGCATGGATAACTTCGCCGGCGCCAGCGAGCTTAAGCGCGCTTACCCTGACGCAGTGGTCATGGCACGGCGCTTCTTCCCACATGGTGTTGTGCCTAGCGTAGAGCAAATCATCAACGGCCTGGAAGGCGCAAAACACCGAGAGCTTATCTATATCGGCCTAAACGAGGCAGATCAACTGGGGCAAGATGGCGAGGACCTGCGCCGGCGGGCGCAAATTGACATCGAAGTTGCGCGGCGAATCAAGCAGGGCAGCGGCGCAACTTACGCTGCTGGCACGTTCTCGATGGGCACGCCCGACTTCACTAATCCAGAGACGTGCCAAATCATCCGCGAGCTCTATGCACCGGCGTATAACAGCGGCTTGATCGCCTTCGATATGCACCTCTACTCGCCCAACCCCGACCACATTAACCGGCCCAACGAGTGGAAGTGGTTTGAGCGACGCTGGGAGTTCCTGTTCACCCACTGCAGCTTTGATCCAAAAGTGCGCGCCATCTACTGTTCCGAGTGCGGACTAGACCAGGCGGGCGTTGGTGGCTTCAAAGCCCATGGCTACAGCCAACAGAAGTTCGCTGATTGGTGTGACAAGTACATACGCGTGCAAAGCATGCCGCTGGTGATAGATGGCAAAGTGTATCCATCGCCAATCATCGGCGGCGCGATCTTCCAAGCGAGTGACCGCGGCAACTGGGCTGGCTATGACATCACCGAATACCTGCCCACCCTGCGCCAGTTCTACGCCGGCTTACCGATCCGAACGGCCCGCGCCAGCGGGCGCACCGCCCAGAAGACGCCGTGACGGCTCAGCCCTGCGAGGCAGACGTCATCGCGGGATTAGAACCATTTGCGAGCGCTGAGATCGTTCAGCGGGGCGGCCAGCACGTGCGCACGATGCGCCAAGGCGTGTTGAACTTCTCCGCTGCTCGGCTTGCCCCTTTTTTGGACTTGAAGGCGGTCTTGAGCGTCTATCGTCTGTTGCGCTTCGATGTGCCACGCCCCAAGGCGCTGCTTGCCGACCAGCATCAGCGCTGCTTGCTGACGCAGGTGGACGCCGTCTTATCCTTGTATCCACCGAAGACCTACCGCACGTTCATGCTGGCAGCAGCCGGCGCGCATACGCCGGTGATGTCTCGTCTCAGAGACGCCGTGGCGACACACACCGGTTTGCAGCCCGTGGACGAGTCGGGCGATTTGCTCATCCGCATTCGCCCTTCACCCCTTGGCAATGGCTGGGATGTGCTGGTGCGCATCTCGCCCAGGCCGTTGGCTACCCGTGAATGGCGCGTTTGCAACGTAGATGGAGCGCTGCAAGCCACAGTCGCTCATGTCATGGTGACGCTGACCCAGCCGTGTTCGGATGACGTCTATCTCAACCTGTGCTGTGGGTCAGGCACGCTGCTCATCGAACGCGCGCTGGTCGGGGCAGCCCGCCGGCTGATCGGCTGCGATGTTCACCCGCGCGCATTGAACTGCGCGCGACGGAACATCGCCGCTTATCTGCGCGGTCGGAGCAACATTTTTGAGCTTTATCCCTGGGATGCGCGCTGCTTGCCGCTGCCCGATGCCAGCGTGGATGCGATCGTCGCGGATTTGCCTTTTGGAAGTCAGGTCGGCTCACACGCCGAGAACTTGACGCTCTACCCCCAAATCATGCGAGAGGCGCGGCGAGTGGCCAAAACGGGCGCGCGGTTTGTGGTGATCACGGCCGAGGTGCGCCTCATGCAAGGCCTGGTCGCCCAGATGGCCGATGTCTGGCGATGCGAGCGCGTGCTGCGCGTAAACTTGGGAGGGCTATGGCCGGCCATCTTTGTGCTGAGGAGCGCGTGATGCGTTGCCGTGCTTGGGTTCTCGCCGCCGTCGTCAGCGCATTAGCAGTCAGTGCCTGTGCTGGAACGGCAACGCCCTCACCCGCCGCAAAGACGTCAACGCCCCTCACGTCCACCGCTCTCCCAACACGCTCGCCGGCACCTGATCGGCGTGCAGTCATTTCATCGCCGGCGTGGTTCAACGAAGCCACGCTCTACCAAATCTTCGTTCGCAGCTTCTACGACACCAATGGCGACGGCATCGGCGACTTGGAAGGTGTTCGACAAAAGCTCGACTACATTCAGTCGCTTGGGGTGGATACCATCTGGCTGAACCCACACTACCCATCGCTCACGTATCACGGCTACGACGTGGTGGACTATAAAGCGGTGAATCCAGAGCTGGGCAGCCTCGAAGACTTCAAGCGATTGCTTGCGGAGATGAAGCGGCGCGGTATGCGCCTGATCGTGGACTTCGTCGCCAATCATGCCTCGCGTGGGCATCCCTTCTTTCAAGATGCTTACGGCAACCCTAAATCGCCTTACACCAAATGGTTTAACTTTAAGGACGCGAACAACCTCTCGTATACCTCGTTCTTCGGCGTCGCCGACCTGCCAGAGTGGGATCACACCAACCCAGCAGTCAACGCTTATCTCATTGATGCTGCGCTGTTCTGGCTGTCGTTAGGAGTTGACGGGCTGCGCGCTGACTATGCGCGCGGCGTGGAATACTGGTTCTGGCGCGAGCTGCGGGCAACCGTGAAGGAGCAGTATCCCGAGGCTGTCCTCTTAGGCGAGGTATGGGACAGCGAACCATCGGTGCTGCGCGGATATTTTGAGGAAGGCTTCGATGCCTTGTTCGACTTTCCCTGGTATCTGCGCCTTTCCGGCGGAGAGAGTGCGGTGGGGAAAGGCGTATTGAACGGGGCGGCTGATCCGATCTTGCTTCAGCCGGCCTATCGCGCCATGCTTGACCTATATCCGCGCGGGGCGCAGCTCGTGCGCTTTGCATCTAATCACGACACCAACCGGATCGCCTCAGCGGTGAAAGGCGACATTAGGCGTATGCGCCTGGCAGCCGCACTCACCATGCTCACCCCAGGGATTCCGATCATCTACTACGGCGAAGAAATCGGCATGCGCGGGGTGAAAGGCCCTGGGCCGATCTACGACGAGTTCCGCCGCGAGCCGATGGACTGGTATGCCGATGAGCAAGGGCCAGGGATGGCGACCTGGTTCAAGCCAGCCAACCGTAACAATCGGCCAAGGGACAGCGTCTCCGTCGAAGAGCAGGAGTCGGATCGCAACTCGCTGCTGAATCACTACCGCGAGCTGGGCCGTCTGCGCCGCGAGCACTCAGCTTTGCGCAGCGCACAATTTCGCCTCATGGAGCGCATTGATGATTGCGATGCCTGCCTGGGCTTTTGGCGCTGGTCGGATACCGAATTGATCGCATTAGTCTTTAACTTCAGCGAGAAGTTGATGGTGCCATACATTGACCTCTCGTCTGCGCCTGTAGCGCCGGGTGAGCGATACAAAGTGCTGCGCGGCAGGCCAAAAGGGATAGGCTATGCCGCTGAGCCGCTAGACTATGCACTCGTGAGTTGGCAAAGGTGATGTGCGAGCTACTGCGCTTAATTCCTATTTATCAACCTCGTGTGTGGGGCGGCCGACGCTTGAAACCAGACGCTGATCAGCCGATCGGCGAGGCATGGGTTGTGTATGAACACAACCAGATTGCCGAAGGCCGTTATGCCGGGCGCACGTTGGGCGCGTTAGCAGCCGAACTAGGGGCCGAGCTGCTGGGCGAAGCTGCGGTTGCGCGCACGGGAACGCGATTTCCACTGTTGATCAAGTTACTGGACTGTCAGGATTGGCTTTCGGTACAGGTGCACCCAAACGACGCGCATGCTATCGCCTTGGAAGGTCCAGGACACTTCGGCAAGACCGAGGCATGGCATGTGCTCGAAGCAGCCCCAGGCGCACGCTTGCTGGCCGGCGTCAAGCAGAGCGTTTCCCCAGAAGCCCTTGTCCAAGCCATTCAGAACGGGAATCTTCTGGACGTACTACAGGAGTGGTCGGTGCGCGCAGGAGACACGATCTTTATCCCTGCTGGAACGCTTCACGCACTTGGTCCAGGGTTGCTGATCTATGAAGTGCAACAGACCTCGGACCTGACCTATCGGGTGTGGGACTGGGATCGACCGGCCAGCGCTGGCCGGCCATTGCATATTCAGCAAGCCATCGCTGTGGCCGATCCAGAGGCGAGGAGCGTCCCACAGCCGCTGCGCCCGATGCTGGATACCGATGCCCAGCGCCTGGTTACTTGCCCTTTCTTCACGTTCAACCTATTGGCGTCACGCACAGAGACCCTGGCTCTGGATACCGAGGGGCGCAGCTTTCACACGCTGACGATTGCCCAGGGCAAAGCAGTCGTCGAGTGCCTCGGCCAGGCCGTGGAACTGAGCCAGTATGAATCGCTCGTTGTGCCGGCTGGCTGTCGTGCATATCAGATTCGCCCCCTTACGCCGATCCGCGTGCTGCAAACCAGCGTCGGGGATCTTCACCAATAAGCTATCTCCTTTATCTCGCACACCTTCTCTCCCTTCCTTGCTTTACGAAGGGGGCACACGCCGTCGTGCCAAGCGGAGCAAAGAGCAGCTGCGTCTGCTCAGGCCGATGTGGCCCTATAGCGCTTCGGTCGAGCGTCCTGCATTACGAAAGGGGATGCTCCGTCCCCACCGTGAACGCATCCTGCTCCTGCGGGTGCGTTCACCGTTGGGAGGAATGTCAATCTCACGCAGAGGTGCGGAGAAGCGAAGAATCTAAAGGCACAGCATCCTTTGTCGCTGCCCAGAAGGCACGCTGTGTTGCCCCGATTGGTGAACGCACCCGCTCCTGCGCGCCCTGGCGCGGTCATGATATACTCTCCTTGCGCATCTGGGCGACGTGGCCAAGTGGTAAGGCGAG
>JAGHYX010000103.1 GCA_017743375.1 Chloroflexota bacterium
AGCAGATAGAGAGGGGCGCCGAGCGTAACCAGCAACTCAGCACCGCCGAGCAAGGTGCCAAGCCCGGCGTGTTGGCGCAGGGTGCGCCGATCGGGAAGCTGTTCACCCCTGCCATCTGTCGGGAGGGAATGGAGCGCGCTGTGATATTTTTGAATCACGGCTTCTAGCGACTGAACCCCCTGTGCGTCTGCCTGACGGAAGGCAGAGGCGCGGTCGGTGAGGAAGCGCGCCAGGCGACTGGCCTCGCCGGCCAAGTCTCGCGCCCGACCTCGCGCTGCGTTGACCAGGCCTTCCACATTAGCTTTCTGGCGCGCCTCCCAGTCTAGCGCGCCCAAAGCACGGCTCAGCCGCCCATCTATATCGTATAGCTGCGCGGCAGACTGGGCCATCTGCTGTGCGCGATCTTCTAGCAAGTCGGGAATGACCACGATACGCATGGCTCAAGGGATGAAATAGAGTCTCCAGTTGATCAATTGCTCGCGGGTTATTTTCATCCTGTAGCTATTGCCCCAGTTGGTGTGGCTGACGACGATGTAATCGGGGCCGACCTCTTCTACGATAGCGACATGTCCGTACTGTTCGCCTTGTGTTCCCCTCAACTGTGGATGATTCCTGTCCCATACCACTGCATACCCGACGCCCACGCGGCTGCGCAGGTCAATCGTGTTGTCGGAGATTAGAAACACTTTGTCGCGATATCTGTGTATATAGTCCGCCGCGCCTGGACCGCCGGTTGGTCCGAGATCGGGCCGGCGGGCTTGCGCATACTGCGCGCAGCTGTCCCTATATTCGGCGGGATCAACGTCTACGAGCTGAATAGGACCACGGACGCCTCCGCGCTGCGGCGACGCAACCTCGATGCTCTGGATAACCTGGCCAGGCGGCTGCTCGCGGCGCGCTCTTTCCAAGCCGGTGAGGATGACCTGAGCCAGCTTTCCTTTGGGGATGGAAGGCGAGTCCTTCGCAACAGGCGCGTGGCGCTGCGGGCGGCCGTTGAGCCAGTCCCAGATTCGCTCGGCCAGGCTCGGCAACGTTCCAAAGACTCCGACGATGCCGGGGAGCGGCAGCAGGCGCGCGAAAACCATGCCAATAGACAACCGCGGGAGCATGAACAATATCCCTGAAAGCAGCCGCGGGGTTGAGGGCGCAATTGTGATCTGGCTGGATGCCTGAGCGATGCCCTGCGCACCTACGGCATCGGCGTGTTCAAAGCGAGTCGCGGCGGCCTCCAAAAAGCTGGCTTTCTCTTCGGCCTGGATGGCCAGGCGATCAGCCAGGGCGGCGGCCTGTTGGACTTGTGATTCAACTGCGGCGCTGCGTCGCGTTTCCCAGTCAAGCCCGGCCAGCGCAGCGCGCAGTTGTCTAGCCTGGCCGTGCCAGAACTCGCTACTCATGCGCAGATGCTGGGCATTTTGTCTCAGTTGCTCTGGTTGGACGATGATGCGCATGGTTGATCTCCTCTTCCTGCGGTTCACGTCGCTGCGGTCTCGGTTTGCCAGGCGGCCAGAGCAGCGCGCGCCCGGTCGCGCCATGTAGGCAAGCTGCTTTCGGGGGCGCTGAACTCGACGGGTGCGCGCAGATCGCTCATCAATCGCGCTGGCTGGGCCGGCGGCGGCGCCGACGCGTTTGCCAGCAACGCCCCCATGCGCATCAGGCGCGCCAGCCTGGCCAAGGGCGGCGCGTGTTGGCTCAGCCGCGTGGTCGCCGGCGCGCTCAGGGCGGCGACAACCTGGGCAAGCTGGGCGCTGCCTGTGGCGTCGGCTTGTTCAAAGTCGTCGGCGCGCGCCTGCAAAAAGCGTGCCAGCCGCTCAGCTTCTTCGCCGAGCGCGATGGCCTGTCGCTGCGCCCAGGTCAGCGATTCCTCTATCTGGCCGGCGGCGCGCACTTCCCAGTCCAAGCTGGCCCAGGCGCGCTGCACCTGTTGGTGGCATGCCTCGAGCACAAGCACCGCCTGTCGCAACTGTGCTGCTTGTGCGCGCAGCAACTCTGGAACGACGAGGATGCGCACGGCAAGCCAGCGCCCTTCGAGCCGTTGCGCGCTGACGCAGGGAAAGCCCCGCGCCAGGGCCTTCCCTGCGCTTGCGCTTACCCTTGCTGATCGGCAGCAGCAAAGCGATCGGCAATCTGGTTGAGTTGCTGATTGATGCCTCTGAGCAGCTCAGTGAACTGCTGCATCTGGCCGCGCCACTGTTGAAAATCGCTGTAGAAGCGCTGGGAGGTCATCCCTTCCCATTCCGGCTGCATCGCGTTGATCGCGTTGGCGAGCCGGTTGATCATCTCCTCGCTTTGCGAGGCCGATTGTGCGAATTGCGCAGCGACTTGACGAACTTGCTCCGGGCTGATCCTAATGCGTGCCATTGCTGAATGCCTCCTTATCCTTGAAGATGAATGTGTCTGAGCCTGTCAATATCGGTTGGAGTTTCGCGTGTAAGTGCACTTGTGTCTCTCACCCCCTTAGTTCTCGTCATCCACACGTCGCCAGATGAAGCCGCCTTTGGCCGGCGGGGATGGGTCTGGCGGAGTGGTCGGCTGTGCAATTGCTCCCAGCGGTCGCCATCTGCGGACCGGCGCGGCGTCTGGCAACGACGTCGGCGGCAGTGTCTGGCTTGACGTGTTGGTGAAGGATTGCGCCGGCACGCCCACGTGCGCCGGCAGCAGAATTAAGCGCGCGCCGTCACCCACGCCAGCTTGGGCGAGGGTGAGATGCGGCGATAGCATGCGATGCGCTGGCGACGTGTAAATCGCCCATTCCTCTTTTGCTCCCCAGGCCAGGGCCAACTCGCGCAGGAGATCGGCAACCTTGGCGTCGGCCGGCAGGTCGAGATCATGCTCATCGCCCCATTCGCGACGCTCGATGGTCACAATGACGCGATCCACGTGTTCCCCCTTTGGTTGTTCTATTCGAAGAAGTAGTATATCAGAAGCTTATCAACCTCTTGCCAAAGCTGTGCAGCGGAACAGGGCAGACATTCCACCCAATCTTGTGCAGCGGATCGATAAACGCGCATCCGCCATAAGCCGTTCTCGCCTTCCAGAAACCCCAGTCCGTTGACCTGCCATCCGTTGCGCTGGGTCATGCAGACCAGCGAGCCATTGCGCCGGCCTGTTTGCCAAGCGGAGAGAAAGGCGCTCGCGCTTTCTTCGCTCACCCCGGCACGCCGCAGTATCTGCTGCGCATCCGCCGGCCGGCCGTCGTGAAACGCTTCGCGCACGGCCATGAGGTCAGCTTCGAGGAGCGAGAAGGGCTCGCTGGACGCAGCATCCACCTCCCCTAAGCTAATGTGCTGTCGAAGCAGCGGGGTGATCTCGCCGGCCAGCAGCGGCCAAAGTGCATAGCCTTCCTGCTGGGGGTGCAGGTGGACGAAGAAGGGTGGGCGATGGTATATGCACGTTTGTTGAGGCTCGCGGTTAGCTTGACTGAGGATGAGCATGAGAACTGCTTGCGGCTTGATCAGCGTGCCGATCAGGGCAGCGACGACGGCATCCATCTGCAAGCGGCCATCCACCATGCCCAGGTAGCCTTTCTGGATCAGCTCGTCTTGGGCAGCGCTCATCGCCTCTTGAATCTCCTCGGTCAGCCAGCCGGGAAATGGGTCAGGGATGCCGATCAAGGTCTCCCCGCCCAGCAGAGAGGCCAGCGTAAACAGCTCCTCTGGTTTGAGCCAGACCGCGTCCTCTAATACGCTGCTCATACGAGCGCTACTATAGCCTGCCCTTGATGGTTGCGCAAGCTAGCTTGCTGGTTGTTGTTCAGCCTTGCGCCTGATCGATTGTACCCATGCCTCCGCCGAGATCGGCCCGTGGTTGGGGTCGGCGATCTTGACGCGCCAAAACTGCCCGCGCCGGATGTAAAACGCCTCGCCTGGCGATAGGACGCGCGCTGGGTTATCGAACGGCAAATTGACCTTGAAGACTTGGTTGATGCCGGCCGTTCCCATCTGGAAACCGGTCGGCACATCCCGCAGTAGCTTGATCCAACCCCAGTCGCTCTCGATATCGCTGGTCGGCCCCGCCACGGTCAGGAAGAAGCCAAGATCGCGCCAGCGTTTTAGGTTGGCATTGAGCAGGTCCTGGTTCGCTTGGCCGGCGTCGCTCTTGAAGATGTCGTAGTCGTCAATCACCAGCCACAAAGCCGGCCATGGCTTGGCGCGCAGATCGTCGCGCAAGCGTTGGCGCAGGACGCGCTCGATCTCGGCCAGCGCCTCGGAGAGCTGGCTCTCATCGGTGATGTAACGCGGCGCAGCGCCGGCGTCTCTCATCAGCGGCGCGCGCAAGTGCGGCAGGTCGCTCAGCGCTCGCAGCGTGCAGCGAAAGTCCGCGATGTATATCACTAACTGCTCCGGCCGGTACCGCTCGCACAGGGAGAGGACCCACGCCTGGAGGAGCGTGGTCTTGCCGCATTGCGGGCCGCCGGTGATGAGGAAATAAGGGCCGTTCGTCAGCTCCACGCTGAAGGGCCGGTCGGGGTCCTCCAGGTCAACGGCGAAGACGGCCTGCCAGCCATCGGCCGGCGCGGCCCAGGCGTCGGAAGGCGGCAGGAGCTGAGCAAGGCCGAGTTTGTCCGGCAGCGGCGGAAAGGCGCGCGGGCGCGGCCCCGGCCAGGCGCGCTGCATCGCTTCCATGACTGACCGGAGCGCCAGCGTTCGCTCGGCCTCGGTTTGGCCGCGCGCCGGCAGGGCAGTCTGAAACTCCAGGATCGGGTTGCCTTTGAGCAGGCCGCGACCGGGCAGGCCGGCCGGCTCCAGGCCGCCCGTCGGACCAATGGCCATGCTGTAATCTCGCGCGGCCAGGCGGTAGGTTGCCGCGCCGGAAAGGCTGTTGGCCAGCCGCGCTTTAAGGTCGGAGGGGCTGGGCAGGGTGAAGACGAAATATAGCCCATACGCTGCCCCATCGCGCACCAGGTCGGTCAATAAGTCGTCCAGATCAAGCATGCGGTCCTGGCATAGCTTGGCAAAGGCGGCGTGGTTCTCCACCACAGTGACAATGGCCGGCAGGCGCTCGTTGCTCACCGCGCAGTATTCGCGAAGGTTGGCAGCGCTGACAGCGGCCAGTTTCTCTTTGCGGCCGCGCAGCTCCTGGCTCAGATAACGCAGGAAGCGCTTGAAGCGGCTCAACTCATCTATGCTAAAGACATCGCCGACGTGCGGGAAGCCGGCCAGGGCTTTCAGGCGCTGGCCGCTGAAGTCGGCCAGGTAGATGTGCACCTCGGCCGGGCTGTGGTCGAGCGCCAGCGACGTCACCAGCGTTTGCACAAACGTGGTCTTGCCGCTGCCCGGCTCGCCGAAGAGGACGAAGTGCCCCTCTTGGCCAAGCGGGAGCTGGAACAGCGGCTGCGCCTGGTTGGTGGGGTCGTCCAACTGTCCGATGAGCGGCGCAAGCCAGCGGTCAGGCGGGAGGGGATCCCAACCTCGGCCGTTCCAGCCAGGCTGACCGCGGCGCAATTCCTCCAAGTAAATCGTCGCGGGCAGCGGTGGCGAGAGCGGGCTTTTGAGCGTCCCCAGCCCCAGCGCCGCTGCTGTGCTGCGCAGGTGCTCGACCAGAGCGGTGAGCTGTGTTTGTTCGCCGGCGCTCAGCGCAATGAAGCGGCGCAGCGGTTCGCGCTTGCCGTTGAGGCTGACCCGATAAATCTGCAGGTGGCCGGTCCCATTCTCGGGCTGGTAGCGGTCGCCGCCCCAAGCCACCTGAAAGGGCACAAACCGATCGTTGTTCCCCACCTGCAGATACGCGCGCCCGACCTGGCTGCTGCTGATGTTCTCAAACGCATCGGGCTGGCGCAAGATGTCCATGCTGGCCTGGCGCGACCCCATCCGCAGACATACGCGGATGTTGATGTTGTTGCGCAGCTCGTCGGTCACCACGCCGGAGGGGTCTTGCGTGGCCAGGATAAGGTGAACGCCCAGGCTGCGGCCGGTCGCGCCAATGCTGAGCAACCGCTTGGTCATGGCCGACTTGTCGGGGCTGTTGCGGATCATCTCGGCGAATTCGTCAATGACGACGAAGAGATGGGGCAGCGGCTCGGTCGCGCGGCCCTGGAGGTGGTCAGCGTAGTATTGATTGATGTTGCGACCGCTGAGCAGGTTGCGACGCCGGCGCAGCTCGGCCTCCAGGCAGACGAAGAGGCGCTCCACTAACACGGCCTGCGCTTCGGCTTTCTCCATGTTGCCCAGCGTGCCAACCACATGCGGCAACGCCTCTAGCCCTTGAAGCAAGTCGCGGCCTTTGTAATCAATCAGGACGAAGTTCACGTCGTGGGGATGATGATGTGCCGCCAACAGCGCAATCAGGGTTTGCAGGAAGCGCGTCTTGCCGGTGCCGGTGGTGCCGCCGACCATGGCATGCGAACCATCGCCGCCGGTGGCGGCGTCTTGAAAGTTGAGCATCACCACGCTACCGCTGGCGTCTATCCCCAGCGGCACTTCCAGAGACCGATGCGCGTCTCGCCTCTCCCAGAGGTCGCGGGTCGGCAATTGCTCCAGGCGCGGAACGCCAAGCAGACCGGTGAGCGGGACGTTGGAAGGCAAGCCGCCGGCGGTCGCCGCAGCTTTCAAGCGGATCGGCGCAAGCGCGCGGGCAAAGGTTTCTGCCTGGTCATGGCTGACGTGATCGGGCCGCAGGGCGAAGTCTTGTGTGGGCGGGCCGACCAGGCGCAGCAACGCTTCGCCCATGCTGCGACAGTTCACCAGCGCGCGACAGCCGCTCGGCAAGGCCTCGGGCCGATCGGCCAGGAAGAGGCCGAAGGCGCCGATGTTCGTGCCCTGGCTGAGCAGCAGGCTGATCAACGGGCCGACCGCCCCACTCCCCTGACCGCTGAATAAGCTGGGATCGGCGAACAGAAAGACAAAGTTTTGCGGATAAATAGGCGGCGCGTCGCCTTCCGGACGGTTCAGCGCGCGTTTCTGAAGGACGGCTGTTAAGTCTGCTAGCAGCGCGCGCGCTTCGTCGGGCGAGGCAGCGATGTAACGATGCCGGCGTTCCTCGTCCCAGACATGCGGCAGCCAGCGCACCCATGCCCATTCGTCCACCTGGTGCGGTGACAACACAGCGACCAGCTTGACCTCATTCGGGGCGTGATGCGTCGCCATTTGTATCAGCAAGCCGCGGACAACCTCGTGGACGACGGCAGGCGCGCCGCTCAGGCCGGCGGTGCCGACCTGAGCAAGCGGCAGGACGATGGGCACGCCGTCCACCTGGCGAAACTCATCCACCAGGCGCACGGCCATGTCATACAGCTCGTCGGCTTCGCCGACCGGTAGTTGAAACGAGGGTGGCTTCAGATGAAAGGTGGGCGGCAGGCTGCCCAGCCCCAGACGTAGATGCAAGAAGTCGGGGTCGCGCGGTCGCTCCAGACCAGAAGAGCGCTCCCACAGCCGAGCAGAGGGGTGACCGGAGTCAACGCCGGCTCGGCGCAGGCATTCGTCGGGCGCAGGATGCGGATCGAGCAGGGCGCGGCGCTGTTCTGTTGCCAACGCTGCGCCCTGCTGGCGCTGCTGAGCCAAGTAAGCCCGATAGGACTGGTCGCGCTGAACAATGCTCTGGTGGTACCTGTTGCGCTCGCTGAAGTAGCTAATCACCCCCCACAGCCCGCTGCCGAGCATCATCGGCAGCGAAAACAGCAGAACGCTGGGGTTGCTCGCCACAAAGGCAATGCTCAGTCCCAGCCCGAGTATGCTGAACCCAAGCGGCAGCAATATTGCCATTAGCGAGGACGTCGGGCGAATCGGCCTGTTCGGCGGCGGCTGAATTTCCAGCTCCGTCGTCGGCGGGTTTAGGTAGGTGCGAGGGGCGCGCTGGAAATACATCATTATTTTCTTTTTACCACACAGGCGCGGTGTATTAGGCGGCGGGAGTGTTCCAATTAGGAATGAAAGGCTGCTCAGGCTGTCATGCAAAGCGGAGCGACCCCTGAGCGAGCGTGCGCCACTCGAAAGTGAACGCAAAAAGAACGCACCGCAGAGGCGCCGAGATCGCAGAGCACATAGCGTTACTCAGCAGTTTAGACACCTGTCAAATCACTCTAAAGTTGAGCACTCTAAGGCCGCAGCCGACGAAGCAGCCAAACGGGTGCATTCACCAACGGGGGCGACACTCCACAGGCTATGCTGCTCGACGAAGGCGAATTATTAGGGTGGGCGACGGCACTGCCGCCGCCCACCCAGACTTCTGCCCCTAGCTGTGAATGCACCCAGCCAAACTGGGATGTGCAAGCAGCAGACGATGCTGGTTAAGAGAGCCAGGGGCGGCGGGGTGCTCGGCGACGCGGTAGGTGACGCCGTTGATGGTGAG
>JAGHYX010000104.1 GCA_017743375.1 Chloroflexota bacterium
GCTGGGTTATTGTGGACAGCGTCTCCGCACACGTGATACATCGGCCAATTGATTCTCAGAAATACTGGTCTTCGTTTGCCATCACCACGGATGACGTGGAGTTCCTCTATAGCTATATCATCGAACTGGGCCACCCGATCTCAACAGATAAGCTCGCCCTCGCCCTGCTCAAGCATCGCGTCGAACAGGAGAACAGCAAGCTGCGCGAGCGCTGGGAAGGTTGCACCGTCTATCAGCCAAAGGCGCACTACGCCGTCGGCGATCGACTGGTGTTTCCAGCCCTGCAATTTGCCACTGGTCGCGTGATTGCGCTCCGCCCTGGCCGCCACCCAGAGCTGGGTGAGTTTGAGGTGATCCGCGTCGCATTTGACGACGGCCAGCAGCGAGAGTTCGCTGCGCGCTTTCCGCATCCGCATCGCCTCAACCAAATGGATGTCAGCGACTTCTTCAGCCACGCGCAAAGCCCAGAAGCGTTATATGCCGCGAATGGCGAGCGGGTGCGCGCCGCGCTCAGCGCTGCACTTGAGCAGAACAAAGAGTTCATTCGCATCGGCGACGAATGGTTTCTAAGGGCGATGATGGCCGAGATCAACATCGGCCATCTCAACCTAGCGGAGGCGGTGCTGGACATGGCCAATGGTGGGCCGCTGACGACTGACGTGATCCTGCGCGATCTCAGCTTGCCGACAGAGATAGGTCAAAAAGTTCAAGAGGCCTCGCTCAACGCAGCGTTGGCTGCTGATCCGCGCTTCGACGAGGTTGGCCCAGACAATAAGCCGGCCTGGTTTTTGCGCCGCCTTGAGCCGCCAGAGGTTCTCACCATTCCCGAGCCATTACGTGCTGTGCGCTTCTTCGGCCAGGCTGATTTGAGCGATCAGATGCTCGCGCTGGCCCGCGAGCTGGATGATGAGCTGGATTTCGACGAGGCTGCGCCCGTCGAGCCGGCGCAGAGTGTCAGGGTGATCTTAACATTCCCCCACTTGCGCGCCGGCACGCTGGGCTGGTCGCGCCGAGTGGCCAGCGTGCTGCCGCCCTCGCGCAAACCGCGCATCGCCTTCCGCTTGCGCGACCCAATGGCACGCCAGACGTTCACTGCCTGGGCAGTGCGCGAAGGGCGCTACATCTGGGGTCTGGGAGAATGGTTCAAGACAAACCGCTTGGCCGCCGGCGCTTACATCGATCTGACCCGCAGCGAGGCAGGCGACGTGATGTTGTTGATAGACTACGTCCGCCGTCGTCCGAAGCGCGAGTGGGTGCGCGTGGCCAGCGTGCGCGATGGACGGCTCCACCTAGAGACTGCGCAGCGCCCTGTATATTGCGACGTGGATGAGCTGATGGCCGTGTTTGTGGACGATCCACAGGCGTTTGATGCCCTGCGCGAGCGCCCGCGCGATGTGCGGCAGGCCGTTCGCGAGGCCTTCTCGGAGATCGCTAAGCTCAGCCCACAAGGCAACGTACATGTGCGCACGCTCTACGCGGTGGTGAACCTGATCACGCGCTGCTCGCCGACCGACGTGTTGGCTGCGCTGGTCGCTAGCGGCGCATACGTCCCCATCGGCGATCACTACTGGCATTTGGCCTGAATAAGCATGAAGATCTTCAGACCAACGGAGGATACGCGCTTTCACATTGACTACACCTGGTTCGAGAAGAACGGCCAGGACATCAACGTGTTGATTCAGAAATACCTGACGCCTGAGCAGCAGGCGCAGCTAACCAACAGCGAGGCAGAAGAGCTCCTGGACTCCGTAGATGAGGAGACCGGCGAGGTGCATCAGATGACGCGCACGATGTACCTGGTTCGCAAGACATACGCTCATGACCCGGGGTTTATCAACCCGCGCCTCCCATTAGCCGAGCTGGCCTTTCGCGTCTTTCTGGTGAACGGCAATCAACCGCTGACCGCGAGCGAGCTGGCGGCGCGCATTGGCCGCAAGCCGGCCGAGGTCCTCGCCCAACTGGGCGGCCGCGCTGTTTATAATGGCATCCGTCCGATTTTGAACTAGCCCCCGTAGCTCAATAGGATAGAGCAGGGCACTTCTAATGCCTCGGTTGTGAGTTCGAGTCTCGCCGGGGGCGCTGGCTGTCGTTTCCCCCTGCACGCAGGGGAAACAGCACCGGCACTCCATTGGCTTTTGCCCGAGATTGCTCCCGCCAGATTGATCTGCCAAGCGCTCGCCTTCCGCGTGACGCTCCTAGGTCGGGTGCGTTCACGTATTGGAGGCAACTAAAGACAGTGGTTCGCCCACCCTATGCCGATGCTTTACATCGCCTAGAAGTAGCTGCCGATCACGTCCAGCAGCTTCTTGATGTTCTCTGCGTCCCCTGGCTGCACTTTTGTATCGCTCGCCCGCCCAATGGTGTTGAGCGCGTTTACGTCTGCATCGCGCCCGTAGGCGATGGGGATCACCAAGATGGGCGTGCGGCTGTTGCGCGCTGCCTGGATGGCGCGCACCACCTGGTTGAGCGAGGCCTGCGACGCCGTATCCTGGCCGTCGGAGAGCAGCAGGACGGCCTGAATGCGCTCCGGAGAGGAATTCGCCTGCAAGTGCTCAACGGCGGCGATCACAGCGTCGTAGAGCGCCGTGTTTCCCCTGGCCACGAGCTGGTCTATAGCCGCTAGCACTCGCTCGCGGTTGCTCTCCAGCGGGCCGATGGGCACCATCAGCTCGACTTCGCTGTCGAAGCGCATCAGGCCGACGTTGTTCTTGCCAGGCTGATCTTCCAAGAAGACGCGCATGGCCTCGACCGCTTGCCTGAGCTTGTCGTCCTCACGCATGGACCCTGAGGTGTCCACCAGCAGCAGGATGTCCGCTTGTTTCTTCACGAGCTGCCAGGAGCGCTGGACGGCGGCGATCACCGCCGGATCGGGCACGGCCAGCAGCGCCTTTGGCTGCGTCGGGTCCACGCCGACCTCAGGGCTGATGGGATAGCCCAGCGGCACGTCCCGATTCGCTGGCCGGAAGCCGGCGGCCAACACCTTTTGTTGAACTGCTGGGCTGAGAAAGTATCGCGTGAACACCTCGGCAGCCCTACGCTGTTCCTCGCTCACCCACGGCGCATTCGGGATCGCAAACGGGTGGTCGTGGACGAACGTGCCTTCTTTGGGGTATAGCGCGACCAGCTTCTCCGGCGGCTGGACCTGCGTCTTCCCCAGGTTGATGAAGATCAAATCGTTCTCTTCTAGGGCGACGAAATCCAGATAATCCGGCCCTTGGGCGATGTATTCGATGAATTCCGTGGTGCGCGCGGAGTAGTGCTTGATCAGGTTTTCGATGCGACGGACGCTGGCTTGTACCCGCTCATCGTTCACGTGGTCAAGCGTGAGACGCGCGACGTCCCGGTTGCCGGCGACGTAGCGGGCGCTGGCGTAGAACTCGGCCATTAAAGTGGAGAGGGCAGTGGAGGAGATGCGCGGGTCGGTGTGCCCGTAATACACAGAAGGCCGCCCGCTCAGGCCATAGGCGTTCCAGCCGCGCGGATCGTCAAAGACGGCCAGCAGCTCCTCCCAGCCGATCTCGGCGCCATGCTTGGCCCGCAGCGCGTTCAAGCGCGACTCCCAAATCGCTATCACCACCGGCGCAAGGGCCGTGGCCGGCGCGCCCTCAACGTCGAAGACACGGCGACCGGTTTGATAGTTCACCAGCGCCAGCCAGTGGCGCACCGAGGGCGACCACAGCACAGGGCGCTCGACGTTGGCATTATTCGGGGCGATGAAGGCGTTGATGATCCCCTCGTGCACCGTGCCCGAAGAGCCGCTGCGCCCCGTGATCCAGATCGGGCGCTCGCCGGTCGCAAGCGCCCTGCCAGTCAGCGGATCGCGCCCGCGCACGTAGGCGCGGTTGAACTCCGCGATGATCTCTTCAACATTTAGGTTCTTCTCGAACTCTGGCGCATAGATAAACGTCACCTCAATGGCGTTATCGGGTTTTCGCACGGTTGGCGATTGGTCGGCGATGAACTCAACGACGAACCCACTGATGGCGCGCCCGATCAGGACAGTGAGGACCACGATGACGGCCAAGCCAACGATCACGATAAACGAAAGCCGACTCCCTCTCATCTGTTCTCCTCTTCTTCTGGAATTGGCGCGCTACGAACAACGGACAAAGGCGGCGAGCAGATTGTTATACTCGCTGCGATGCTCCGACGCCTTAGCTTCCTTTTCACAACAAGCGTTGTTTTGGCGGCTTGTGCTTTGGTCGCGCCGGTGATCAGCGATGTAATGGTAACACCAGACGTGATCACGCCCGATGCCGACGGGAAGGACGACCTGGCCCGCATCAGTTACCGAGTGAATGCGCCGGCGCGCGTCTCAATCTACCTTACGGATCAACAAGGCCAACGGCACTATATCCGGCGCAGCGCGCTGCGGCCAAGCATCCCGCGGCCCTACGAATATCTTTTCAACGGCATCGGCGAAGATGGCCGGCTGCTGCCCGAAGGGGAGTACACCTGGAGCGTGGAAGCGCTCGGCGAAGATGGGCGGCGGGCCATCTATACCGGCACGCTCACCATCCTCAGCGCGGGCGTGCCCTTCCCCAAAATTGAAGAGTTCACCGTCTCCACCAATCTGATCACGCCGAATCGCGACGCGATTGACGACCACGTGTATATCAACGTGTTCATCGCCCAGCCGGCCAGGCTGCGCGTGTATGTGATCGGGCCGGATAACTTTCGCTACGACGTGCCGCGCATGGAAGGCTCGCTCTATCGCCAGCCCACCGACGATGTGTTGCCCGCGGGCCGCTACTTCTTTGACTACGACGGTGGCATTGACCTGGGGGCCGACCCGCCGCCAGACGGCGAATACATCATCGTCGCCGAAGCCGAGGACTTGATCGGCCAGCGCGATGTGCTCAGCGCACCACTGACGATCAAAGACAGCGGCCGGCCCATGGCCGAGATCGTGATCCAGCCAAACACCGGCCATGGCTTTGAATGGTCGCACGTGGGTGCCACACCAGAGGTGACGATGAAGCTAGGCGACACGCTGTACTTCACGACGACTATCCGCAACGTCGGCAACACCCCGATTCGCACCGCTGGCCCGTTTGACCCCAATGACTGTTACACCATGGACACCAATCGCTACACCAAGGGATTCCCAGAAGAGCCAGGCGTCTGGCGCGTGGGCGTGGACTTCGAGACCAACACGGGCGAAGACCATCCTTGGCGCTGGGCAGTTGGGACATTAGACGATTTGGAGGTCGTCGAGCGCGATGGCTTCAAGCTCTACTATTTACCCCCTGGCAGGCAGGTGGTCGTGCGCGGGTGTGTGGTGCTCAACCGCGTGCCGGTGCGCAACCCCTTTCGCATCTGGGGAGCGCTGATCCAGGAGCAGGTGGAGATCGCCCCGATCAACAGCCGCGTCACGCCGATCCTGGTGACGCTGGTTGAACCTTGACCGGTCGCTCCCCCGCACCATGCTCGCTGTCGTGATCGTTTCCTGGAACGTGCGCGAGCTGCTGCGCGCCTGTTTGGCTTCGCTGCGGGCGGACCTGGCCGAAGGCGCGCCCGGCGCGCGCGTCATCGTTGTGGACAACGCCTCTGCCGATGGCAGCGCCGAGATGGTGCGCGCTGAATTTGCGGACGTGTCGCTCATCGCATGTCACCACAACCTGGGATACGTCAAGGCCAACAACTTGGCGATGCGCCATCTGGGATTAGACAAAGCAGCGGCCGAGGTCCAAGACTCGCCGACATACGTTTGGCTGCTGAATCCGGACACAATCGTTCATCGCGGCGCATCGCGCGCGCTGCTGGAGTTTATGCAGGCGCATCCTCGCTGCGGGCTATGCGGCCCGAAGCTGGTGAACCCAGACGGCAGCCTTCAGCATAGCGCTTTTGCGCTGCCGGGGCTGATCCAACTGGCGTTGGAGACCCAGCCTTGGCTGTGGCGCTTTCGGAACACCCGGCTAGACGGGCGCTATCCGGCGGCTCGCTACGCCGGCCCCCCCTTCCGCGTGGGGCACCCTCTGGGTGCAGCGATGTTCGCCCGCGCCGAGGCGATTCGCGCGGTGGGATTGCTCGACGAGGGCTATGAGATGTATGCCGAGGAGGTGGACTGGGCAGTGCGGATGAAGGCCGCCGGCTGGGACATTTGGTGCGTCCCCCAAGCGATCGTCACCCACTACGGCGGAGCCAGCAGCGCTCAGGCCAGCGAGCGCGCCGAATGCCTCAAGTGGGCCAGCCGGCAGCGCTATTACTACAAACATTACGGCCCGCTCAAGCGCTGGCTGGCCATGCGCCTGGTGCCGAGGCGCTACCGCGCGCGCCGCTGCTGAGGCAGCCACGTATCGCTGTGTGCCCAGCAATCAGGATGCACCGCGAGATGTGTGGCTGTCTGGCCACGATGGCGTTCGCTACAGCGAAAGCTCAAGGATGCGATAAGGGTGTACGTTCACAATCAGCGTCTCGCCCAGGCGGGTCTCCCGCGGCTGCAGGGGCGCATACGAGCGATGCTGATGCCCGTGTAGCCATAAGCGCGGCCTGAGCAGCCTAGCCAACCAGTTGAAGGCGGCGAAGCCGATATGCGCCGGGTCGCTGCCATCGTGAATGCCGTAGAGCGGAGCGTGGCTGATGACAATGTCCACCCTGCGCCTGCGACAAGCGCGGCGCGGGAACACCTTACAGGCCAGCCAGATAGCCCGCAGCCACTGGTCGTTTTGTGAGTATTGGAGAGGCGCACCCGGTTTATAGAGGGGGCCACCTTCCAGGCCGGCCAACTGCAGTTTGCCCCACCGCTGCGCGCGCAGATCCAGGTTGACGCATCCTTCAGGGCGGTGGCCCTGTGCCTGGTCATGATTGCCGCGCACGTAGAAGCACGGCTTGCCAAGCATGGTCGTGATGTATTCCAAATACTCGCTGGGCAGGTCGCCGCAGCCAAGTATGATGTCCACATCTCCACACCGCTCGACGAGCTGGGCGCTGTGGATCCAGGGCACGACTTCATCGCTGACCGCGAGCAGCTTGACGCGCATGGCGGGCAAGGATTATTCCCTGAACTGCTTTAGATATGCTTCCATAAAGGCGTCCAGGTCACCGTCCAGCACGTCGTACACCTGGCTGGTCTCGTAATCCGTGCGCAAGTCCTTCACAAGCTGATAGGGGTGCAGGACATAGCTGCGGATCTGGTTGCCGAATTGCGCATCCACATGTTCGCCGCGCAGTTGGCGCAGCTCAGCCTCGCGTCGACGCTCCTCCAACTCCCGCAGGCGCACTTTGAGGATATGGAGCGCGCGCTCGCGGTTTTGTAGCTGGCTGCGCTGGTCCTGGCAGCTCACCACGATGCCGGTGGGGATGTGTCGGATGCGCACGGCGGTCTCGTTCTTCTGGACGTTCTGCCCGCCGGCGCCCTGCGAGCGAAAGGTCTCTATCTCCAGGTCGTTCGGGTTGATCTCGATGTTGATCTCATCGTCTTGAATGTCCGGATACACCTCTACGCGGGCGAAGGAAGTCTCGCGCGTATTGCCGGCGTTGAAGGGCGAGAGGCGCACCAAGCGATGCACGCCGCGCTCGCTGCGCAGGTAGCCGTAGGCGCGCTCGCCGCTGATCTGCAAGGTGACATTCTTGATGCCGGCGGTCTCAGCCGGCGTGTAGTCAATCTCGCTTACCTTAAAGCGATGCCGCTCGGCCCAGCGCAAATACATCCGGTAAAGCATCTCGGCCCAGTCTTGCGCGTCCACGCCGCCGGCGCCCGGTTGAATGGTCAGGATCGCGTCGGCGTGGTCGTATTTGCCGGAGAACATCAGCTCCAGCTCGAGACGCCTGAGCGCCTCTTCCAGGAGGCGCAGCTCGGCCTCGACATCGCGCAGGGCCGATTCATCGCCGGATTCGTCAGCCAGTTCCAGCATGACGGCGGCATCTGAGGCGCGCCGGACGAGCTGATCGTAGGCGTCCAGGCTGGCTTTCAAGGCGGCCATCTCGCGCATCAGGGCCTGAGCGCGGGCAGCATCATTCCAAAAGCTGGGATCGGCGGCCAGGGTTTCGATCTCGCGGACGCGCTGTGCTTTGGCCGCGATGTCAAAGATGCCCCCGCAGATCGGCGACGCGCGCTTGGGCATCGGCCAATCTGTCTTTCAAAGGGGTTAACGCTTCCAGCATAGCAGGCAGAATGATAACAGCACGCAGCCAGGCGCCCTTTCAGGGTGCGTTCATAGCCAGGGGCAAAACGCTGAGCAAGCACAGCAAGGGCCGCCGTTGGCTCTACACAGAAGGTTGTCTTTCGCTCGTTGATGGCACTCATCCCAGAAACAGCAAAACATAACCA
>JAGHYX010000010.1 GCA_017743375.1 Chloroflexota bacterium
GAGGCGTTGCGCGCCTCGAAGTTCGCCAAGCGCGGTGGGTAGAAGCGGTTGTAGGCGACATACATGGACTCCGGCCCGTAGCCCACCAGTGGCCGAATGGCGTTGAAGGGATCCGGCGTGCCATCCGGTTGTTCTATCGGATCGTGGGGCAGGACGAGCTTGGCCGCGCCCTCCCAGATGAGCACGCGCACGGCGTTTGTGCCTTCCTCGGTGGTTAACACCGTGCTCAGGCGGCGGAACAGCGGGAATTGGCGCAGCCAGTCAAAGGACTGATCGTTGCGGGTGACGTTGATGAGATATAAAAAGCCGAGGCCGGCGATGCCCGCTGCGATCATGGCCAGGGTTAGCCCGAACCTCAGCTTGCGCTGGCGGATGAGCTGAACCATCAGCAGGGCGAAGAACATGAGGCCGCCTAACCAGCCGAGTTGGGGCCCGCGGCTGCCGGCCAGGATCAAGACGACGATCGCGTTTGCAATTGCGATAAGGATGTAGCCGGCGGCGCGCACCACGTCTGCCCAGCGCGGCTGCGAGCTGCGGAAGACGGCAACGAAGCTATCGGCAATTCGATAGAGCGTGACGAAGAACGTCATCACCAGATAGGCGGCGATGAAGATCGAATTACCCATGTTGCCGGCCACCCGCTCAACTGTGTCGCCACCCCAAGGCAAGGGGTCGAGTTGCAGACGCTGGAGGATGCCGTAGATAGAAATCGGCAACGAGTTGAGGATCATCACAGTGAGCAAGCGCTCAACCTGGGCGCGCTGGCGCATCCCCTGGAGGATCATCAGGAACACCACGATGTAAGCCAGGGTGGTGTAAGTGCCTTGCAAACGCTGGTATGAACCCAGCAGGCTGGTCCTTGGAGCGACGGAGACGGCGGTGCTGATCATGTACACCACGACCGTGATCAGCGTGGGCAGCACCAGCGGCGTGCGCCAATTGATGTGCCGGTCGCGTGCTGGATTGCGTCGCTCTTCAAACCACTTCACCAGCCAGGCCATCGCCATGACCAGCGCGATGGATCGCAAGGTGGTCAGTTTGTCTGGCTCGAAGACGCGGCTGGAATAGATGTTGAAGAACAAGGGGATGACGAGCACAGCAGCCAGCCAGCCAGCCTCTATCAGCCTGTCGCACCACACGCTCAGGCGGCTGGCCGGCCTGGCTAGGCCAGTCGTAGATGAAACACTCGCGTCGGCGACTGGACCATTTGTCGCTACGCGCGTTGTCAGAACTACACTCGACATGGCGAACCCCTACTCTGGATGTAAGGAATTGGCTTGATTGTGCAGGGTATGTTTACAGCCAGGCAGTAGAACCCAGTTGGGTGAAATCGCTATCTTTGCCTATCCCCTGTATTAGGACTCGCCTTCGCCGGTCAGCAGGGAGTTTGTCCCCAGCCATGAACACACCCTTCAGAGCGCATCATCGCGCTCTGGTATTATTCTTACGAAAGGCATCATAACACGTCCTTTTGGACTATCGCTCTGTCAACTGCGCGCCTGCGAACATCCCCTATTTCTAGACAAAGGCATGATGGCAGTACGAATTGACCCTACGGCACGTTATCTGAAGACCCACGAGTGGGCGAGACGAGATGGAGACGAGATCGTGTGCGGCATCAGCGACCATGCCCAGGCCGCGATGAACGACCTCGTGTATGTGGAGCTGCCGCGCGTAGGCGCAACATACGAGGCCGGTCAGGCTTTCGCCGTCGTGGAGTCGGTCAAGGCCGCTTCTGATGTGTACATGCCCGTCAGCGGCACAATCACGGCGGTGAACACGCTGCTTGAGCGCGCACCGGACACCATCAACCGAGATCCTTATCAAGCCGGCTGGATAGCGCGCATCAAGCCAAACAACCTAGACGACTTCGAGACGCTGATGGACGCTGAGGCATACGCACAGTTTTTGAAAGAAGAAGGCTTAGACAGCGAAATTCACTAACTGCGACGCGCTATGAGCTATATCCCTCATACTGAACAAGAGCGGCAAGAGATGTTGGCCCGCATCGGGGTCGCGCGCATCGAGGAACTGTTTAGCGCTATCCCGGAGAAATTCCGTTTCCCGCGCCTGAACTTGCCAGCACCGATCACGGAGATGGAAGCCATGTGGGAGCTGGGCGCGCTCGCCGATGTGAACGCCGACGTGAATCATCACGCCTGCTTCCTCGGCGCCGGCGCATACAACCATTACATCCCCAGCCTGATTGACCATCTGATCCGGCGCGGCGAGTTCTTCACGGCATACACCCCCTACCAGCCCGAGGTCAGCCAGGGCACGCTTCAAGCCATCTTCGAGTTTCAAAGCATGATGAGCGCGCTGACCGGGATGGACATCAGCACAGCCTCGCACTATGACGGCGCAACTGCGTTCGCCGAAGCAGCGCTCATGGCAATGGCTATCACCCAGCGCCACAAGGTCATCGTCATGCGCTCCGTCCACCCCCACTATCGCGCCGTGCTGCGCACATATACCCAGTTCAACCCCAAAGTCCACCTCGTCGAGAGCGACTACGCTGGCATAGACGAGCTGCTTGACGAGGACACGGCCTGTGTGTGCGTGCAGCACCCTAACTTCTTCGGGCAGTTAGAGGAGTTCGCATTGGATGAATCCGGGGCTGCTTTTGCCGAGCGCATTCACGCCGCGGGCGCGCTCTTCGTCGTGGCCACCAATCCGATCGCGCTGGGCCTGTTCAAGCCCCCCTCGGCCTACGGCGCGGACGTGGTGGTGGGTGAAGGGCAGCCTTTAGGCATCCCGCTGAGCTTTGGCGGGCCATACCTGGGCTTCTTCTGCACCCGCCGCGAATTCATGCGGCGCATCCCAGGGCGGATCGTCGGCGAGACGGTTGATCGCGAGGGGCGACGCGGTTATGTGCTCACGCTGAAGACGCGCGAGCAGGACATCCGACGTGAGAAGGCCACCAGCAACATCTGCACCAACCAAGGCCTGATGGCGCTCGTCGCCTGCATCTACCTGAGCGTCATGGGCAAGAGCGGCCTGCGCCAAGTGGCTTATCTATGCCACCAGAAAGCGCACTACGCCGCCGACAGAATCAGCAAGCTCAGCGGCTGGCGCGTCTGGAATCAGCAGCCGTTCTTCCATGAGTTCGTCGTCGCCTGTCCGCTGCCGGTGAGGGAGGTGAACAATTACTTGCTGGATGAGCACGACATCATCGGCGGCTACGACCTGGGGCAGGACTATCCCGAACTGGAGAACCACATGCTGCTGTGTTGCACGGAGACGAACACGCGCGAGGAGATAGACGCGCTGGTGGATGCCCTGGCTGCGCTTGAATAGCGCGTCGTGAGAGCGAGCAGCCATGTCGAGTTCAAAGTTGCGCGTTGCTGTCATCGGCGTCGGGGTCGGCTGGAATCACATCGAGGGCTACCAGAGCCATCCTGAGTGCGAGCTGGTGGCCATTTGCGACGCCAACCCAGCGATCCTGAAGGAGCGCGGCGAGCGCTTCAACATCCCGGAGTCCCGTCGCTACACGGACTATCACGAGGTCTTGCGCTTGAGCGACGTGGACGCGGTGAGCATCGCGCTGCCCAATTGGCTGCACGAGCCGGCGGCTATAGAAGCCTTTGCCAACGGCAAACACGTGCTGTGCGAGAAGCCGCTCGCCACGTCGGTGGAAGCCGGCTGCCGGATGATCGAGGCCGCGCGCGCGGCGAATAAAACGCTGATGGTGTGTTACAACCACCGCTACCGGCCGGAGATCATGTGGTTGAAGCGCCAGATCGCTGCCGGCGAATTTGGCCAGCTCTACGCGGCCAAGGCCGGTTGGATGCGCGAGGGCTGGATTCCAACGCACGGCCAGTGGTTCACCCAAAAGGCGCGCGCCGGCGGCGGCGCGCTGATTGACCTGGGCGTTCACGTGCTCGACCTGGCGCTCTGGCTGATGGGCTACCCCAGGCCGGTGACCGTCTGCGGGGCTGCTTTCGCCAAGTTCGGCCCGCGCGGCCAAAAGACCAAGCCGCGCGACGTGAAGCCGGAGACGTTTGACGTGGACGACATGGGGTTTGGCTTCGTGCGCTTCGAGGATGGCTCGGTCTTGCAGTTTGAGTCGGCGTGGGCCTCCCATCGCGAGCCGATGCAAGATGCCTACTTCGTCCGCCTCTTCGGCAGCGAGGCCGGCGCGAACTTCTACACCGGCGCGCCAAACGGCGAGACCGTCGTGTTGTTCAAGCTGATTCACGACCAGCCCGTGGAGATCGTGCCGCGCCTGCCGTCTGGCGTCAGCGGGCATCGCCTGGCCGTGCATCATTTCGTGGATTGCATATTGCAGGGCAAGCCGACCGAATCGCCCGGCGAGCACGGGCTGGTCGGCCTGCAGATCATCGAGGCCATCTATCGCTCGTCGCAACAAGGGCGCGAGGTGGCGCTGAACGATCACTAAGGAGTCGGCCATGCGGATCGTCTCTTTGCTGCCCAGCGCGACAGAGGTCGTGTGCTTTCTGGGATTGCGCGATGCGCTGGTGGGCCGCAGCCATGAATGCGACTTCCCGCCTGATGTCGTGGACGTGCCCGTCATGACCTTCAGCACGATCGGCGCAACGGGGCCTGATGGTCAAGTGAACCCCGATCTGACGAGCGCTGAGATTGACGCGCTGGTCTCGCAGCAGTTGCGCGATGGGCAGAGCTTGTATGGGCTTTATACAGACCGCCTGGCTGCCGCGCAGCCTGATCTGATCCTTACCCAGGCGCTGTGCGACGTGTGCGCGGTGTCGTATGACACCGTGCGTTCGGCTGTGCGCGACCTAAGCTGCGCCTGGCAGGGGTCGGCTCAGGTTATCTCCCTCGAACCAACCGATATTGAAGGCATCTTTCAGACGATCCTCGTCGTCGGTGAGTTGACGAACACGCTGGCGCTCGCCAGGAAGAAGGTCCAAGCGCTGCGCGACCGAATAGACCGCGTGCGCGCGTCCTTGAGCGACGCCGAACGACGGCCCACAGTGGCCGCCTTGGAATGGCTGGACCCGCCGTTTGCCCCCGGACACTGGGTGCCTGAACAAATCGAGATAGCCGGCGGCACGCCCGTCCTCGGTCGCAAGGGGCAGCCCAGCTTTCGCTGTACCTGGGATGACGTCATCAGTTCAAAGGCTGAATGGGTCATCGGGATGCCGTGCGGTTTTGACTTGCAAGGGAGCGCGCGCGAAGTCTCGAACGCATCGGCCCATCTGCGTCAGCTGCCTGCCGCCCAGCACAACCAGGTGTACGCCGTGGATGCCACGTCATATTTCAGCCGGCCTGGCCCGCGCATCGTAGATGGGGTTGAGGTTCTGGCTGGCCTCCTGCACCCCCGGTTGTGGCCGTCGCCCCGGCCAGATCAGGCCGCCGCTGTGCCCTTGACCGTCGCTCAACAACCCGTCGCGCCGCGATAACTCGTGATGCTGGAATCCCTAGGGCTGCTGGCCGCATCGCTGATCGGCGCGGTGCTGGGCTGCGCCATCGCGCTGGTGCCGGGGTTGCACGTGTTCAACGTGGCCGGCTTTGCCCTGTTGCTGTATGCGCAGATGCCGTTTGTGCTGAGCGAGCAGGCGCTTGCGCTCTTTTTGCTCGGCGCGCTGGTGGGCTGGTCGGTGGTGAACGTTATCCCCACAGTCTTTCTCTTCGCGCCGGACGACGCGCACGCGACGGCTGTGCTGCCGGCGACGAAGTATCTGTTACACGGTCGTGGCGCAGAAGCCGCGACGTTGATAGGCAGCGGTAGCCTGGGCGCATTGCTGGGCCTGGTGCTGCTCTCGCCCATCCTGGATGAGGTCGTCAGGCCGCTGCGCGCGATCTTGCAGCCACATACCGGCTGGATATTAACGGCGATCATCGCCTTTCTGCTGCTTGGTGAATGGCCGCGCGCAGATGACCTCGCTTCGCCCTTGCGGCGTTTGATCTCCGCGTGGACCTATCTCGGCGCCGGCTTGCTCACCTTCGCGCTGAGCGGGCTGCTGGGCATGGTGCTCTTCTATCGCAGCCCGATCGCTGTTGAGTCGGCCTTCGTAAATCTGATGCCGGCGTTCGTGGGACTGTTCGCCGCGCCGGGCCTGCTGCAAGTGTTGGTTTTTGGCACCAGGCCGCCGCGCCAGCAAGCGTCGCCGTGGCGAGAAGTGGAACCGCGTTTGCTGCTGCGCGGCTCGCTCACAGGGCTGAGCGGCGGGCTGTTCGCCAGCATCCTGCCGGTGGTGAGCGGCGGCATCGGCGGCCTGTTGGCCGGCCATGCCACCGCTCTGTGGAATGAACGGTTGTTCATGATCTCGCTGGGCGCGTCCAAAGTTGCCTATTACGTGGGGAGCTTGCTGTTGCTGTTCGTGCCCGGCCTGACGCTCACCCGCGGCGGCATGGCTTGGATGATCAGCAGCATTTACGTCCCCTATGGCTGGCGCACCTATTGGTTGGCAGTGGCAGCGGTGGCCTTGTGTGGCGCGCTCGCGTTCGTCGTGCTGGTCGCCATGGCCCGCTTTGCGGCGCGGTTGGCCAGTGCCTGGAGCCCGCAGTGGTTGGCCGGCGGCGCGCTGGGCCTTGTCACGGCGCTGACCATGGCGCTGACGGGCTGGGGCGGGCTTTTGGTGATGGGCGTCGCAACGACGATTGGACTCATCCCCGTGCTGGTGGGCGGACGCCGGATCAACGGGTTGGGCGTGTTGCTGGTGCCGATCACGCTGAACGTCATCGGCGTTGGGCCGGCAGTAGCCGCTTGGTTGGGCCTGCTATAACAGGCGCATGCGCAGAGCGCTCTTTGAAGGGCTGGTAAAAGATTCCAACGGCGCCCTGCTGCCGGTGGCCTACGTCGGCCAGGAGCCGACCTACGTGCTGATCGAAGATGGCTTTAAGTACCACGTGGATGCTCAGAAAGTGGACCTTCAGGTCTTGAATATCTTCCGCGAACAGATCTTGGAACACAAGGACTTGGTGAGCAGCGCTGTGTTGAAGCTCATCGGGCAGGATGATCTCTTCACAAAAGCTGCCGTGGACGCGCAGCTCCGCAATTTGGACCAGCACTTCGAGCGCCTCTTCGAGGTCGGCATTCCAGAGCCGGTGCGGCAGTATCTTGGCATGCTCGGGTTCAGCATCACCATTGACCGCCACGGCGATGTGGTAGACCTGACGATGCCTGTTGATCCGCTCGAAGGCTAGACCTCGATCGCTAGGGCGCGCTCACGGAGCAGAGAGACAACTGCTCGCGGGCTGCTGACTCACGAAACCTGCCCCAGCCATAAACGCCTTGCTAAGCGAGAACCCTATAATCGTTTTGCTTTGAGCGCGGTCCTCACTCTGCTATCGCTGTTGCCCTTTCTTCTGCTTATCTATTTGGCCAATGTGAGCGAACGCTCGCAAGATGCGCGACCGATCCTCTATCTCAGCCTCGCTGTTATCAACGGCCTCATCCTCGCAGCAGGCGTGTTCGCAATAGTTGCCGCTGCTTTGCTCACCGACGAGACCCTAAGTGGCGCAGCGCAAACGCCGCTTGCGGTTCAGCAGTTGCGCGCAGCGCGGCTGGATTTAGGTGGGCTTGCCTTGGTGATCGGTGCGCTGCTGGCGCTGGCTGCGCTATTGCCCCCCGTGCGCCGGCTGGCTGCGCGCCTGCTGCCTATGCAGGCCGATAGCCCCGTGCATGTCACAGCGCTGTCGCTAACGGCGACTGCGCTCGGCCTCAACCTCTTCCAAATGCTGGCGCTCACGCCGGCCCTGTTCGCCCTGGTCGAAGACCCACAGCAGCGCCAACAACTGAGCAGCCCTTCCTACTTGGACGTGCTGGCCTTCCCGCTGCTCGCCTTTACGCTCGCCGCGCTGCTCGGCGTCGGCTTGGGCGTCCGACGAAGCCACGCTGAAGTGCTTGCGCGGTTGGGGGTGAAGCCGCTCACTCTGCCCCACCTAGGTCTGGCACTCATCAGTACGGCTGCGCTGATCGGGCTGGCCATTGCTACCGAACAACTCTGGCGCATGCTTGACCCACAGGGTTTGGAGCGAGTGGGCAGCCTCTCCAAAGCGCTGTTGGGCAACTTCTCCGGCTTCAGCGGCGCGTTGGCCATCGGCACCGCAGCCGCGATCGGCGAGGAGACTTTCTTTCGCGGCGCCTATCAGCCGCGCATGGGCATCGTGATCACCTCGCTGTTGTTCGCCTCGTTTCACGTGCAATATGGCATCACGCCGGCGACGCTGCTGATCCTCGCCATGAGCCTGATCCTTGGCGTGCTGCGCGCGCGCACCTCGCTGAGCGTGTGCGTCCTGGTGCACTTCCTCTATAACTTCACGACCGTGCTGCTCACGTCGTAGGGATACAATTCCTCGAGCGGGCAATGACAGGGCGTATTTCAAGCGACGAAGGCGTGTGGACGACGGCCGACCATGAGCAGACCCCCGGGCTTATCTTCGCCGCCCTGCGGCAGTGGTCTGAGCAGATCGGCCTGGGTCAGGCCAGCCCTGCCCCTGGTGTGGTCTTTGGTGAGCCAGATAACGTAGGGCCGGATGTGGTGTGGGTGAGCAACGAGCGCTTTGAGTATTTCCTAGGCCAGGTCGGCCACCTGATCGAGCCATGACAATCGGCGTTTCTCTGCCCCGCATTGACGCGCTGGCCAAAGTGACCGGCCAAGCCCCCTATCCAGGCGACCTGATGATGCCCGGCATGCTCCATGCCAAGGTACTATTTGCCCGCCGGCCGCACGCGCGCGTGAAAGCAATGGACCTGCGCGAGGCGCTGCGCCTGCCCGGTGTGGTCGCCATCTTCACCGGCCTGGATGTGCCAAACAATGAATATGGGCTGGTGCTCTTCGACGCGCCGGTGATGGTGAGTCCCGACGTCCTGCTGCCAGCGCCGACAGCGCGCGAGAGGCCGAGCTATCCGCGCAAGCCATTTGACGGCGTCGTGCGGCATGTGGGTGAGAAGCTGGCCTTCATCGTCGCCGAGAGCGAGCAGATCGCTGCGCGCGCCCGCGACCTGATCCGCGTTGAGTACGAGGACCTGCCGGCTTTGACGGATGTGCATGCCGCACTGCTGCCGGATGCCCCTCAGCTCCACCCCCACTATCCGGGGAACGTGATGAAGCGCTATCGCATCCGCAAAGGTGACGCGGAGGCAGCCTTTGCGCAGTGCGATGTGATCATCGAGGATGTTTACACGACCGGCGCGCAAGAGCACGCCTATCTCCAGCCGGAGGCTGGTCTGGCGTACATAGACGAGCAGGGGCGCGTGACCGTGCTGGTCGCCGGCCAGTGGACACACGAGGACCAACACCAGATCGCCCACGCGCTGAACCTGCCGCTCGACCAGGTGCGCGTGATCTATCCGGCCATCGGCGGCGCATTCGGCGGACGCGAGGATATGAGCGTGCAGATCGTGTTGGCGCTGGCCGCTTTGCGCTTGCGGCGACCGGTGAAGATCATCTGGACGCGCGAAGAGAGCATCATCGGCCATCACAAGCGCCACCCGATGTGGTTTCGCGCGCGGCTGGGCGCGACGCGCGAGGGCAAATTGCTGGCCGCTCAGGTGGAGATCCGTGCCGACGCCGGCCCCTACGCCTATACCTCAACCAAGGTGCTGGGCAACGCCACCGTCACCTGCACCGGGCCGTACGAGATCCCCAACGTCGCGGTGGACGCCTGCGCAGTGGTCACGAACAACGTCCCCAGCGGTGCGTTTCGCGGCTTCGGCGCGCCACAGGCGCTCTTCGTGGCCGAGACGCAGATGAATAAGCTGGCGGTCGCTCTGGGCATGGATCCGGTGGCCCTGCGCCTGAAGAACGCGCTGCGCGATGGCAGCCTCACCGTCAACAACACCCCGATCCCGGCCGGCTGCACCATCGCCCAGGTTATTGAACAGTGCGCACAGCGCAGCGGCTGGAACGGCGCGCGGCCCGCTCATCACGCGCGCGAGCCACACCTTGCTGTTGGTCGTGGATTTGCCTGTGGCCATAAAAATGTCGGCTTCTCATTCGGCTTTCCGGAGCGCTGCGAGGCGACCGTGGAGCTATACGGCGGCGCGCAGATCGAGCGCGCCGTGGTCAAACATGCCGGCGCGGAGTGCGGCCAGGGCGCGCACACGGTCTTCTTGCAGATCGCAGCGCACGCGCTCGGGCTGCCGACCGAAAGCATCGAGCTGGTGCTGAGCGACACGGCCACCAGCGGCAGCAGCGGCAGCGCCTCGGCCTCGCGGCTGACGTTTATGGCCGCCCACGCCATCCGCGGCGCAGCGCAAGAAGCCCTGCGCCGCTGGCACGACGAAGAGCGGCCGGCCATTGCGCACTTCGTGTATCGCCCTCGACCTACAACGCCCCTGGACGAGGAGACCGGCGCCGGCGACCCCAACATCACCTATGGATACGTCGCCCAAAGCGCTGAAGTTGAGGTGGACACGGAGACCGGCCAAATCCACGTGCGCCGGATCGTCTGCGCGGACGACGTGGGCAAGGCGGTGAACCCCCAACAGGTGATCGGCCAGATCGAGGGCGGCGTGGTCCAGGCGCTGGGCTGGACGCACCTGGAAAACTTCGTCAGCCGGCAAGGGCACGTGCTCTCCGCTCACTTCAGCACCTACTTGATCCCCTCCGTGTTAGACATCCCCGACCAGGTTGAGTCGGTGATCCTGGAGCACCCCGACCCACACGGCGCCTGGGGCATCCGCGGCATGGCCGAGATGCCCTTCCTGGTCACTGCGCCGGCGGTGGTCGCTGCCATCCACGATGCAACCGGCGTCTGGATCAACGACCTGCCGATCACGCCGGAGCGCCTATTGACCAAGCTCAAACAGCGCTGATGGCCGCGCTCATTCACGCCTTGAGGGCAGCGTTATGCGACGGGCAGGTGAGCCCGGTAACGCTCGCCGAGCAAGCCCTGGCGCGGATCGAAGACCATCATGCGCTCAACGCCATCGCGTTCGTAGAACCAGCGCGCGCCCTAGAGGAAGCGCGGACGATGGCGCGCGAGGCGCGCGCCGGCTGGCTGCGCGGCCCATTGCATGGCCTGCCCATCACGGTCAAAGACGTATTCAACGTGCGCGACACGCCGTTACGGGCCGGGGCACGCGCGCCCTTGCCGGAGATCACGCCCGACGAAGCTACCGCTGTGGCGCGCCTGCGCCAGGCGGGCGCGCTTATCCTGGCGAAGACCAACCTTCAAGAGATCGCACTGGGGTTAACGGGGGAGAATCCCTGGACAGGCGACGTGAAGAATCCGCACGATCCCGATCGCCAGGCCGGTGGGTCGTCGTCCGGCTCGGCTGTTGCCGTGGCGGTGGGGATCGGGGTAGGCTCGCTGGGCAGCGACACTGCCGGCTCGGTTCGCCTGCCGGCGTCTTTCTGCGGAGCGGTGGGGTTCAAGCCCAGCTATGGCGCGATCCCGCTGGACGGCGCGCTCCCGCTGGTTCCAAGCTGTGACCACGCCGGACCGCTCGCACGAACAGTTGCTGATGTCGCAGCGCTGTTCGCTGTCCTGGCCGGCAGGCCAAACGACGCTTGGGCGAGCGCCGCGCCGCTCCCTCGCCCTCCGCGGCTGGTCGTGCCGGCGGCTTACCTGCTAGGCGCGCTGACCTCAGAAGTCCGCTCGGCGTTTGAGCTGCTTATCGAACGCTTGCGGCTGGCCGACGCGCTGGTGGACGAGGTCACGCTCGACATCGGCGACCCACTGGCCGGCTTTGCGCCGCTGCGCGCCGAGTCCGTAATGGTTCACCGCCACGCCCTAGCGGCACAGCCAGAGGCCTTTAGCCCAACCGTCCGCGAAGCGCTGATGCGCGGATACGACTTCAGCGCAGTGCAGTATCTGCACGCCCGTGAATACCAGCGCGCGCTGCGCGAGGCGCTGCATCGCGCGTTGCAAGGCGCAGACGCGCTGGTGTTGCCGGCGGCGCCCTGCGTCGCGCCGCCGCGCGGCACAACCGAAATCGCGCTGGAAGCTGGCTCGGCGGATCTGCGGACGGCTATCCTGCGTTTGACGCTGCCGGCGGCGCTGGCCGGCCTGCCGGCGCTGGCGCTCCCCTTTGCGCGGATCAACAGTTTGCCGGTTGCGCTGCAGATCATCGCGCCTTTTGGCGCGGATCAACAAGTGTTAGCTGTGGGCGCTTGGATCGAGGCGTTGCTGGATGAGCATGGCCTCGTCGAAGTCACTTAATGGTTCTCCTATTGACCGCGATAGTCTGCGTCTGTGCGAATCATGACAGAGAAGTGCGCTGCCCCTTGTCGTTTTTGTGCCAGTAACAGGGAGCATTTGCTTGCTCAGCGCACGGCAGCGGCGAGGGCGGAGAAGCCAACTAGCCCCACCCCCAGCCCCAGCAGCGCCAGCACGGCTGGCAGCGCCCACAGGCGCAGCGGCGAGACAACCTGAGCGATCTGTGGATAGTCAGCGTCATAGAGCACAGTGACCTGCTCGCCTGGTTGATAGCGGCCGGGGGGAGCAGGCACACGCAGCTCAACTGGCTGCCCATCGCGGGTGGTGAAGCGCAGCACGGCGCGCTGGTCCTGATCCAGCGCGCCCACCGTGGCTGGGGCCGTGCGCAGCAGCGCACGGACAAGCAGGACCACGCCGGCGGCGAACAGCACGCTGCCGATCACGGTGAGCGGGATGGCCACGAGCAACTGGGAGAGCGTCATCATGCTTGCATCTGTCGAGCAAAGACAAGCTCCGCAGGCTAAAGCATGATACTCCACGCATTCATGGTTCGGGGCGCATACGCTTGGCGTGACCGGCATTGAGCGCACGAAAGGCACCGGCGCCTGCCCTGTCCTGTCACCCTGAGCGATAGCTGGGCCGGACTGAGGTGTTGCAGGCCGGCACAGCCCTAGTCAACACTGCCGTCGACCACCCTGCGTTCTGCTCCCTCCTACTACCTACTGAATGCCCCCGCGAGAAATCGTGATAACATTAGACAACGAGGCCCCTTCGTCTAGCGGTTAGGACAAAGCCCTCTCAAGGCTTAAACACGGGTTCGAATCCCGTAGGGGTCACTGCTCCGCCACAACTTTCCCCTTGAACTGACCATCTGGCGAGCAGGCGACTAGCCGGTTCACTGTAGCCGATGAGCTGCGCGCCTACTACACTGGTGAACAGGAGGTCTGGAAGCCAGATGTTCAAGAAGATCCTCGTGCCGCTCGATGGCTCGGCGTTGTCAAAGGGCGTCCTCCCTCACGTGCGCGCGCTGGCGGCGTGCTGTGGCAGCGAGATCGTCCTGCTGCGCGTCATCCCGGAGATCGGGATGCGCATCGTCACGCCGGCCGTCGTCGCTCAAACGGTAGAGCAGACGGTGTCCTCGTTGCCGCCTGTGCTGCCCGACGACCTTTCGATATATGAAGTCAGCGCGCGCAGCGACTTAGAGGCGATTGTGGCCGAGCTGGCTGCCGCCGGCTTGCGCGCCAAGGCGCGCCTGGGCAGCGGTCCGGTGACCGAGGGCATCTTGGACGCAGCCGCCGAGGAATCCGCAGATCTCATCGCGATGTCCACACATGGGCGCGGCGGGCTGAGCCGCTTCTTGCTGGGCAGCATCGCCAGCCAGGTGGTCCAGCATGCCAGCATACCGGTCTTGCTGGTGCGGGCTAAGGCTAAGCCGGCGGACACCAGCGGTTATCGCCGCATCCTGGTGCCGCTGGATGGCTCGGACTTTTCGCGCTTGGTGCTGCCCTATGTGAAGGCGCTGGCCGTATGCAGCCATGCTGAGGTGCTGTTGCTCCAAGCAGTCCCCGAGCCGGAGATAGACCCTGGTGAGGCGTATTGGACGCTCGCGTTTGGTGGGTCGGCGTCGCTCGGCGAGGTGCCACGCTGGGCCTCTGATGTTCCCTCCTCAGAACGGCAGGCGTGGATTGAGTCTATGCGCGCTGAGCTATCTCGCCGGATGGCTGCGGCCAAAGCCTCAGCGCAGGATCAACTAAGTAGCATCGCGGAGGAGTTGAAGGCAGCGGGGATCACCAAGCATGAGGTATTGGTGCAATTCGGCGCGCCGGCCGACGTGATCTTGGAGATGGCCCAGGCCAGCCAAAGCGACCTCATCGCCATGACCACCCATGGGCGCGGCGGCCTTCAACGCCTGCTGCTGGGGAGCATCGCGGACAAGGTCATCCGCCACGCCGACGTGCCTGTGCTGTTGGTGCGCGCACGGCCAGACAAGCAGTAAAAAATGAGCAGCCCCAAGACAGATTGCTTGGGGCTGCTCGCTCGGCCTAGTAGCGCCGGTCGTTGCCTCGACCGCGGCGATCGCGACCAAAGCTGTTGCGGGTGTTGCCGTAGGCGCTGCGCTGCTCGGGCGGGCGCGCCTCGCTCACGTTCATCGTCCGCCCCTCAAAGTCGCGGCCGTTGAACATCTGGATCGCCTTACGCGCCTCCTCGGAAGAGCCCATCTCGACAAAAGCGAAACCGCGTGGGCGGTTGCTCATGCGGTCGAGCGGGATGGTGACCGACACGATGTTGCCGGCCTGGGCGAAGAGGGTGCGCAAGGCATGTTCGGACGTCTCAAAAGGCAAGTTGCCAACGTACAGTTTGGTGTTCATCTGAATCCTCCTGTTTGATCGTGTTGCTGCGGACGAGCGCGCAGCGCGCTTACATGTCGCCGGCGAAGGGGGGTGCGGCATCTCAAGCAACACGACCGAACAGGGCGCTCAACTGAGGAGGCAAGACTGCTTGGCTCGGCTCTTTGACTGACCTAACAAACCCGCGTTCGCTACGACAGTAGTGCTCATTATAGCTCATGTCCTCACTGCGCAAGTGCACATTACGCGCAATGCTGCTCGCCCAAACGCGCTGCGGAGTCGCCCAGGCAGCCCCGCCCCTGTCATTCTGAGACGCGCGCCTGTCGAATTTGCTGCGAGATCACCAAGGCTGCGCGGATCCGGCCCAGCGGATGTGTGGCAGCGCAAAAACGCGAGTTTTGGTCGGGCGAGAACTGGATGTTTTGCACCGCTCAGCATAACAGACTGACATGGCGATCGAGCAGCGTTTTTGGGAACACGCAAGAGCGCGTACACTGCGCAGCAGGGTGTTCAGCGATAACGTTTATAACCGGCTGGCTCGGCTCACGGCGTGCGGGGTCGCCCTTTTGCTGGCGTCTGCGTGCAGTCCGCGCGAAGCACCGCTGGAGGCGCGCCTCGTGCCCACACGCACCCTTGCGCCGCGCACAGCGACGACCCCAACCATCGCGCCGACGGTGATCAGCGCGCCTGGCTTGACGCCGGAGAACAGCGCGCAACTGAGCCAAGTCTTTTACATCGAAGAGCCACTACCGCGACATATCTATGCGACGACCTCAGACCGCCTGATGCTCTTCAACGCCCGTCACTTCGAGCTGGTGTCTGCCGAATCCCTAACACTGATGGCCCGCATCCCAATCCGGCTCCCTCGTTCAGAGGCGGGCGTTCTCTGGTATGCGCTCTCTCTTGATGGTCGGCTGGGCGCGATCATGCAGCCAGACGGCGTGGTGGACATCTATGACCTGTCGGACGGGCGGTTGATCCAGTCGTTCACTGTGCCGCGCTCCTCTGCGGAGGTCATCTCGGACATCGCTTTAACCGCCGATGGGCGCGAGCTGGTCATGGTGATCCAAGGTGCACTAAGTCGCATCCGCTTATCTGACGGCAAACGCACTGACCAAGGGATGACCTTCCCTCGGAGCGCGCGGGCCATCCGCTTTGCTGAGGATGGCTCTCGCGTGGCCGTGGCGCTTGCCACCGATGAGATTGTCATCGCCCAGACGGGGGGCAGCACGCCAGCAGTGACGCTGACGTTGCCGTTTACAAGCGCGCCGGTCATTCACTTTGGCTTTGACCCAAGCGGGCGCTTCTTCGCCGCCTCAAGCAAAGAAGGGTTGGCCATCTGGGACTTGAGCGGCGATTCGCTGCGGTTGATCAAGTCCTTCGACTTGGGCGTGCCGGTCGAGCCACACCTTGAGCGTTCAGGGCGGTTTATCGCCATCAACCTTAGCCCAATGGTGCTGGTGTATGACCTCAAGGAAGACGAGCCATACGCCCAGTTTCGCCTAGCCGGCAACTTGCCCGTCTGGTCGGTGAATTTTGACCCATCTGGTGAACGATTGTTCCTGGCTGGCTCAGGGAAGCTGGCCAGCTTCGACGTCGTGAACCGTCGAGCGCTGCGCTCAGCGTCTCGCCTGCCGCTTCACCGCGCGGCCTTCTCTGCTGATGGACGAGCGCTCTTCACCTGGAGCGACGCTTATCCGTCGGACGAAGTGATCATCTTCGACGTGCCGACGTGGGCGGTGCGGGCGCGCCTCCGGCATCCCTCGCCCGTGGCATGGGTGATGCCAGACAGGTCTGGACGCTACGTGGCGACGTTGACGGTCGAGCGCGACATCGCTATCTGGCACACCCTCAGCGGCGACCTGCTCAGTCAAATTGAGAGGCCACCGACCGATACGCTGCGCCTGCTGCTCTGCTTCACGCCGGATGGACGCAGGATAGCCTACCTAGACGGCCAGCGCGTGGTGATCCACGATGTAATTGCCAACCGCCAAGAGAATAGCTTCAGCTTGCCATCTCAGCCGGTGGGGATCAGCCGATGTGACAACCCCCAAGGCCGGCTGGCGATCGCCAGCGAGCAGGCGCTCCGCGTGCTGACGCTGGACGGTCGGGTCGTTGCAACCATAAAGGCCCCGATCGATCAGATGAATGTCGTGCTCGAGCTCAGCAGCGACGGCAACACGCTGGCTGCGCTGATCGGCGACCAATTGACATTTTGGGACGTGCCGACGCAGCAGCGCTTGCGCACGGTGACGCTATCGCAGCCTCTCTTCGATCTCGCCTTCAGCCCTGGCGGGGAGCGCTTCGCGTTGAGCCTCGGCGACCGCGTTGAGCTCTTCCACGTCGCCGGCAGCGAGCGCGCGATGCTGAAGCTGCCCGCTGAAGGCGTCATCGCCATCCTCTTTCCTCCCGACCCGCGCGTGTTGGTCACCGCTGCCACACTGCGTTCGCCCACCGTGGCCGATCAGCAGATCGTCGGTGCCGGCGAGCTGCGGATCTGGGACGCACAAACCGGCGGCCTGATTCGGCGAATCACCACAGCGCATCCCCTGGCTGACGCCAGCATCAGCAAGGACGGCATGCTGATCGCTGCCACCGCGCGTGACAACGCGCTGCTGGTCTGGGGGTTACCCTGAGTACAATTCATGGCGCATGAAGTACCACATCGCCACCTTTGGCTGCCAGATGAACGAAGCCGACTCACAGCGCTTGGCCTCGGCGCTGGAGAAGCTCGGCCTGCGCGCGACCGAGGTGCGCGAGGAGGCCGACGTGTTGGTGTTGAACACCTGCGTGGTGCGCCAAGGCGCCGAGGACAAGGCGCTGAGCTACCTGCACATGATCAAGCCGCTCAAGCAACGCCGGCCCGATGTGGTGGTGGGCGTGATGGGCTGCTTGGTCGGCGTGCGCGGCAATACCCCACTGAAGCAAGCCTTCCCGTGGGTGGACGTGTTCATGGCCCCCAGCGAGCCCGCGCCGCTGGTTGACTTCCTCTTACAGCGCGAGGGCAAGCGCTTGACAGAGGCCGAGACCCACCAGCGCTACGCAGTTCAGGACGGCGACCCGACCTTCCTCCGCTTGCCCCAGCACGAGATCGGCAAGCGGGTGACGGCCAACGTACCGGTCGTCTATGGATGTTCGCACGCTTGTACTTTTTGCATCATCCCCTTTCGGCGCGGCCCAGAACGCAGCCGACCCATCAATGAGATTGTCAGCGAGGTGCGTTCGCTGGTCGCTCAAGGGGTGAAAGAAGTGACCCTGCTGGGGCAGATTGTGGACCGATACGGCTACGACCTGCTCGGCGACGACTATGCCATCAAGCGCTATAACCCCGGCGCGGCTTCGGGCATCCCATCGCAGAATATCCCGATCCATACCCCGCTGGTGGATCTGCTGCGCGCCGTCAGCGAGGTTGAAGGGCTGTTGCGGGTGCGCTTTCTCACCTCGCACCCGAACTGGATGACGGATGAATTGTTGGATGCGGTGCGCGAGCTGCCCAAGGTGATGCCTCATATTGAGGTGCCCGTCCAGGCAGGCGATGACGAGGTGCTTGCCCGCATGCGCCGTGGCTACACCAGCGATGATTATCGCCGGCTCATCGCGCGCATCCGCGCCAAGCTGCCCGACGCCTCAATAGCAACAGACGTCATCGTCGGCTTTTGCGGCGAAAGCGAAGCCCAGTTTATGCGCACGTATGAGCTGCTTGAGGAGCTCAAGCTGGATGTAGTGCACCTGGCGAAGTACTCACCTCGCCCACAGACCCTAGCAGCGCGTGAGATGGCCGACGATGTGCCTGAGGCCGAGAAAGAGCGCCGCTTCCGTCTGCTAGAGGCGCAGCACGAGCGGATCAGCAGCCAGATCAATCAGCGCTATGTGGGTCAAACTGTAGAAGTCTTGGTAGAGGACCAGCACAAGGGCAAGTGGCGCGGTCGCACACCGCAGAACAAGCTGGTCTTCTTTGAGGACGAGAGCCGTGATTGGCGCGGTCACCTCGCGCAGGTCACGATTCACTGGGCCGGGGCTTGGAGCATGCAAGGCCGCGTCGTGGCGTGACCTGACGCTGGGTAGCCTTCACCTTCCTATGCCCCTACGCAGATTCGAACTGCGATCTACGGCTCCGGAGGCCGGCGCTCTATCCATTGAGCTATAGGGGCTTCGCTTTAATTTTAGCAGGCTAAGCGCGGGCAGCGCATTCACGCACGGGCTGCTCGCTCGCCGTGTCAGTTTGTCACAGCGAGCGCTGCTGAGCGCGAGAGGCAAATACGAGGGCGCGTTCACAGCCGGCGTGATCTCACGCGGAGACGCGGGGAAGGCAGCAGAATTTTCTGTCTCGGCGAACGCGCCTAACTCGACATGCCGGCTTGGTCGCCCTTCGTTCCGGCACACGCGCTTGACAAGCACTGTAAAGACGCGATAATTCGGCGATAGCTACTTTCCGCCCAAATATGGTGGAGGGAAGGACGCCGGCCCTTACGCTCGGCACACTTAAACGAAGTAGAAGAGAGAAAGGAGAACGACCCATGCGGAAACGAAGAACATCTACTGTCGTATTGGCCATTACGGCTGCCACTGGCCTGTTGCTCTCGGCGTGTGCGCCACAGGCAGGTACGCCTGTTGTGCAGACCGTTGAGGTGCGCGTGACAGAAATTGTCGAGAAGCAAGTCGAGGTGGAGAAGATCGTCGAGGTCACGGCGACGCCCGTGCCGGAATGGACGCGCCCGCACCCGATCCTGAGCGACATCCGCGTCCGCCGGGCGATCGCCCACTGCACCAACCCGATCGAGCTGATCGGCTCGGTGTATGGCTTCTTGCCCGAGGAGCAGCGCGCCAAGCAGGTGATGGACACGCCGATCCCGAAGGATTCACCGTGGTACGCGAAGAACATTGACCCGAACGCCAACATCGTGACCTACGAGTTCAACATCGAGAAGGGTCAGGCTTTGCTCGACGAGGCCGGCTGGAAGCTGCCGGAAGGCGGGCGCATCCGGGTGAATGACAAAGGCGAGCCGCTGGCAATCCGCTTCACCACCACCAACGCGCCCTTCCGCCAGACCTGGGGGGCGGTGTGGGTGAGTCAGCTCCAGAAGTGCGGCATTCAGCTCCTGCCGTCCTATATCCCCGGCTCGATCTGGTTTGGCGGCAACTCCGGCCTGCGCCGGCGCGACTTCGACATCGGCGCGTTTGCCTGGGTGGGCGAGACTGAGCCGCCGCAACCAGCGGCATATGCCTGTGACCAGATCCCGCGGCCGGACAACAACTGGAACGGCCAGAACTACATGGGCTGGTGCAACGAGCGCGCTAGCACAGCGATCAAACGAGCTGCTAACTCCCTGATCCTTGAAAATCGCCAGAAGGACATGGTGGTCTTCCAGGAAGAATTCAGCAAGGACATGATCTCGCTGCCGCTCTTCCAGCGCCTGGAGGCAACCGCCTACAACAAGGATCTGAAGGGCCTGCGCCCTGACCCCACGGAGAACTGGTCGGCCAACTCCCACGAATTTGAGCTGCCCGGCCGCGACACCATCGTCGTCGCGCTCGGCCAGGAGCCACAGTCGCTCTTCCTGCTTCAGGAGACCGCTGCCGTCGCCACTATCGTCGGCCAGCTCATCTTCGGCGTGGACGTCACACAATACAGCTATGGTTATCAGAACGTCGGGCTAGAGGGCGACGACCTGCCGCGCCTGGAGAACGGCGGCGCGACGCTGACCGAGGTGGAGATCAAGGACGGCGACGTGCTGGTGAACGCCGATGGCGACGTCGGCACGTTCAAGGGCGGCAAGCTGCTCGACGCCGAGGGTAAGGAGTTGCGGCTGAAGATTAAGAACGCTAAAGAAGAAGAGATCGATATCGTTCCCGGCGCTAAGGCGGCTCAGCTTACGGTGACCTTCAGGTTCAAGCCGCGCAAATGGAGCGATGGCGAGGACTTGAAGAACGCCGACTTCGCGCTGGGCTACAAGGTGGCTTGCGATCGTCAATCGGGCAACGCCAGTTACTTCGTTTGCGACCGCACTGCCAAGCACGAGGTGCTGGCTGATGGGTTGGGCTACACTTGGACAGGCTTGCCTGGCTACTTACCGCCTACTTACTTCTTGCCACCCTTTGGGGCTTACCCCTCTCATCGCGTGGTGGAGACCGAGGGCGAGTTCAAGGGCAAGACGCTGGCCGAGGTGCCGCCGAAGGAGTTCAAGAACCTGCCGGAGCTGACCGAGCGCCCGCTGGGCACCGGCCCGTTCGTCGTGGAGAGCTGGGAGAAGGGCTCGAAGATCACGCTGAAGGCCAACCCGAACTTCTACCTGGGCGCGCCGAAGGCGAAGGAGATCATCATCCAAATCTTCGACGCCAATCCCGCCGGTGCGGTGGCTGCCCTGTTGCAAGGCACGGTGGACATCGTCGGCAAAGAGGTGATCGGCGCCGGTCAGGAGCTGGAGACCGTGATCAAAGAGGCGCTTGAGGGCAAGATCAAGGCCGAACCGATCGCCAGCCCCACCTGGGAGCACGCCGACTTCAACCTGAACACCCGTTAGTTCCCCATGTTCCGGATGTCGCTGAAGCCACGCAGGGCTTTCGCGCGACATCCGGAACACATTCGCAATTCGCTGAGTAGCCTCGTATGAGGCTACTCTTTTATATAAAAACGGAGGCGCTTTGGTCAACTATCTGATCCGCCGGCTGTTCGTCATCCTGGCGATGGCGCTGATCGTCTCGTTCGTGTCTTTCGTGCTGCTCAGCATCGCCCCGGGCGGCCCGCTCCAAGAAATATTCGCTATGCAGAGCTTGAGCACGCGCCTGGATCCAGACCTGATTGAGCGAACGATGAAGCGCTACGACCTGGATCTCTACCTGATCCCGCGCTACTTGCGCTGGCTGACCGGCCATCCGCGCGGCCCGCTTGAGATCAACGGACAAAGCTACTTCGGTGACTTGCAGGTTGGCTGCCTGAAGGAAGGCCGTGCGCGCCTGGTGTATCCAGATGGGCGAGTGGTGGAGATAGACTGCGAGAAGCCGGTCTTCCTGCGCGACCTGGTCGGCCGACCAGTGAGCAACGGCATCCTGGCGCTCGACTTCGGCAAGTCCACCCAGATCCTGCGCGAGCAGCCGGTAATGCGCCTATTTGAGAGCCGGATCGGCAATACCCTGCTGTTGATGGGCCTCTCGACTTTCCTCTCGATCGCAATCGCCATCCCGCTTGGCATCCTCTCCGCGGTTAAGCAGTATTCGCGCTTCGATTACATCTTCACCACCTTGGCGTTCATCGGCTCAGGCATGCCGACCCTGTTCATGGGCATCCTGGGTATTCTGATCTTCGCCATCTTGTTTAAGGAGCTGGGATTGCCTTACTTGCCGGCGGGCACGGCCATCTCCGCGCGGGACACGGTCGTGCCGCTCTTCGGGACGATCAAGGCCGGCTCGTTCGTGGACCGGCTGTGGCACCTGGTCCTGCCCGTGGCCGTCTTGACGATCTTCAACCTGGCCTCGTGGAGTCGCTTTATTCGCTCGTCCATGCTGGAGGTGCTGCGCCAAGATTACGTGCGCACGGCGCGAGCCAAGGGGCTGGTTGAGCGCTTGGTGATCGTCAAGCATGCCATGCGCAACGCGCTGATCCCGTTCGTCACGCTGCTGGCCGGCGTGCTGCCGGGGTTGTTCGGCGGCGCGATCATCACCGAGAGCGTGTTCAACTACCCCGGCATGGGCCGGCTGTTTATCGCCGCCCTCACCGCCGGCGATTACAACGTCGCCATCGCTTTCATCCTGATCTCGACCTTCCTGGTGCTGATCGGCTACCTGATGTCGGACGTGCTCTACACGGTGGTTGATCCGCGCATCCGGCTATCTTAGGGACAGTCCGATGGCAACTGCAACTGCTGCTGGTGTTGATATCGCCGCCAGAGAGCCGGTCGCCCTGGCAAAACCGGAGGGGCAATGGACGATCGTCCTGCGCCGGTTTCGCCGCCACCGGCTGGCCGTTTTCTCACTCGCCTTGATCGCGGTGATCTTCTTGGCCTCGCTCATCGCGCCGTTGATCGCGCCCTTCTCGCGCGATGGGGTGAATCCCGCGCTGCGCTTCTCGCCGCCGCTCACCCCATCGGTCGAGGCGGGCAAGATTCACATCCTGGGCACCGACCATGTAGGCCGCGACACCTTCACCCGCCTGCTCTACGCTGCGCGCATCACGCTCAGCGTGGCGGTGACCGTGGCCACTCTGAGCACGCTGATCGGCATGACGGTCGGTGCGCTGGCCGGCTACTATCGTGGCATGATTGACGAAGCGCTGATGCGCATCCTGGAGTTCATGTCGTCCATCCCGACCTTCCCCATCCTGTTGATCCTGGCCTCCGTGTTGAACCAGGACCCAAGGCTGCTGCCCTTCCCCGACTTCCTGGTGAACATCATCAGCGGGATCATGCTGATTGACGCACAGAAGGAGTCGCGCAGCGTGCTGGTGGTGATCCTGGTGATCACCATCTTCGGCTGGACGGGCGCGGCGCGCCTGATGCGCGGGATGGTGCTCTCGGTGCGCGAGCGCGACTTCATCGAGTCCGCCCGCGCGCTGGGGGCGAACAACCTGTGGATCATCGGGCGGCATGTCGTGCCCAATGCCTTTCCCCCGTTGATCGTGGCCTACACGCTCTCGCTGGCCGAGGGCCTGACCACCGAGGTGGCGTTGAGCTTCCTGGGTCTGGGCATCACCGACCCCACGCCCACCTGGGGCAACATGCTGAACTTCTCCACGCAGTTCATGCTCACCCACCCCTGGGCGCCGCTGATCCCCGGCATCCCCGTCGTCCTTAGCTCGCTGGCCTTCAACTTCATCGGCGATGGCCTGCGCGACGCGCTCGACCCGCGGTTGAAGATGTAGCTGCGCTTTGCGATTGGCGATGACCAGGATGAATCACGACCACGCTTTCACACTTGGCGAGCCGGCCTGGGAGGTCGCGCTGTGCTTCCCCGTCCAGGGCGCCTGGTCGGAGGAAGAATATCTGGCGCTGGACGCCAAACGCCTGGTCGAGTTCGACAACGGCTATATCGAGGTTCTGCCGACCCCGTCGCGGTCACACCAACTGATCGCACTCCTGTTCGTAAGGTTGCTCGAGGCGTTCCTCCAGCGCGCCTTTCCAGGCGCGCTCGTGATGATCGCGCCCCATCCGGTCAAGCTCTGGGCCGGCAAGTTCCACGAACCCGACGTGTTTGTGTTGCTGCCTGAGCACATTCATCGCTCGGGTGAGGCATACTGTGAGCAGCCTGACTTGGTGGTTGAGATCGTCTCCCCGGATCATCGCGCGCACGACTGGGAGGTCAAGCGCCGCGAATACGCCCAGGCCGGCATCCAGGAATACTGGATCGTGGACCCACAAGCGAAGACCGTGACCGTGCTGACGCTGGCGGGCGCATCGTATCGCGTCCATGGCGAATATAGCAACGGCATGACTGCTGAATCAGCCCTGCTGACGGGCTTCCAAGTGAACGTGGACGACATCTGGCGCGCTGCGCGCATTTGAGATAAGATGAATGTCCAGTTGCCCGAGAGAGTGTGAGCGCCGCTCCTGTAAACGGGAGCAGGCTGTCCTCCTAAGCAGGCGAGGCAGCGCAAAGATGTAGAGACAAGAGATGACGACGAAGGCAAGACTGAACGGCAGGTTAAGCTCAATCCGTCCAGCCCGGACGTCGGCATACCCCGTGGCTGGCGCGAAGGCCAGGCACAATGGCAAATCAAGCGCGATCCGCCCAGTTTGGACATCGGCGTATGCGCCAACCAGCACGAAAGCGAAGCCAAATGGCAAGTCAGGCTCGGCGCTCGGAGAGCCGGTTTGGGAGGTCGCGCGCTTGTTCCCCGCGCAGGGCGAGTGGACGGAGGAGCACTACTTTTCTTTGCCGGACAACGCGCGGGTCGAACTTGTAGAAGGCCGGCTGGAGTGGTTGCCGATGCCGACGACGAGCCATCAGCGCATCGTGGCTTTTCTCTACGGCCTCTTGCTGGCCTTCGTCAATCGCCATTATCCGGGCGCTGAGGTGTTGTTTGCCTCGCTGCCGATCCGGTTGGGGCCGAAGACCTTGCGCGAGCCGGACATCCTGCTCGTGCTGCCGGAGCACCGCGATCGCATCCACGAGCAATACTGGGATCCGCCCGACCTGGTGATGGAGATCGTCTCCGCAAAGAATCGCGCCGCCGACATCCGCGACAAGCGCCGCGAATATGCCCAGGCCGGCATCCCCGAATACTGGATCGTGGACCCACAGACGAAGACTGTGACCGTGCTGACGCTGGCAGATAAGTCGTATCGCGTCCACGGTGAATACAAGAGCGGCGAAACCGCCGAATCCGTCCTGTTGAGCGGCTTCCGGGTGGACGTGGATGACATCTGGCGCGCCGCCGGCAGCGCCGCGCCGACAGCGCGACCATCGCAGCGCAAGGGCGAGAAGATATAACGCGAGGGATCGGGATGAGCGCGAACGCCAACATAAAGACCGCCCCAACCAGCACAAGCAACGGTCAGTTGAACGACCTGATGCTTGAGATTCAGGGGCTTAAAACATACTTCTATACCGAAGATGGCGTGGTCAAAGCCGTGGACGGCGTTGACCTCTACGTCCGCCGCGGTGAGACGCTCGGCATCGTGGGCGAATCGGGTTGCGGCAAGAGCGTCACCTCGCTCTCGATCATGCGCCTGATCAGCCCCCCCGGACGGATCGTCGCCGGCAAGATCATCTTCGACGGCGTGAACCTGCTGGAACTCAGCGAGCGCGAGATGACCAAGATCCGCGGCAACCGCATCTCGATGATCTTCCAGCAGCCCACCTCGTGCCTCAATCCGGTCTTCAAGATCGGCGACCAGGTCGCCGAGGTGCTGCAGATCCACCAGGCGCTGGGGCGCGAGGCCGGCTGGAAGCGCGCCGTGGAGCTGCTGCGCATGGTGGGCATCCCCGAGGCGGCCAAGCGCGCCCACGCCTACCCGCACGAGATCTCCGGCGGCCAGGCCCAGCGCGTGATGATCGCCATGGCCTTGGCCTGCACCCCCGAACTGCTGATCGCCGACGAGCCGACCACTGCGCTCGACGTGACCATCCAGGCCCAGATCCTGGACCTGATGCGCGACCTCAAGGAGAAGACCGGCACGGCCATCATGCTGATCACGCACGACCTGGGCGTGGTGGCGGAGATGTGCGACCGCGTGGTGGTGATGTACGCCGGCCAAGTGGTGGAACAAGCCGACGTGCGCGAGCTATTTGCCAACCCCCTCCACCCCTACACCCAGGGCCTGCTTGGATCGATCCCGATCCTCGGCCAGGTGCGCGACCGGTTGGACGTGATCCCAGGGACGGTGCCAAACCTGCTCAATCCGCCGCCCGGCTGCCGCTTCGAGCCGCGTTGCCAGAAGTGCGACGGGCCGGCCCGCGAGCGCTGCAAGGCCGAGCTCCCCCCCCTGCGCGAGGTCAAGCCCGGCCACTGGGTGCGCACCTGGCTATACGACTGAACCCACCCGATGTGAAGACTGATGAGCGGAGATAACCACAAAGACGAAGCGCTGCTGGTCGTCCAGGACCTGAAGAAATACTTTCCTATCCGCGGCGGCATCCTCCAACGCACGGTCGCCCAGGTCAAGGCCGTGGACGGCGTGTCGTTCACCATCAAGAAAGGAGAGACGCTCGGCTTGGTGGGCGAATCCGGCTGCGGCAAGACCACCGTGGGCCGCACCATCCTGCGCCTGACGCCGGCTACCGGCGGCAGGGTGCTCTTCGAGGGCCAGGACGTGTTCAAGCTGAACGGCAGCCAACTCAAAGCGCTGCGTCGCGATATGCAAATCATCTTCCAGGACCCTTATTCCTCGCTCGACCCGCGCATGCCGATCGGCGAGAGCGTGGGCGAGGGCCTGCTGGTGCATGGCATGCGCGACGCCAAGAAGCGCAACGAGATTGTGATCGAGATGCTGCGCAAGGTGGGGCTGGAGGATTACCATGCCCGTCGCTACCCGCACGAGTTCTCCGGTGGTCAACGCCAGCGCATCGGCATCGCCCGCGCCCTGGCGCTGCGCCCCAAGTTCATCGTCTGCGATGAGCCGGTCTCGGCGCTGGATGTCTCCATCCAGTCGCAGGTGCTCAACCTCCTCAAAGACCTGCAGGCCGAGTTCGGGCTGACCTACCTCTTTATCGCGCACAACTTAAGCGTGGTGGAGCACATCAGCGACCGAGTGGGCGTGATGTACCTGGGCAAGCTGGTCGAGCTGACCGACCGCGAGACGCTCTTTCGCGAGCCGCTCCACCCTTACACCAAAGCCCTGCTCTCGGCCATCCCGATCCCCGATCCAACCGTCAAGCGCGAGCGGATCATCCTGCAAGGCGACGTGCCCTCGCCGGTGAACCCGCCTCCGGGCTGTCGCTTCCACACCCGCTGTCCGTTCGCTGTGGACATCTGCAAATCGGTCGAGCCGCCTTTAGAAGAGCTGAAGCCCGGCCACTTGGTGGCCTGCCATGTGGCCAAGGAGCAGGTTGCGCAGCAGAAGCACGCGACGCACACAGCGCAAGCGACCTCCTAGCCGGCTGCTCACGCCATGTTGACCGTCCTCGCCGTCCTGGGCACGCGCCCGGAGGTGATCAAGCTGGCGCCGGTGGTCCAGGAGTTGCGGCGATACCCGGAGCGCGTCCGCGCATACGTGTGCGCCACTGGCCAACATCGGGAGCTGCTCGATTCAGCCCTGCGGGCCTTTGACCTTCAGCCCGACTTCGATTTGCAGCTCATGCAGCCAGATCAATCGCTGAGCGCGCTCACCGCGCGCATTTTGGGCGCGCTGGACGAGGTGTTCGACGCTGTGCGCCCGGATTGGGTGTTGGTGCAAGGTGATACCACAACAGTGATGGCGGCCAGCCTGGCAGCGTTCTACCGGCGCATCCGCATCGGCCACGTCGAGGCCGGCCTGCGCAGCGGCGACAAATATCGGCCATTTCCAGAAGAGGTCAACCGACGGATCGCCGATGTGCTGGCCGACCTGTTTTTTGCGCCCACGCCGGCTGCGCGCGAAACGCTGTTGCGCGAGGGCGCGCCGCCGGATGATGTGCTCGTCACCGGCAACACGGTGATAGATGCCCTGCTCAGCGTCGCACAGCGGATCAATGGTCGCGCGTTGCTGGCACGCATCCCCGGCCTGACGCTCGACGAGCGCAAACGCCTGATCCTGGTCACCTCGCACCGCCGCGAGAGCTTCGGCGCGCCCTTTGCCGAGACCTGCCGCGCCCTGCGGACGCTGGCCGAGCGCTATCACGATGAGATACAGATCGTGTATCCCCTTCACTACAACCCAAACATCTGGGGGCCGGCGCGCGCCCTGCTGGGGGACGCCCCCAACATCGCGCTGATCGAGCCAGTGGACTATGAAACAATGGTCGCGCTGATGCAGCGCGCCCACTTTATCCTCACCGACTCCGGCGGGATTCAGGAAGAAGCGCCGAGCCTCCACAAGCCAGTGCTTGTGCTGCGCGAGGTGACCGAACGTCAAGAGGTCGTGGCGCTGGGCGCAGCGAAGCTCGTCGGCACCGACCACGACCGCATCGTGGCCGAGGCCAGCCGGCTGATGGAAGACCCAGCCGCCTATCAGCACATGGCTTCGGTCCCTAACCCGTATGGCGACGGCCGAGCAAGCCAGCGCATCGTCGCCGCGCTCCTCGCGCGCGCGTGATGCCGTATGCGCAATACGCAACACGAAATACGAAATACGGAATACGGAATACGTATTGCGTATCGCGTATTACGTATTGTGTATTCCGTATTCCGTAGTGCATAGTGTGTAGCGCATGATGCAAGTCGGGATTGACTTCGGATTGACCAACACTGACGTGGTGGTGATGGCCGATGGGGCGGTTGTCCAATCGGCCACGCTGCCCAGCGAGCGACCGGTTACGCCGGCGCACCTGACGCGCGCGCTGACCACGCTGGGACGCTCGGTGAGCGATTTCACACGACTCTGCGTGACCGGCGGCCAACATCGCCAGTTGCCTGACGACATCGCAGGCGTGACAGTCGCTAAAGCTGATGAAATCGCATCCATCGGCCTGGGCGGGCTGTATCTGGCGCGCCGGCAGGAACCTGCGCTGAAGGAAGCGCTGATCGTCAGCGCGGGATCGGGCACAGCAATGGTCGCTGCGCGCGGCGACCGCGCCTACCACGTCACCGGCAGCGCCGTGGGCGGCGGCACGTTGCTCGGCCTGTGTCGGCTGCTGATCGACTCGGCTGACCCAGCCGAAGTCAACCGATTGGCCCTGGCCGGCGACCCCAACAAGGTGGATATTACGCTGATCGAGGCAATCGGCGGGGCGATCGGTCGCCTACCGGCAGATACCAGCGCGGTGAACTTCGGCAAACCCGCGAGGCGCGAGTGGGCTGGCGCTGCGCGTGAGGACCTGGCTGCCGCAGCTGCTGTGCTGGTCGGCCAAGTGATCGCCGTGATCGCCATCAACGCCGCGCGCGCCGAGCAGCTTGCGCCAATTGTCATGGTTGGCCACCTGATGGACTTGTCTTGCGTCCGCCGCGTCGTTGAGACGGTGGCTGGCTACTACGGGGCGCAGGTCATGATCCCGCCGACGCCTGGCCTGGCCACAGCGATCGGTGCCGTGATGGCGAGCTAGCGCAGGCTGGCCTGCCCGTCGCCGGCGATGAGCTGCTCCACTTCGGCGCGGCTGAAGAGCGCCAGGTCGCCGGGCAGGGTGAGCTTGAGGGCGCTGAGGGCATGGCCGTAGCGCAGCGCATCGGCCAGCGATTTGCCCCAGCGACGCGCGGCCATGAAACCGGCAGCGAAGGCATCGCCCGCCCCGATGCGATCGACCACCTGGCTGACTTGGAAGGGCTGCGGCACAGCGACCTGCTCGTCCTCAGCGTGCGCCACTGCGCCGGCTTCACCCAGCGTCATCACCAGCGTCTGGCAGCCGAACCGCGCGCGCAGCGCAGCGGCGGCTTCGCCGGCGTCCGCCGGCGCGCCAAACAGGGCCTGCCCATCGCGATGGGCGATAAACACATAGTGGCAAAGCGGCAAAAGGGGCAACAGCGCCTGGGCTGCCTCGCTCGGCGACCAAAGCAGCGCGCGATAGTTCACGTCAAATGAGACGGTTAGCCCGCGCTCGCGCGCAAAGCGCAGCACGTCGGCGGCCATCGCCCGGCAACTGGGGCTGAGTGCCGGCGTGATGCCGGTGAGGTGCAGCCAGGCCGCCTGCGCGATGCGCGCGAAGTCCACGTCGGCGCTGGACATGCGGCTGGCGGCCGAGCCGGCGCGGTCGTAGATCACGCGGTTGGGGCGCGGCGGCGGGCCAAGCTCGACGAAATATAGGCCCAGCCGCTCGCCGGGCGCGAAGCGCACCCCGCCAGTATCCACGCCGTGGGCGGCAATCGCTGCGGCCAGCCGGCGACCCAGCGGGGTGTCGGGCAGGCGCGAGAGCCAGGCCGTCCGAAAGCCGAGCTGGGCCAGGTTGATCGCTACATTCGACTCCGCCCCGCCCACCTGAATATCGAAGACGCCGGCCTGGGCGATTTTTTGATAGGCCGGCGGCGAGAGGCGCAGCATCGCCTCGCCCAGGGTGATGAAGTCGTATTGGTCCGACATAGCTGTATTAGACATGTATCGTCCTGAGTGCGGCGCTTCAGTTGAAAGTGCGCTGACGTTCCTTCTGCGCAATGAGGAAAGCTCGCGCCTCGCTCAGACTGCACCTCCAAAGTCCCCCTGGGCGTTACTCGACGCGATGGACAAATTCGGGACGATCTCCAGAAGTTGAGCGACACACCGGCAAAGCTGCTGGCCGGGAGGATAGCCCACCTCTATCGGCGAACACGCTCAGTGCGTTTTTTGCCAACTTGCGCTACGATCAGGGCATGACGCAGGGCGTAAACCGAATCGTGTTCATCAACCCCGACGGCGAATTAGAGACGATCTCACCGGACGGCTCAGGACGGCGGCGGCTCACTTCTGGGGGGTTGATCTTCCAATTTCCCGCCTGGTCGCCAAATAGCCGCTACATCGCTGCCCTGGGCCTATCCTCGACCCACGCCGGTGTCTTCCTCGTTGAGGATGCTCCCGACGCGCTATCCCGTTCGCCACAGCCCATCTACGAAAGCAACCGTAACATCCCAATATATGCCTATTGGTCGCCCGATGGACAACACATTAGCTTCATCACCAATCGCTTGGCGGAGAATGCGTTGGGGTTACACGTGGTCTCGCTCAATGACACGCTGTTGAACGGACCGACTGACATCGTGGGCGACAACCCGATCGCCGTGGGTCAGCCGTGTTTCTGGGATTGGAGCGCCGATGGCCGGCGCATCCTGCTGCACATTGGTTCGACCAACGAAGATGACGCCCAGCTCAAGTTCATCGATCCTTTTAAACCACATCAGCGGCGCCGGAGCATCGCGCGCCCCGGCTTCTTCCAAGCACCGGGCATCGCCCGCAGCGGACAGTTCTGGGCATTTGGCCAGGTTGATCAAGCCGGCAAGCTCCAACTGGTCGTCGATGGACACGATGTGCCCAGCCGACTGGTCATCCCCCACCAGGGGTTGGCCGCGATGAGCTGGAGCCCGACGAGCGCTCAACTGGCTTACATCAGCCCAACCGAGCCATTGCAGACGTATTACGGGCCGCTGCGTCTTCTAGATGTCTCCACGGCCAAAGTGCGCATGTTGGCCGACGACGTGGTGATCGCGTTCTTCTGGTCGCCGGACGGGCGGTGGATAGCCTACTTCACCATCGCCAACGCCGCTGAATATTTGCACGAGCGCATCTTCCCCAATCCGGACATCGCTGCGCGCGCAGGTGGCTTCCTCATAGAGGATCCGTCATCAGAAAGCGCCGACGAGGGCGATGATGATCAAACCTCGCTCCTCAACCTGTGGGCGGTGGACGTCGAGAGCGGTGAGGCGCATCTGATCACGACGTTCATGCCGGCGAGGTCATTCGACAGTTTGCTCTTGCCCTTTTTCGATCAATATGCGCTCAGCCACCGCATCTGGTCGCCGAACAGCGACGCCGTTGTGCTGCCGATAGCGGAGAGCGACGAAACAGCAGACATCGCCGGTATTTACATCGTGCCTATTGCACGGCGCTCTGGCCCGCCTAGGCGCATTGCCGAGGGAGCGATCGCGTTCTGGAGTCAGTGCTGAGCGGTCGCCATGCCCTCCCCTCAGCCGAACGGCGCTCTGGAGTATGGCTTGTTTGCCCTTCGCGTCCTCCTTGCTGTAGCGCTCTATGCCTTTCTGGCCGCCCTGTTGCGCGCGCTCCTGCGCGAACGGCCAGCCGAGATCCCCTCGCACGCTCCGACCGCCTGGCTCATGCCGACTGGGGACAGTATGCCGGTCAACGGCCACTGCTACGCCATCCGCTCAGGAGCCTGGATCGGCCGCGACCCGCAGTGCGCGATCTGCGTCAACGATGAATCCGTTGGCGAATGCCACGCCTGCATCACTTGGGACGAAGAAGCGCAAGCATGGTATATCGAGGACGACTTGAGCGAGAGCGGGACGTTCGTCAACGGCCAGCGCATCTCTCGCGCGCCGCTCTCTGATGGCGACGTGATCCAGATAGGTCAATATAAGCTTACCTTTTTGCTCCACCCGATCCAGTCGCCCTCTATATCGCCACCGGTCCTATCAGCCGTGCGTCGTCCGTAGCGACGATCTCAGTCCCCAAGCGCTCGCCGTGCAAGGCCGCGCGCACATTACCGCTGGTCAGGCCGGAGAAGATGCGCACGGTGACCGTTGGATGCGCCATCACCAGGGTCAGCATGTCGCGCACCTTCGCGGCCATGCCGCCGGTGACGTCGGCCCCGCGCGCGCCGCCCACCCCCGCGCGCAGTCCATCCCATTCGCGCGGCGTGATGCGCTGGATGACTGCGTCCTGCCCTTCCGTTGGCGGAAAGCGCGCATAGACGCCCTCCGTCTCGCCGGCCAGCAGCACGTGGGTCACCGGCAGCTCCCGCGCCAAATACGCGAATACCTCTTCCGTAGAGATGATCGTGCCGCCGCGGACGGTATCAAAGGCCACGTCGCCCATCACCAGCGGCAACAACCCACTGTCCAGCGCAGCGCGGATCGGCGCCGTATCTAGATAGACCAGCCGGCCGTCCTGACAACGCGCGCTGGCCGAAGGGCAGAAGCTGATCACCGGCAGGCCGGCGTCGTGCAGCGCGTCGGCCACGATCCGGTTCAGGCGCGCGGCGGCCACGCTCACCTCGGCGAACCCTCGCCAGCCGGTTGCGTCGCGCACGCCGGCGCGCGTGCTGTAGCGTTGGGCCGCCGCGTGGCCGAAGGAGCCACTGCCGTGGCCGACCAGGAGCTTTGCTTGCGCCTCTCTCGCCGACCACCATGCCCCAATCTCCTCCGCCAGCCGTCGGATGACATCCATGCGCGGCGTGTTCTCGCGCGTCTTGTCGGTGATCAGCGAACCGCCGAGCTTCAACAGGAACATCACAACGCGAGGATTGTATCAACCGACATGGGTTCATATAATCCCGACGATGCCTGCCGCAACCACCCTGCGCGCCGACCCGCACAAAGACTACCTGGACGCCTTCCTACGCTGCTACTGGTTTGCGCCGCCGGTGGCGCTCTGGCGCGCCATCGAAGCCAAAGCGCTGAGCGCGCTGGCATTCCCATCCCCGCTGCTGGATTTCGGCTGTGGCGATGGCCTGTTCACCCAGGCCCTGTTCGGCCAGGCCGACGGCCTATACGGCTGCGACATCGCGCCGCGCGAGCTGCCATCGGCACGCGACAGCGGCGTCTATCGCCATGGCGTGCAGTTCGCCGACGGCCATCATCTCCCCTACCGCGATGGCGCCTTCGGGACGGTATACAGCAACTCCGTGATCGAGCACATCCCGGATCCGCAAAACGTGCTGCCCGAGCTGGCCCGCGTGCTGCGCCCCGGCGGGCTGTTGGTGCTGACCGTCCCCAGCGATCACTTTCGCCGGCTGCTCGACGGCGTGGCGCGCGCCGCGGATAAACAGGCTGCGGAGCGCTATGCGCGCAGCGTAGACGCGCTGCTGGCGCATTACCACTATCACACCGCCGACGAATGGCGCGTGCTGCTGGCCGGCGTCGGCGTCAAGCTGACGTATGTCGGCTATTACGTCGCGCCAGAGGCGGTGCGCGCATGGGATCGCATGAACCGGCAGTTCGGCATCGGGCGGCGCTCGCTATTTAACCTGCTTGTCTCGCCGCGCTTGCGCCGGCTGGGCTACCAGAAGGTCATGGCGCGCGCGGTACATCGCTACCTCTTGCCGAGGCTGCGTCCCTACTACGACGCGCCGGCCCGCGATCAAGGTGGCGGGATGCTGGTGGTGGGGGAGAAGTTGCGCT
>JAGHYX010000105.1 GCA_017743375.1 Chloroflexota bacterium
TTGGGCAGACAGATCAGCCGGCCGCGCCATACACTAGTCCGCGATCCTGAACAAGCCGATGCTTTGCTCAGACTGTGGACGCCCGGCAGGCGAATCTCACGCAGATGAGATCCCCGCGCATCGTCGGTTAACTGGTTCCTGAACGACCCCACTGGAGGATAGCCCGCGCGAGGAGATCGGCGTGGAGGGGAGAAACCTGCGCGAGAGTCAGCGTGAATTGCCGGCGCTGGGGATTGGTTCGGGCAAGAGATACGAGTGGTGCTCGCCCAAGAGGAGATCAAGGCAGGGCATGCGGTCGAAGACCGCGGTCATGCGAGAAAGACAGGCGTGATGCCATTTGTTGTTCACGTGATTCGCTGCGTGCTAGGTGCCTGATGGACGCAGGTCAACTTCTGCGCGCCGGGTTAGCTTGGCTAGGCGCGTGTCAGAGGATTCATTAGCCCTGCCCCATTCTGAACGCGCCCCACCTATCCTCAGAATCTGCTACAATATAGGCACTAGCCCCAATAGCTCAGGTTGGATAGAGCGTTTGCTTGCGGAGCAAAAGGTCGGGAGTTCGAGTCTCTCTTGGGGCACTGAGTCAAGAGATTGAAGGTTGGAGCGTTACGCCCTGATCTTCAATCTCTTTTTTGTGCCATGTCGCCGCAGATTCGCGTTGCGCACTTGTGCAAGTACTACCAGGTGCACGAGAAAGAGCCTGGCCTGATGGGCAGCTTGCGCGCTTTCGTAGCCCGCAAGTACCGGACGGTCAAAGCTGTGGATGATGTGTCGTTCGACATCGAAGCCGGCGAAGTGGTGGGCTTTCTAGGCCCCAACGGGGCCGGCAAGACCACCACCCTCAAAGTGCTCGCCGGCTTGCTCTACCCCACCAGTGGACATGTCACGGTGATGGGGTTCGTCCCCCACAAGCGCGAACACGCCTACCTCAAGCAGTTCACCCTGGTGATGGGGCAAAAGCAACAGTTGCTCTGGGACCTACCGGCGGTCGAGACCTTCCTGGTCAATCAAGCCATCTATGAAATCCCCAAGGCCGAATACCAAGCCACGCTGAAGGAGCTGGACGACCTCTTGGAGCTGGGGCCGCTGATGAAGAAGCAGGTGCGCAAGCTGTCGCTCGGCGAACGTATGAAGTGCGAGCTCGCCGCTGCGCTGCTGCACCGCCCAAAGGTGCTCTTCTTGGACGAGCCGACGATCGGCTTGGATGTGACGATGCAGGTGCGCATCCGCGAGTTCATCGCCGAATATAACCGCCGGCACGGGGCGACGATCCTCCTCACCAGCCACTACATGGCAGACGTGACCGCGCTGTGCGATCGCATTATCGTGATTGACAAGGGCAAGTTGCTCTACGACGGCGACTTTCGCGCGCTGATCGAGCGCGTAGCTCCCTATAAGATCCTGCGCCTACAATTTGAACAGGTGGTGAGCTGCGAGCAGCTCGCCCCCTTCGGCAAGGTAGATACCTGCGATGGACTGACGGCTGTGCTGCACGTGCCGCGTGACCGCGCGCCAGAGGTCGCCGCCCAGTTGCTTACCCAGATCAAGGTGGACGACGTGACCTTTGAGGATCCACCTGTCGAGGACATCATTCGTCAAGTGTTCGCGGGAAAGGTCGCCGGGCTGGGAGAAGCGCCGGCGCAGGCACCACTGGAAGCCGCGCACCTGCGCTGAGCCGGCGGTCGAGCAGGGCAAAGGCCGCTGCGGCCAACACCGACAGCCCGATCGCTGCCGCAAAGAGCGGGACGTAGCCGAGCGTGTTCTGTAACCAGCCGCCGATCGGTGGGGCAACTGTCGGCCCGATGTTCGCCGCCAGCGACATCACGACGCCGAGGATGAAATATTCGCTGCGCAGCACGGCGTTCACGGCATATACCCTGTAGAGGACGCGCGTGATCTGGGCAAAGGCGACCTGGATGAAGATCGCCAGTGCGCCCAACAACAAGTTGGGGCTGAGCGCGAATACGGCGATGGCAGCCGCGCTGATGAGCGTGCTACTGATGAGCGCACGCCGATATCCTAGCCCCTCCGCCAAGCGCGGCGCCAATAACGCTGCCAGCGCGCCAATCAGCGCGTTGAGGCCGATGATCACCCCCACCGCTGCATCGCTTGCCCCAAACCAATCACGCAGGAGCAGGTTGAAGAAGGTGAACAGCATCGCCTCGGCCAGGAGCAGCAGCATGAAAGGGACGCTCAGCGCATAGATGCGCAGCCGCTGGCCAAGCAGCACGCGCGGGTTAAGGTAGCGCGCGGGATGCACGTCCGGCAGACCGGCTGTCGCGTCCTGGTGGCTTGGCCTTCGTCGCGCGATCAGCACGAGCGGGATGGCAGCCAGAGCGCGGACCACAAATGAAGCGGCCAGCACAGCGCGGTATGAAGCGGCGCTCTGCGGCTCGCTTTGAAGCAGCGGGGCGATCAGCGCGGGTAAGCCGCCGGCGGCAATGCTCCCTATTAGCACGGCCAGCGTGCGCGTAAAGTCGCTTAGCCCAAACACGACAGCGCGATCGTCCGGCCTGGAGGCATCGGCGAGAAGCGAGACGCTGGCGAGGCCGAACATCACCGTGCCGAACCCGCTGAGCGCCTCGGCAGCCAGGATCACCTCCGGCACAGGCGAGAGCACAGTGGGCAGGCGGATGAGGCTGGCGAAGAGCGCGCCGAAGGCCAATGCCCGTCGTCGCCCGATCAAGTGAAAGACGGCGATTGCCGGCAGGGCGAGCACAAGCCCGCCGATCTGGCTGGCAGCGTGAAAGCCGCCGATCCAGCCGCGGTCGAATCCCAGAGCCTCTAAATAGAAGTTGATGAGCGTGGTGGGGAAGGCAAAGCTGAAGAAATGAACCGCGATCCAGACGATGTAGAGCCGGGCGATCGGCGTGAGCACGGGCTGAGTATAGCGATCCCTGAGGGGCGGGGAGCGTGCTGCGAAGGGCGCGGGAGATAGACCCGCCCATCGGGGCAGGCTGCGTAGGATAATCGCGCCGTCTAACGAATGAACATTCTGTGCATCGCCAGCGAGTGCGTTCCCTACGCCAAAACCGGCGGGCTGGCCGACGTGGTGGGCGCATTGCCGCACTACCTGCGCGCTTTAGGCCACCAGGTGCTCGTGGTCATCCCTCGCTATGGGTGGATCGATGGCAGCCGCTACGGCCTGCGTTGGTTTCATGGGCCGATGGGCGTCTGGATGGGCGATACGCTGGAGTGGTGCGCCGTGCATGTCGCCGATAGCCAAGGGGATCCCGTGCATTTCATCGAAAGCCAGAAGTACTTCGATCGGCCAGGTCTGTATCACGACGAAGATTTTCACGATTACGCAGATAACCCGCGCCGCTTCGGCTTCTTGACGCGCGCCGGCTTGCAACTGTGCAAGGACATCGGCTTCGCCCCCGACGTCGTGCATGTTCACGACTGGCACACCGCTCTTGGCCCAGCGTATTTGAAGATCTGGCATTGGAACGACCCCGTGCTGGGGAACGCCGCTAGCCTACTCACCATTCATAACATCGCTTACCAGGGCAAATATCCAGCGGAGCACATGAATTATCTGGGCCTGGGATGGTCGAACTTCACGGCGGACAAGTTCGAGGACTACGGGGCGATCAACTTCCTCAAAGGCGGGATTGTCTACGCGGACATGGTGAACACGGTCAGCCCGACGTATGCGCGCGAGACGCGCACGCCGGAGCAAGGGCATGGTCTGGCGCCCTATCTGAACAATAAAGGCGAGAACTATGTCGGCATCTTGAACGGTTGCGACTACACGCGTTGGAATCCAGAGACCGATCAGCTGATCCCTGCGCGCTACTCGGCTCACGACCTCTCAGGCAAGGCCGTCTGCAAGCGGGTCCTTCAGGAGAGAATGGGGCTAGAGGTCGCGCCGGATATGCCGATCATCGGCATCGTCAGCCGGTTTGTGGAGCAGAAGGGCCTACACCTGTTAGCCCAGTGCATCGAGGGCATCGTGCGCGAGATGCGCGTCCAGTTTGCCATCCTGGGCAGCGGTGAGAAGTGGCTGGAGCACGTCTTCGGCTCGCTGCCGGCGCGTTACGGAGGACGGATCGGCAGCTTCATCGGCTACAGCGAGGAGCTGGCGCACTTGATCGAGGCCGGCTCGGACTTCTTCCTAATGCCGTCCCTGTTTGAGCCGTGTGGCCTGAACCAAATGTACTCCCTGCGCTATGGGACGCTGCCCATCGTCCGCGCCACGGGGGGACTGGATGACACAGTGCAACAGTACGACGAGCGGACAGGCGAAGGCACGGGCTTCAAGTTCTACGAGCCGAGCGCGCACGCGATCTATTACACCGTCGGGTGGGCAGTGAGCACATACTACGATCGTCCACAGCACATCCAGCGCATGATTCGCGCAGCCATGGCCCAGGATTTCTCGTGGGAGCGCAGCGCGGCTGCGTATGTCCAGGTCTACGAGAGGGCGATACAAAATAAACGCGCTTCATAATCGGTAAAGGCCAGAACTCATCTCGGAAAGGGGGCGGGTGTTCTTGGCGCAACCGGTGGTCATCGCACGGGGTCACCGAGGTCCTGCCTCACCCTGCCATTGTGAGCGCCGGCGGAGTATCTCAGCTCGCGGCGAACAAAGTTGCCGCAGGGTGGCCGAGGCAGCAGACTTGTGGATGCCGCTCAGCATATTCCCCCGCACGCGGGGGAATAAAAGGGGGCTTCCCCCGCGTCCTGGAAACAGCGACTGCGCTACTGCGCCGTTGTTTGCCCCAGGCCAAATGATGGCTCCGCCATCATGAGCTTTTAGGGGGAGTTAGTCAGGATGTTTGGTGGCCGTGCGGGGCGTTGGTTGGGCGGGCGTTGAGAGGCTTCGCTTAGGTACACACTAAATCGAGGCACAGCTACAATATGTCAAAGCCTCCATGACCAGCTCGCCAGAACGCTTAATTGCACCGATTCGGGAGCTTTACCAGCGCGCACTGGCCTTAGAGGAACGATTTCGCGATGTTCTGATGCGCACTGCGCCGGATTATCGGGAGAGCGCGCGCAACCTGCTTCACTACCTAGCGCTGCGCCAAATGGATATCCGCGATTTGCAAGACGAGCTGGCATCGCTCGGCCTCAGCTCGCTGGGGCGATCCGAAGCCCACACGCTCCACACGCTGGAAAGCGTGCTGATGGCGCTACATTGCTTAATTAAGCGCGAACCGCCCCCCAGTGCTTCCATGGCCGTGGACTTTAGGCGAGGCCGTGCGTTGCTTCACGAGCATACCTGCCGCTTGTTCGGCCCGCTGCCTCCCGGCCGCTCCGTGCGCATCATGGTGACCATGCCCTCCGAGGCTGCGCACAACCCCAGTTTAGTGCGCGACCTGCTCGCTGCGGGCATGGACGTGATGCGCATTAACTGCGCGCACGACAACCCGGAAGCCTGGCTTAAGATGATCGAGAACCTGCGGCGCGCTGAACGCGAGCTGGGGAGAACGTGCAAGATCTGTGCCGACCTGGCCGGCCCTAAGCTGCGCACGGGTCCGCTGGCGACGACCGCGCGGGTGATCAAGCTGCGGCCTGAGCGCGACATTCGCGGGCGCGTGATCAAGCCGGCGCAGGTTTGGTTCGTCCGGCCCGGTCAAGCGTGTGACGGATCGCCGGCCGTGCCGTTGGCCGGAGCAGCGCTCGACCACGCCCAGCCCGGCGATGCGTTCGTCCTGCGCGATACGCGCGGTCGCTATCGAGTCTTGAAGATCGTCACCCGGCGCGATGACGCCGTGTTGGCTGAGTGTGACCGCACCACCTATCTAGAGACCGGCATGCCCGTCAGCCTCTTGCGCAGCAGGGCTACGCTAGGTGAGCTGCGAGTTGGCGATCTGCCGGTCGTCACCGAGCCATTCATGCTGCGAACCGGCGACCGATTAATCATGACCAACGACGACACCCCTGGCCAGCCGGCAGTGCGCAGTCCCGATGGTCAGATCATCCGTTATGCGCAAATCAGTTGTTCGATTGGCGCGACTTTCGCGGCGATCTCGCCCGGCCAGTCAATCTGGTTCGATGACGGCAAGATCGGCGGGCGCGTGTTAGATAACGACGGCCAGAAGATGCTGATCGAGATCACGCAGACCAGCCCGGCCAGTGGTGCGAAGTTAGGCGCAGAGAAAGGCGTCAACGTGCCTGGCGTTCATCTTGACATCCCCGCCATCACAGACAAAGACATGGCCGACCTGAGCATTGTCGCCCCGCACGTGGACATGATCGGCCTCTCCTTTGTGCGTGGCCCGGACGATTTCTGGGCCTTGCGCCGGGCGTTGAACGATCTAGGCGCACCGCATATCGGTGTGATCCTGAAGATCGAAACGCGGTTGGGCTTTGAGAACCTGCCACGCTTGCTGCTGGCCGGCTTGCAGGCACCCCCCATCGGGGTGATGGTGGCGCGTGGTGACCTAGCTGTCGAGGTGGGCTTCGAGCGACTGGCCGAAGTGCAGGAGGAGATCCTCTGGTTATGTGAAGCAGCGCATCTGCCCGTGATTTGGGCAACGCAAGTCTTGGAGAGCATGGCCAAGACCGGCGCGCCGTCGCGGGCCGAGGTCTCCGACGCGGTCATGAGCGGCCGCGCCGAGTGCGTCATGCTGAACAAGGGCGCTTATATCGTCGAAGCGGTGCGCTTTTTGCGCGACGTGCTGGAGCGCATGGAAACCCATCAGTTCAAGAAGCGCTCGCGCTTCCGCCGGCTTGCCATCGCTCAGCTCGACTGACATTGGGTGCGCTCTCTCCCGGCGGGCGATCTTTGCTCGGCTAGGCCATGCAAATTCCCGAGTTCCTTGCGCGATGCAGCTGGCTAAATCGAACGCACGGCTACGCTGCTATCATCACAAGCAGTCGTGACAAACCGTCCGCGTTCTCGTTCATTTGCGCTAGTCTTTGTGATGCTCGTGGTAGGCGCGGTTGCGCTGTTGGCCGGCGCGTTATCCGCCCAGCCAATCTCGCAGGGGCCGGCGTCGTTGCTGCTCGGACCAATTCAACAAGCGTTTACGAACCTGGGCCGCACCTTAGGCGGGTTGTTTCGCGATAGCAGCGATCTGGTGGATCTGCGCACGCGCGTTGAGGCATTGCGTCGCCAGGTCACAGCGCTGGAGGCCGAGAACATCCGTCTGCGTGAATTTCAGGCTGAGATCAAGCAGTACCGCGACCTCCTGCGCTTCGCCAGCGATAACCCCACCTACGAGGTGGTCGGCGCCGATGTGATCGGGATGGCCGACATGCTGAAGTGCGAGGGAGTGAATCCTCAGTCGCCGACGGCAGGCAAATGCGCGAACGTCATCGCCGGCGACCCCAGCCCGTTCGTGCGCTATATCACGATCAACGCCGGAGCTCGGGATGGCATAGAGGTTGGCATGCCTGTCGTGGCCGGGGGATTGGCCTTGGTGGGCAGGGTGGGCAAGGTCAGCCATGCCACCGCACAAGTGCAGTTGCTGACCGATCCGGCGTCCTTCGTCAACGTACGCATGGTGGAATCGCGCGCTTCCGGCACGGTGGCCGGCACAAGCGAAGGCATCTTGCTGCTACAAAATGTGCTGCAGACTGAGCCACTTAAGCCCGGAGACCTGATCGTGACCAGCGGTCTGGGCGGCATGTTGCCGCAAGGGCTGCCCATCGGCGCCGTGGAGCGCGTCATTAGCCAGGACGTGGAAACCACCCAGCAGGCGATCGTGCGGCCGGGGGTGGACTTCGACAAGCTCGAGGTGGTTTTGGTGATCACGCGACCGCGCGCAGCACAGCTGCTGACGCCTGCGCCGGCCTCGCCCGCGCGCTGAAATAAAAATCCGCTCCTTGTGGGGAGCGGAAAGTCAATGATTCTTGGCCCGTCCTTCAGCTTAAATAGGGCCGAATCTTTGCCATGAGCTGCTCTTTGGGACGATAACCCACCAATCGCTCGACGGGCTCCCCGTCCTTAAACAGGATCAGCGTGGGGATGCTCATCACGCCGAACTTCATCGCAGTCTCGCCATTAGCATCTACGTCGAGCTTGCCCACCAGCATCTTGTCGCCGTTCTCTTCGGCGATCTGCTCGACGATGGGGGCGATCATCTTGCACGGGCCGCACCACTCTGCCCAAAAGTCCACAAGCGCCACGCCTTTGCGCTGTTCCACCATCTGCTCAAAATTGGCATCGGTGAGGATAAC
>JAGHYX010000106.1 GCA_017743375.1 Chloroflexota bacterium
TGCACCCAGCGGCTGCTTATAATGAGTCGAGACGCAGGGTCTCGCCTCTGAGCTTCAGGAAGGGAGGAGCAATTGATGAAGCATTCGCTCATACGCTCTGTCAGCGCGCTCACAGCCGTCGCCATCGTGCTCGCTGCATGTGCCCAACCGACCATTGAACCCAGCGTCACGCCGGCCATCACCGTTCAAATTAACCCCTCGGTCACGCCAGGCCCCAGTCCTACCCCGCGCCCGCTCGGCAGCCCGATCTTGGTTGACCGATCGCCGGCCCAAGGCGAGGAATTGCCCCCTGATAAACCGATCGAGCTGATCTTCGACCAGCCGATGGACCGGCGCTCGGTAGAGCAGGCGCTGGCCATCCAGACCAGCGCAGGGAGGCCGGTGGCCGGCAAGCTCACCTGGGTCAGCGACAACCGCGCGCTGTTCACGCCCGAGCGCGGCTGGGAACGCGAGACGACCTATAACGTCTCAATCTCAACCGGCGCGCGCAGCGCCAAGGGGTTGTCGTTGGCCCGTCCGGCATCGTTCAGCGTCAACACGATCGGCAAGCTGGCCGTGGCCCAGACCATCCCCGCGGACGGCGCGCAGGACGTGGCCGCCGACGCAACGATCACCGTCCTGTTCAACCGGCCGGTCGTGCCGCTGACGATGCTCGACGCCCAGGCCGACCTGCCGGCGCCGGTCACGTTCAACCCGCCTATTCCCGGTCGGGGGCAGTGGCTCAACACCAGCATTTACGTATGGCAGCCCAGCGCCCCGCTCCAGGCCGGGACGATATACGAAGGCCGCGTTGCCGCCGGGTTGAAAGACACAGCCGGCGCGCTGCTGGAGGGCGACTACGTGTGGACATTTAGCGTGGCCGCGCCGGCGGTCAAGTCCATCGTGCCCAGCAACGGCGCCGGGAACGTTGGCCTGCGCGACCCGATCAGCGTGACATTTAGCCAGAAAATGGATCGCGCCAGCGCGCAAGCCGCCTTCGTGATCGAGCCGCCGGTGCGCGGGCGCTTTCGCTGGGAGGACGAGCGCCCGCAGACCGACCAGTCCGCCACCGGCCAAGCATCTGCCGCCTCAGCCCTCGGCGAGGTGATGGCCTTCGTGCCCGAAGAGAACTATCAGCGCGGGACAAGTTACACAGTGCGTATTAAGGCCGGCGCGCGCGCCGCGGTTGGCTCCGGCGCAACTGTGGACGAGGTTCGCACAAGCTTCCAAGTCGTGCCGCTGCCGGCCCTGATCGGCTCCACACCTGCCAACGGTCAGATGAGCGTGCCTGCCGAGAGCAACGTCATCCTGCGCTTTAACGCGCCGATGTCGTTGCCCACGCTGGTCGCCAACTTGGCCTTTGACCCGCCCATCACGCTGACCGGCGTCTATAGCTACTTTGACCCATTCTCCAATGAGTTCTTCCTGGGCGTGTCCCTCAAGCCTTCTACCAACTATCGGGTGCGCCTGGGCGGCGCGGCCAGCGACATCTTTGGCGCGACGCTGGGCCAGGATGTCGAGGTCCGCTTCACCACCGGCCCCCTGCCGCCGCTGGTGAACATTCAGACCAGCGGCCTGGTCGGCACCTATAACGCCGCCGTCCCTACCGAGGTGTTCATCAGCCACCGCAACGTCACGCGGCTGGACTTTCGGCTGATCGCGCTCACGCCCCAGCAGTTCGCTGAATTCACCGGTTCTCCGAATGCGTTCGAGAACCTGCGCCGCTTTGAACCTGACCCTGGCCAGGTGCTGCGCGAGTGGTCAGTGATGACGACGGCAGGGCTGAACCAAACGGCCAACTACAAACTTGCCCTGGCGGCCAACAGCGGCCCGCTGCCCACCGGCATCTATCTGCTGATCGCCAGCGCGCCGGAGCTGACCGCGTTGGACCGCGACGCGCAGCCGGCGCGCCACATCCTCATCGTGAACAACGTGCACGTGACGCTCAAGCATGGGGACCGCGAAGGGCTGGCCTGGGTCACCGACCTCACCAGCGGTCGGCCGCTGGCCGGCGTCGGCGTCTCGTTCCGCGACCAGACGTTTCAGGAGATCGCCACGGCCCAGACCGGCAGCGATGAGCAAGCCGGCCAGGCTTTCGTCGTCTTCCCAGAGAGCTACCGACCCTACAACCCGCTCTACGCGGTGGTTGGCGCGCCGGGCAACGCCGGCCCGTTCGGCATCGCCTGGAGCGAGATGGCCTTCGGGATCAGGGTCTATGACTTCGATCTGACCGGGCGCTACGAGGCCGAACCACACTTCGCCTATTTGATCACCGACCGGCCGATCTACCGACCTGGCCAGATGGTGTTCTACAAGGGCCTGGTCCGGCGCGATGACGACGCGCGCTATCGCCTGCCGACTGACCTATCGCAGGTCAATCTGGCGATTTACAACAGCCAGGGGCAGCAAGTGCTCAGCACTACCGTCGCGCTGGACGCCAACGGCGGGTTCAACGGCCAGTTCGCCCTGGATAACAGCGCGCCGACGGGTTACTACTATCTCCAGGTGTGTATCCCCAAGCCCAGCGTTCTCGCCAATGAACCTTTGTGTAGCTACTACGGCGTCTCGTTCCTCGTCGCTGCCTATCGCGCGCCGGAGTTTGAGGTCACTGTGGCGCTGGATAAGGCCGACTATCGCGAGGGTGAGACGATCAACGCCACGGCGGAGGCCAGCTACTTCTTCGGCGGAAAAGCCGCGGGCGCCAGGGTGCAGTGGGCCTTATTGGCAGAAGATTACCGCTTCGACCGCTACAACGGCCCAGGGCGCTACACCTTCGACAACGATGACGGGGTATCGCGCTTCGCTGGTTTCGAGGAGCTGATCGCCAATGGCGAGGGGGTCACTGACGGGCAAGGCCGCTTCACCGTCCGTCTGCCGGCTGACCTGAGCAAGCGCAGGGGCAGCGCGCGCTTCACCCTAGAGGTCAGCGTCACAGACCTCAACGACCAAAGCGTCTCGGCCCGTGCTAGCGCCGTCGTCCACAAGGGCCGCTACTACTTCGGCATCGCGCCGCGCGGATATGTCTATGGGGCAGGAGAGGAAGTCGTCGCCGATGTGATCGCTGTGGACTGGTTTGGCCAGCCTCAACCGAACGTGCCGTTGACGGTCTCGTTTAACCGCCGGCAATGGTTCACCGTCCTGGAACAGGACGCCTTCGGTTCGCTCTTCTACACCTCCGTCCCCAGCGACACCGAAGTGCTCTCGCTCACCCTGACCAGCGACGCGGAGGGCAAGGCCGTCGCCGGCTTCAAGGTGCAAGCGGGCGGGGAATATCGCCTCGTCGTCAGCAGCGCTGATGGCCTGCCGGCAGGCGATTCAGTCTTCGTCTCCGAATCCGGCGCCTACGTCACTTGGCGGGTGGAGAACAACGACCGCATCGCGCTCAAGGCCGACAAGACCAGCTATCGCGTCGGCGAGACGGCCCGCGTGCTGGTGCCCTCGCCCTTCCAGGGCGCGACCAGCGCCCTGCTCACCATCGAGCGCGGCAACTTCATCCAGCGCAAGACGCTCACCTTGCGCAGCAACAGCGAGGTGCTGGAGATCCCGATCGAACCCAGCTTTGCGCCCAACGTATATGTGTCGGTGCTGTTGGTGAAGGGCGTGGATGGCACCAACCCCGTGCCGGCCTATCGCCTGGGCTATACCACTTTTAGCGTCGCCCCAGAGCAGTTCGCCTTAAACGTCACTATCACGCCCGACCGCGCCCAGTACGCGCCCGGCGATACGGCCACTTACGAACTTCGCGTCACGGACAGCGCCGGCAACCCCGTCCAAGCTGAGTTGGCGCTCTCGCTGGCCGACAAGGCCGTGCTCAGCCTGGCCGAGCCGAACAGCGCGCCGATTTTGCAAGCGTTCTACGGCGAGCGGCCGCTCGGCGTGCGCAGCGCGGACACGCTCAACGTCAACGTGGACCGCATCACGCGCGTCCTGGCAGAACAGGCCGAGGCCAAGGGCGGCGGGGGCGGGGGCGAACGCTTTACCAGCGCGGTGCTCACCCGCCAGAACTTCAGAGACACCGCCTATTGGAACGCCGTCCTCCAGACCGATGCCCAGGGGCGCGCGCAAGTGCAGGTGACCCTGCCCGATAACCTCACCACCTGGACGATGACCGCCTGGGCCATCACCCCCGACACGCGCGTTGGCCAGGCAACCCGCGAAGTCGTCTCCACCAAGCCGCTGCTGGTGCGGCCGGTCACGCCGCGCTTCTTCGTCGTCGGCGATACCGTGACGCTCGGCGCGGTGGTGAACAACAACACCACCAGCGACCTGGAGGCGCGCGTGTCGCTGGCCTCCACCCACCTCACCCTGCTGGGCGGCAACGCCGTTCAACAGGTGCGCGTGAAGGCAGGCGGAACCGCTCGGGTGGATTGGACTGTGGTTGTGCAGGACGGGCCAGCCGCGGAGATCACCATGACGGTGGTCGGCGGCGGCCTCCAAGACAGCGTCCGGCCCAGCCTGGTCAGCGCACCCAACGGCGGCATCCCCATCCTGCGCTACGCAGCGCCGGAGGTGGTCGCCACGGCGGGAGACGTGGACGCGCCAGGGCGCAAGCTCGAACTCGTCGCCCTACCCCCTCGCTTGAACACCGGCCAGGGTGAGCTGATGGTGCGGGTGGACACCGGCCTGGGCGCAGCCGCAGCCGGCGGCATTCGCGCGGTCGAGGAAACGCCCTACGAGAGCAACGACTGGGCCGCCTCGCGTTTGATCGTCAACCTGGCGCTGGCGCGCTTCGGCAATATAACGGCCACCGCCCAGACCGAAGTTGTCGAGAGGACGCTCCAGCGGTTCTACAGCCAGCAGCGCAGCGACGGCGGCTGGAGCTGGTGGGATGGCGACGCCAGCGACCCGTTTATCAGCGCGCATGTGGTCCTCGCCCTCACGCGCGCCAAGCAGGCCGGCTTCTCCGTTGACCGCAGCGTGCTCGACCGCGCTCATAATTACCTCAACGAACAGCTCAAGCCGGCCAGCGCGCTGAACAGCGCCAGCGAAGCCAACCGCCAGGCTTACATCCTCTTCGTCCAAGCGGAGGCCGGGCGGGCGGACGGCGGCCGGCTCGGCGCGCTCTTCGAGCAGCGCGCTAAGCTGGGACATTACGGACGTGCGCTGCTCGCGATGGCGCTGGCCGCGCTCGACAAGCAGGATGCGCGCATCAAGACCCTGCTGGCCGACCTCCAATCGGCGGCCATCACCAGCGCCACCGGCCTCAACTGGCAGGAGCGCGAGCGCGACTGGGCCAACGCCTCCACCGACGCGCGCAGCACGGCGATTATCCTGACCGCCCTGGCCCGCCTCGACCCACAAAACGCGCTCATCCCTGGGATCGTCCGCTGGCTGATGGCCGCGCGGTTGACATCGCCATGTGGCTGTTACTGGACCACTACCCAAGAGAGCGAATGGGCGATCACCGCGCTTGGGGAGTGGGTTGCCGCCACCGGCGAGCGGCGCAGCAACTTCGACTGGCGCGTGACGCTGAATGACCGAAGCGTGCTGAACGGGCGCGCGACCCCACAAGGCGAGTCCGCTGAGTTGAAGGTCGCCCTGGCCAACTTGCTGCGCGATCAGGCCAACGAGCTGGGCTTTGAACGCGGCGCCGGCGAGGGCCGGCTCTACTACACCGCTCACCTGCGGGCCTACCTGCCCGCAGAATCCGCGCCGGCGGTCAACCGTGGCATCGTGATTGCCCGAAAGTATGAGCCGGCGGACTGCACGCCGACGCCTGAGAAGCCCTGTCCGGCGATCAACAGCGCCAAGATAGGTCAGAACGTGCGCGTGCGATTGACCATCGTCGCCCCCAACGACCTCTATTACGTGCGCGTCGTTGACCACCTGCCCGCCGGCGCCGAAGCCGTGGACAGGTCGCTCAAGACCAGCCAGACCTCAATCACCGCCCAGCGCCGGCCAACTTTTGGCGGGGCGGATGGATGGGGATGGTGGTACTTCGCCCATAGCGAGATATACGACGACCGAGTTGCGGCGTTCGCCAGCTACCTACCTGCGGGCAGCTACGAATACACATACATCATGCGGCCGAGCATCGCTGGCCAATTCAGGGCGATGCCGGCATCCGCGGAGCAGAGCTACTTCCCGGAGGTGTTTGGGCGCAGCGAGGGCGCGCTGTTCACGATCGAACGCTGAGGATCGTGCGCAGGCGACGCACGGAATGGGTCGCTGTAGCGAGGGTCGGTGATAAACGATTCATCCGTCAGGCTCTCCAAGAAAGCCAGCAAGTCGCGGCGCTCCTGGTCGGTGAGCCTGAAACCGGAGACTAAGCCGCTTTTGAGCGGGCTGAGCCGGCCATCGCCGGCGTATGGCCCGCGCGCGATCCGCCGGCCGCCGCGCTCGTAGAAGCGGATCACCTCCTCCAGCGTGGCGATGCTGCCGTCGTGCATGTACGGCGCGGTCAGCGCCACGTTGCGCAGCGTCGGTGGCCGGAAGCGGCCCATGTCCAGCGGGTCGTTCGTGACCTCCTTCACGCCTTCGTTGTCAGGCGGATAGGCGCCCTTGCCGTCAATGTTGTATAGGCCGGTGTTGAAGAACGGGCGCTCGATGAAGGCTGCGCCGGAGAAGGTGGTCGAGGCGCTTAGGTTAAAGCCAGTGTGACAATGATGGCACTCTAGCGCCTCTGAGAAGAACAAGCGCATGCCGCGCAACGCCGATGGGCTGAGTGCGCGTTCGTCGCCGGCTAAATATCGGTCGTAGGGTGAGTTGAACGAGATCAGCCCACGCGTGAAGGTCGCCAGGGCATAGACGATGTTCTTCCACGTGATCGGATCGCGCTCGCCGGGAAAGGCTGCCGCGAACATCTGCCGATAACGCGCATCGGCCCGCAGCCGGTCGAGCACGAGCTGCTCCTTGCCGACGACGCCCATCTCCACGGGGAACTCGCCAAACAGCGGAACCAGGATCTGCTGCTCCAGCTCGGTGAGTAGCGGGTTGGCCCACGTGAACGTGGCGTTCCAAGCCACGTTGGTCAGCGACTGCGCGTTGCGCGGGTGCTCCTCGCCGGTGCTGCCGATGCTCCGCGGCCGGCCATCGGTGAAGGCGCGCTGCTGCTGGTGACACGACGCGCACGCCTGCGTCCCGTTGCCGGAGAGCCGTTTGTCGTAGAACAGGTAGCGGCCCAGTTCAAACTTCTCCGGCGTCATCGGGTTGGCTGCCGGCACGGGAGGCGGCGGCACGCCGGGCGGCAGGTGCCAGGTCCATGGGCGGGCGGAGGCGCTGGCCGGCTGAGGCGAGAGCACCATCACGGTGCCGGTCGTGATACACCCCACCGCCAGCGCAATGAACAGGCCACGCCAGGTCAGGGCGCAGCGTGCTGCGCCTCGCAGCGAACAGTCAGAACGCGTAGATGATCTCATCGGCGATCTCCTCGGCGGACATGCCAAGGGGAAAGCAAGCGACCCAGCGCCCTTGGCGATCGAGATAAACGAGATAAGGGACAAGCGGCAACGTTGGGTGGCCCGCAGCGCCGCGTGGTTGGATGATAGTCATCCCATAGCGGCGTGCGAAGGGCAAAACGTCAGCCGGCTTGGCCGTCAGCACCATGAAATCCGGGTCGTAAGACCGGACCAGTCGGAGCAACGGTGCGCCGTCCTGGTCTATGTTGATGACGACGACGCGCACCTGTTGTGCGTAAGGGCCGAGCTCGGCTTTCACGTGAGTGAGGAGGGCCAGCGCCCGCAGGCAGCTATTGTGGCAGTGAGCTGAGCCAAAGAGGATCAACACCCCTTGGCCGCGCAGCGCATCCAGCGTGAAAGGGTCAATATGGCCGTTGGTGAAGACTACGCCGGGGAGCTGGCGGGGGGGTCGGAGCCAGATGGCCGGCTGGCCGGCCAGGTCCGGGCGGTGCGGCGCAGCCAGCGAGGCAGCGAAGCGCCAAGCCAAGCGCAGGTGGACGCGCATCCGTGCCAATCCCCAGCGCATCAGCGTCTCGGCATGGGTCGCGCCGCTGACCAAGCCGGCGCACAGCGCGACGACGAGCAACACACAAGCGAACGTCCGATAGACCATAAGCGTTCCTGGGAAACAGCAACGATGCTGGTGTGAGTAAGTCGGGCAGCTCTCCGGCCAGCCCCTCCCCAGCCCTCC
>JAGHYX010000107.1 GCA_017743375.1 Chloroflexota bacterium
CAGCCAAATAGCACGTCGCCGGCGATGCTGAACCACCAACAGGGCTGAAGAGGGTGAGCCATGGATCGCGAAGAAGGTTACTACACAAGGAGTGCATTCACAGTCGGAGGCGCGCGTGCCCCTGTGCCACGACTTTCGTCGTGCCGGATCGCGCGTGGACGTTGTCCTGGGCGGCGGCGAAGGACCTAGACCCGCGCGCGGGGTCATCAAGGCTGCTCCCGCCCCTATTGAACGCACTCCACATAGGTAGGCATTTTTAATGGCTGCGGCGGAATCCGAGGATGGGCGACGACACTGCCATCGCCCATCTTCCATAAAGGACTAATCTTTACTGGGTAACATAAGCTTGAATTGGGTTGACCCCATCGGTGAACGCACTCTTACATAACCCTACACAACACGAGTAGTAGAATCACGATATGCCCGGCCGCTCAATTGATTTGAACCCTGTCTCTCGCATTACCGTGGGAGCGATCGGCAAACCAGGGCAGCGCACCTTCTATATCCAGGCGCGCAAAGGCACAGAGCTGGTGACGCTCGTCTGCGAGAAGGAGCAGGTCTCCGCGCTGTGCATGGCCCTCGAGCAGTGGCTGGAGGAGCTGAGGGTGAAGTACCCGAAAGGCGCGAAGTTCTCCCGACTGGAGATAGACATGGAGCTGGAACAGCCGCTGGCTCCGCTCTTCCGCGTGGGACAGATGGGCTTGGGATACGACGAGAAGAACGACCTGACCGTGATCGTCTTAACAGAGCTGCTGCCGGAGGATGTCAACCCGGACGAGGCATCTTCGGTGCGCTTGTTTTGCTCGCGTGCGCAGATCGAAGCGTTCAGCCGGCATGGCCTTCAAGTCGTCGCCAAAGGTCGCCCGATCTGTCCGCTCTGCGGCAAACCCATGGACGCCGACGGTGAAGTGCAAGGCTTTTGCCCAAGACGCAATGGGCATAGCGATGAAATCGTGTTTGCTTAATGGAGGGCGAATCGAGTGCTTGCGAGGGGGTGACGCACAGTGGGTGACGAACGACCCGTCACGCAGGTGCTTCGCATCTTGCGCGAGGGGAACATGCAATCGCTGGGCCTGATGCCGTGGGGGTCGAACTACACTTTCCTGGTCCAGGTCACCGACGTTTCAGATCACGACCCAGAACCTGCTAGCTTGCTCGCCATATACAAGCCACGGCGCGGCGAGGTTCCGCTATGGGACTTTCCCAACGGCACGCTCTGTTTGCGCGAGTTCGCTGCCTACCTGGTCAGCGAGGCGCTTGGGTGGCATCTTGTGCCGCCCACTGTGCTGCGCAACGGCCCACACGGGTTCGGCTCTGTACAACTGTTCATCGAGAGCGATGCCGACCAACACTTCTTCAACTTCCGCAACGACGCTTCGTGTTGCGAACAGCTTCAGCGCATGGCGCTCTTCGATTTAGTGACCAACAATGCCGACCGCAAGAGTGGTCACTGTCTGCGCGATAAGCATGGTCGGGTGTGGGCGATTGACCATGGGATCACCTTCAACGCAGACTACAAGCTGCGCACGGTGATCTGGGACTTCGCCGGCCAGCCCATCCCGCCCGAGATGCTGGCAGACTTGAAACGCTTGCGCGCGCAGGTGAATCCGGGTCAGCCGCTCGGCGATGCGCTGCGCAAACTGTTGACCGAAGAAGAAGTCCAAGCATTCATCAAGCGCCTCGATGGTTTGATCAAACTCAAACACTTCCCCAACCCAAACCGCCACGACCGCCACATCCCCTGGCCGCCGGTCTAATCCATCGCTGCAAGTTCTCGCATGGCCGCCGATTCACAGCAGGAAGGCGCTTTCGCTGCTGCCGTCTCCTATTTGCACGCGCTTGACCGGCATAGCGCCCACCAGCGCACGCACGCCTATGCGTTCGGCCACGGCATCGCCCGCGCCAGGCATCTGCTCTCCAGGTTGGGTGGCGCGCCGCGCGCGACGCACCGCTGCGTCCTCATCGCTGGCTCAAAAGGCAAGGGCAGCACCGCCGCCATGCTGACCGCCATGCTCAGCGCGGCCGGCTATCGGGTGGGGCTGTTTACCGGACCGCACCTGTACACCGCGCTGGAGCGCTTCGTGATTGGTCATGGCGGGCAACTCGAGACCATGCGCGAGGCGCAGTTCGTGGCGCTGGCCGATCAGATTGCAGCTATCATCGCCACCTGGGAACGCACCGATCTCGGATTGCCCACGCGCTTCGAGGCGTTCACCGCGATGGCCTATCGCTGGTTCGAGGAGCAGGCTGTGGACCTGGCCGTGATGGAGATCGGCATCGGCGGCCGCCACGACGCAGTGAATCTGGCCGAGCCGATCCTGTCGGTGATCACCAACATCAGCCTGGAGCACACGCAGATTTTGGGCAGCACGCTCGCTGAAATCGCCTGGGCCAAAGCCGGCATCCTGCGCGCCCGCCGCAGTGCAGTCATCGCTCCACAGACGGACGAAGCCAAAGAGGTCATCCTCGCTGAAGCTCGCCAGCTCGGCATCGCAGATCAGATTCATCTCGTAGAAGCGCACTGCACGGCGACGCGCTCCCGAGTTCAGATTGACGCCGCCGGCGCAAGCGGACAATGGGCCTGTGTTCATCTCCATCCCCGCAACCCGCTTGCCCAGGTGATAGGGACGTGCACTGAGCTATTTTGCCCTTTGTTGGGCGATTGGCAGCTTGAAAATCTGGCCACTGCCCTCACCGCGCTCGGCATCTTGCACGCTCAGGGATTCACGGTTTGTGCGACGGCCATCCGCACAGGCCTGGCCAACCTGCGCTGGCCGGCGCGGTTTGAGGTATTGCACAACGCGCCGCTGGTCATCGCCGACGGCGCGCACACACCATACGCGGCGGCGCGCTTGTGCAGTTCGCTGCGCGCCTACTTTCCAGACCGGCCAGTGCATTTCGTGGTGGGCGTCCTGCGCGATAAAGACGCAGCGGGCATACTCAAAGCCGTGGCGCAGTGCGCCGCCCGAGTCACCTGCACAACGCTGCCCCTCGACCGTGCCCTGCCCGCCGACCAGCTCCTGGCGATCTGGCAGGCCCAGCATCGCAATGGCCATGCCCCGTCGGCGACGCTGATCCACGATCCGGAGCATGCGCTGCGGTGCGCTCTGGACGGTGCACGGCACGACGAGATGATTTGCGTCACTGGCTCGCTCCACCTGGCTGCCCAGGCATCCAGGTGGGTCAAGGCAAACTTGCAGCCATGATGCCTCCCAGCTCGACATCGCGGCGGCGTCGCACGCGCTGGCCCATCGTCTTCGTCATCGCCGCGCTGATCTTGCTGGCTGCCGGCCTCGCGGCGCTGAGCGCCGTCCTCTTGAGCCCGCGAATTCCGATCAACCCCAGCGACGCGCCGCTGACCTCGCTTGACTTGCCGACCATCGGCACCTGGCAGGGTCGCGAGCGAATCAACGTGCTGCTGATAGGCATTGACCAACGGACAGGTGAGCCGCCAGCCGCGGCGCGGTCTGACGCGCTCATGCTGCTCACGCTGGATCCGGTCGCCCGCAGCGCTGGCCTGCTCAGCATCCCGCACGACCTATACGTGCCGTTGCCGGGCCGTGATCTGGATCGGGTCAACGCTGCCCACGTCTACGGCGGGCCAGCCTATGTGATGCAAACGATCGAATACAACTTCGGCATCCCGCTGCGCTTTTACATTCGCGTGAACTTCGCGGCGGCTGCGCGGCTGATAGACCTGGCCGGCGGCGTGGAGATCTACAACGATCGTGACATCGATGACCCAAACTTCCCCGATGAGGCATACGGATACGCGCCGTTTCGGTTGCCTGCCGGCTGGCATCGGCTGGATGGGTGGTCTGCGCTGAAATATATGCGCACCCGCTCCGGTGATAGTGACTTTGACCGTCTGCGCCGACAACAGCAGGTCGTCATGGCGCTGCGTGAGGCGTTGCGCCGCAATGAGGGCCTCGTCGCGTTGCTTCCCCGGCTCCCGCAGATGCTCCAAACCCTGGGTGACGCTGTCCAGACGAACTTGGGCACGCTTGAGCTCGCCCAGCTCGCGCTGCTGGCCACGGAGATCCCCGATGAGCGCATCGCGCAGCTTGCGATCGACGAAACAGCGACGCAGACATGGACGACGCCGCAGGGCGGCAGCGTGCTGATCCCCCTCCGCGAGCGCGTGCGTGAGCTGCGCGCGCAGTTCTACGACCCCCAGCCACGAGCGCCTGAAGCAGCGGCGGGCGCGCCGCTGCGGGTCGTCATCCAGAATGGCACCCTGCGCACGGGCCTAGCTGCTGGGACAAAGGCTTACCTTGAAGCGCGCGGCGTCGTTGTCCTCGGCATCGGCGACGCACCACAGCGGTACGCTCGCTCGACCATCGTGGATTACAAGGGACGACCGGAGCAGACCAAGTGGCTAGCGGCTGAACTGGGCTTGCCGCTCACCAGCATCGCCACAGCACCGAACCCAACCCAAGCGCCGGACGTGTTGATCATTCTGGGCGACGATTTTCAGCCTCGCTAATCCGTTGGCTGGCAAGGATGCGGATCAGCTTGTGCTCCATCTCGCGCCAGGCGATCTCTGAAAGGCCGTATTTGTATTGCAGCGCCTCTTTATCTAGCTCGCCCGATTGATAGTCGCGCAGCGCGCATGTCCAGCGCAGCATTTCGAACGTCAGCGCCTGCAGGCCGGCCAGCGGCGCCACCTTGCGATTGAAGGCATATTCGATATTGCGGCCGGTACAGTTGAACACGCGCCCGCGCGGCTGGTAGCGCTCCATGTGACGGGCCAGCGCCTGGCGGCAGTCGGCAGAGAACGACAACTCGCGCTCCTTGAACTTGAGATGTCGTTTCTCGTAGCGAATCCACACCCGGCGCGCATCTAGATCGAGGTCATCTCTGGTCAGGCGTAGGCATTCGCTCTTCTTTATCCCCGTCTCCAACACCAGATGGATGATCGCCAGCGGGCGCGTATCATGGCGTCGGCCTGCTGCGACTGCCTGTGCCGCCTGCAGCACGGCGCGCGCCTGCGCGTCGGTCAGATAAGCAGGCAGAGGGTCAACTACCGGCTTATAAGGGATTGGGTCGGCGGGATTGACCGCGAGATGCCCACAATCGTGCAACCAGCGAAAGAATACCTTGAGCGAAGTCAGCCGCCGCTCGACCGACTTTGGACTATTGGCATTCTTGCGCGCCTCTTCATGAGCGATGAACGCGCGAAGGTGCGCGCTGTTGACCGAGCGAAGCAAGGGCATCGGCTTCCCTTCAGCGGTCAGGAAGCGGACGAATAGCCGTATATCCCCCAGAAAGGCTTTGCGGGTGTTATCGCTCAGCGGCCTGCGCCGCAGATGTTCAGCGAAGGCCAGCACTGCCTCATCCAAGCGATTCAGCATAGCGGTCAGTTTAGCACAAATGTTCTAGAACTCATCCTCAAAAGTAAAACATGACCACGCGGGGGTGGGGTGCGTTCACGCGCGATGCTGCTGGCCCAAAAGCGCTGTGGCGTCACCCAAGGCAGCCCCCCTGTCATTCTGAGCAACGCACTTGCGGATGACCAAACCGTGTGCCCAACGACGCAGCTTTTCATTCCGCGTTGGACCAATCCCCCTCAGCGCAACGCACCTGGTAGAATATTTGTTCTGGTAGAGACGCAACGCTATGGCAGAGACTACCGTGAAATCGGAATACGGCGCGGGGCAGATTCAAGTTCTAGAGGGCCTGGAGGCCATCCGCAAGCGCCCCGGCATGTATGTCGGCGGCACAGACAGCAAGGCCATGCACCACCTGGTCTATGAAGTGGTGGACAACAGCGTGGACGAGGTGCTGGCCGGCTATTGCAACCGCATCGAGATCACCATCCATAAAGATGAAAGCGTCACCGTCGAGGATAACGGGCGCGGTATCCCAACTGAGCCACATCCGACATTTCGCAACAAGGCCGGCGAGCGGGTGAGCACGCTGGAGGTGGTGATGACCAACCTCCACGCCGGCGGCAAGTTCGGCACCGGCGCCTACACCGTGTCCGGCGGCCTGCACGGCGTCGGCGTCAAGGCCGTCAACGCGCTCTCCAAATGGCTGGTCGCCGAGGTCAAGCGCAACGGCCAGGTCTTCCGCCAGTCCTACAAAGAGGGCCGCCCGACCGGCCCCGTGGAGGTGATCGGCAAGGTCAACCCCAAGGAGACCGGCACCAAGGTGACCTTCCTGCGCGACGACGCCATCTTCACCGAGGACAATTCATATAAGTTCGACCTCTTGGCCCAGCGCTTCCGCGAGATGGCGTTTATCACGCGCGGGGTGACGATCGTCTTCCGCGATGAGCGCGAAGACCGCGAGATGACGTTCTACTTCGAGGACGGCATCAGCGCCTTCGTCCGCTACCTGAACCGCAACAAGCAGCCCCTGCATCCGGTGATCGCCGCCGAGCGCAAAGTGGGCAACATCTGGGTTGAGTTCGCCATGCAATACACCGATGCCACTGCCCCCAGCGAGTTCTACTTCGCCAACACCATCAACACACCCGACGGCGGCACGCACCAGACCGGCTTCCGCAGCGCGCTCACCCGCAGCCTCAACGACTACGCACGCAAAGCCAACCTCCTGAAGGAGAAGGACGCCAACTTGGACAGCCGCGACACGCTCGAAGGCCTGACGGCCATCGTCAGCATCAAGCACCCTGAGCCCCAGTTCGAGAGCCAGACCAAAGTGAAGCTGATGAACACCGACGCCAAGACCGCCGTCGAGCAGGTGGTGCGCGAGGCGCTCGCCGAGTTCCTGGAGCAAAACCCGCGCGAGGCGAAGGCGATCATCGAGAAGTGCCTGATCTCGCAGCGGGCCAGGGAGGCAGCCAAGGCAGCGGCTGAGCTGGTGAAGCGCAAGAGCGCGCTGGAGAGCGGCACGCTGCCCGGCAAGCTGGCCGACTGCTCCGAGCGCGACCCGCTGAAGTGCGAGCTGTTCGTCGTGGAGGGCGACAGCGCCGGCGGCTCGGCCAAGCAGGGCCGCGACCGCCACTTCCAAGCCATCCTGCCGCTCTTCGGCAAGATCATGAACACCGAGCGCGCCCGGCTGGACAAGGTGCTCCAATCCGAAGCGATCAAGGCGCTGATCAGCGCCATCGGCACCGGCGTGGGCGACCAGTTCAACCTGGACAACCGGCGCTACGACCGCATCGTGCTGATGACGGATGCCGATGTGGACGGCAGCCACATCCGCACGCTGCTGCTGACGTTCTTCTTCCGTTATATGCAGCCCCTGGTCGAGCACGGACACGTGTATATCGCCCAGCCGCCGTTGTATCGCATCGAGGTCAAAAAAGGCAATAAGGAGGTGCGCTACGCCTACAGCGATGAGGAGCGCGACAAGATCTACGCCGAGCTGCGCGCGCGCGGCCTGGATGTCAGCAAGCCGACCGAGGTGGTGACCCAGCGCTACAAGGGGTTGGGCGAGATGAACCCAGAGCAGCTCTGGGAGACCACCATGGACCCGCAGCGGCGCACCATGCTGCGCGTAACCGTGGAGGACGCTGCCGAGGCCGACCGCACCTTCGACATGCTGATGGGCAACGCCGTGCCGCCGCGCCGCGCCTTCATCACGCGCCACGCGCGAGAGGTCCAAAACCTGGACATCTGACGTTTCCCCCGATCGGGGCGCTGCCATCTCGGCCTTGTCCCCCTGGGCGCGTTTACCCGCAGGGCGGCGCTACCCCGTCGCCCCCTACGATGCCCTCGCACAAGCAGGGAAAGAGGGCCTGCTCCTCTCTCTCGCGTTCGCAGGCGGCTGCCCAAACGCAGGGTGCATTCACGATTCGGGGCGATGATGCTTGACATGACGAGCGCACGGGGACACCCACGCCCTGCCTCACCCTGTCATTCTGAGCGCGAGCGAAGAATCTGAACGCGCGCCCGGGCGAACTGCTGCGGCGTCACCAAGGCTGTATTGCGCGGCACAGCGACATGTGAATCCATGGCGTTGATTACACCACTTCCTATGATTCACCCCCTGAGCTGATCGACCGCCTCTGCTGGGTTACGATCACAGCCGATGCTCCGACTCGAAGACCTACGGCCTGGCAGTCAGCTTGAGGGC
>JAGHYX010000108.1 GCA_017743375.1 Chloroflexota bacterium
ACATCTGAGTAGGCGAAGGCCATGCCGAAACCTTTATAATCTCATCCAACACCCAAGTTGAGAACCAGAAGGAGACCATTGCTATGGCCTTTGAACTTCCACCCCTTCCTTACCCGTATGAGTCGCTTGAGCCGCATATTGACACGCTGACGATGCAGATTCACCATGACAAGCATCACGCAGCCTACGTTACTAATCTCAATAACGCGATCAAGGACTATCCGGAGCTCCAAAACAAGACCGCCGAGGATTTGATCCGCGACCTGGGCGCTCTCCCCGAAAGCATCCGTACGGCTGTGCGCAACAACGGTGGGGGGCATGTCAACCACACGATGTTCTGGGAACAACTCAAGCTCGGTGTGCCCGAACCGACCAGCGGACCGTTGTTTGACGCCATCAACGCTGCCTTTGGCTCGCTGGCTGCTTTTAAGGAGGCCTTCGAGAAGGCTGGCTTGGCGCGTTTTGGCTCCGGCTGGGCTTGGCTGGTGGTCAACAAGGATGGCAAGCTGGAGATCATGTCTACGCCGAATCAGGACAACCCTATGATGAGCGAGTATGGCGGTCTTAAGCCTATCCTCGGCGTGGACGTCTGGGAACATGCCTACTACTTGAAGTACCAGAATCGGCGGGCAGACTACTTGAAGGCCTTCTGGAACGTGGTCAACTGGGAGGACGTGGCACGGCGATTTGAGCATGCGCGCCACGGCTGACGACGCTGAAATTGACCTGAAACGCGGGTGCAGACCTGGACAAGCGCGGCGATTTCGTGTATAAATGCGCTCGCGGATTGAGGTTAACAGTAGTCAATCCGCATGTTGAATCGAATGAAACCCGAGAGTAGCGAGTAGGAGCAGCTTCAGATGACTCACATTATCACCAGCCTTTGCCTGCGCGATGGCGCGTGTGCAGACGTGTGTCCGGTAGAGTGCATCGTCCCCGGCAAGCCAGAGGACGAGTGGCCTTGGTTCTTCATTGACCCAGCGACTTGCATTGACTGCGGCGCGTGCGTGCCGGAATGCCCTTACGAGGCCATCTTTCCGGAGGATGAGGTGCCAGAGGCCTATGAGCTAAAGCCTGGCCAGGAAGTGCAGCCCTTCCGCGGCGAGCGCTACGCGGCTGCCGGCGGCGAGGTCATTAACCTGCGCGAGGACATCCCTTACAACTACAAGTTCTTCCAGGAAGGCCCAGGCTACGCCGCACGCAACATGTAGCCATCAAGCAGGTCATCTGTGGACCAGCAAAGGATCAGCCAAACGCCACTGGCGTTTGGCTGATTCGCGTTTTTGTGGGATGATAGAGGCCATGCGAAGCGTACTAGAGGGAGAACTCCGGCACATCCGCGACAACATCGCGGTCATGGGTGCTCAGACGGTGGACGCGACGGCGCGCGCTGTGCAGGCGTTAATACAACGAGATCGCGCTGAGGCGAGCAACGTCAAACATGAGGACAAGCTCTTGGATGCCGCGCGCTACGACGTGGAGCACGATTGTCTCGTTGCTTTGGCCACACAACAGCCGGTGGCCAGGGACCTGCGCATTCTGATCGCGGCGAGCATCATCGCTGTTGAGCTGGAGCGCTGCGGCGACTACGCCAAAGGCATCGCTAAAGCCGCTCGTCGGACCAATAGCGACATGCCCACCTTTAACTTGGCTGAGATGGATGCGCTCGCCCGCGATATGTTGGACCGCAGCATCAAAGCCTTCCTCAACTGCGATGTCCAGATGGCCCAGGAAGTCATCGCCGCGGATAGCCGCCTAGACCAAGCCTATAACGATCTGTTCGCGCAGACGATGGCCATGATGAGCAGCAATCCAAAATACATCGAAGATGGGCTACGGTTGCTGCGCGCTGCGCATAACCTGGAGCGGCTGGGCGACCGGGCGACGAACATCGCAGAGCGCGTCCTGTTTATCGAAAGCGGCGACCTGCCGAGCGATGTGAATCAGCAGGCCCCTAACCAAGTGCCGGCTGCGTAGGTGCGACCCTGAACCTCAAAAAGCAACGCTCACTGCGCTTGCGTAGACGCCCGGCGTGGTGCGGTACGATAGTTGTCTGACACACTAGTTTGCCGATTCCCCATGATCATTCATCTGCAGATCAACGGTCGAACAAAAGACCTCGCTATCCAGCCCCATGAGACGCTGCTCACCGTCCTTCGCCGCGAGGGCTACTTTAGCGTGAAGCACGGCTGCGAGACCGGCGAATGCGGCGCATGCGGCGTGATCATGCGCATGGGCCCAGACCAACCAGCAGCGGTGGTCAACACGTGCGTCACCCTGGCGGCCCAGGCACATGGCAGCGAGATCATCACGGTCGAAGCCCTCGGTGACCGGCGCGGGCTAAGCGTGTTGCAAGAGTGCTTCATCGAAAACGGCGCGATCCAGTGTGGCTATTGCACGCCGGCTCAGATTTTGGCCGCCAAGGTGCTGCTCGACCGCACCCTCAACCCCAGCGAGGCTGAGGTGCGTGAAGCCATCAGCGGCGTGTTGTGCCGCTGCACAGGCTATCTCAAGCCGGTTCAGGCTGTCCTGAATGCTGCCGCGCGCCTGCGCGGGGAGTCCGCGAATGGTCTGCCCCCTGCTTTCCTTCGCGTGCCGACCCCTGGGGGCAGCACAAGCAGCGCAGGAGCCTTCCGCCAAGACATCGGCGACATACGCTGGGGCGGCGAAGGACCACGCGCGACCGGCACCGCCACCCAGACCGAGACTCGCGTGCAGACGCTGACTTTAGGGCCATTCATGCTTGCGCCCGAGCCACAAACCAGCGTGGTGGGCAAACCAGAGAAGAAGGTGGACGCGGCCAAGCTGGCACAAGGCAAGCCGGCCTTCGTGGACGACATGCCCATGCCCGGCATGCTCTACGCTGCCATGCTCACCAGCCCACATGCCCACGCGCGCATCAAGCACATAGACACCAGCAAAGCAAAGGCACTCCCCGGCGTGCACGCGGTGCTGACCTACAAGGACGTGCCGCGCGTCGTCTATGCTTCGGGCGGGCAGTCATACCCTAATCCGCTTCCCTACGACCAGGTCAGCCTGGATAACAAGGTCAGGCACGTCGGCGACCGCGTGGCCGTCGTGGCCGCTGAGACCCCCGAGATCGCTCAGCGCGCGCTTGAGTTGATCGAGGTGGAATATGAGGTGCTGCCGGCGGTATTCGACCCCGACGAGGCGATGCGCGAAGGCGCGCCGGTGATCCACGATGAGCCAGACGCTATCGGGATCAAGGACCCCAAGCGCAACCTGGTGGCCGAGATCGTCGCCGAACACGGCAACGTCGAGCAGGGCTTTGCCGAGAGCGACTTTGTGATCGAGCGCGAATATCGCGTGCCGCAGGTCCAGCAATGCAGCATCGAGCCGCATATCTGTATGACCTGGTGGGACGAAGACGATCGCTTGGTCATCCGCACCAGCACCCAAGTCCCCTTCCACGTCCGTCGCATGATCGCACCCCTCATCGGCCTGCCGGTGAAGCGCATCCGCGTGATCAAACCGCGCGTGGGCGGGGGGTTCGGCGGCAAACAGGAGATGTTGATCGAGGATCTCTGCGCGCATCTGACGATCGCCACGGGCCGGCCGGTGCGCTTCGAGTACACCCGCGCTCAGGAATTCACCAGCGCGCGCTCGCGCCATCCACAGCGCATGGTGTTCAAGGCCGGTTTCAAGAAAGACCCGAACGGCGGCGCGCCTATCTTGCACGCCCTCAGCCATTATGTGATCGGCAACACCGGTGCGTATGGCACCCACGGCATCACCGTGCAGACCGTCAGCGGCATGCGCGGACTGAGCACCTACCGCTGTCCCAACCTCAAGTTCCATTGCCACGTCGTCTACACCAACATTCCCACCCCCGGCGCGTTTCGCGGCTACGGCGCGCCCCAGGCCGAGTTCGGCCTGGAATGCCTAATGGACGAGGCTGCTCAACTGATGGGAGTTGATCCGATTGAGCTGCGGCGCAAGAATTGGGTGCGCGTCGGCGATCCGCTGCCGCTGGCCACAGCGCTGGGTGAGGCGCGCGAAGGTTTCCCGCAAGTGGTGACGAGCTGTGGGCTGGAGGAGTGCTTCCAGCAGGCAATGGCCGCGATCGGCTGGGAGAAGCGTGATGAGATCGGGGGCAAAGATCGCGTCATTGACCCTAGTCGTCCCAGCGTGCGGCGCGGGATCGGCGTGGCCACCTGTATGCACGGCACGGCTATCGCCGGCCTGGACATGGGCGCGGCCTCGATCAAAATGAACGACGACGGCTCGTTCAATTGCCTCGTCGGCGGCACCGACATCGGCACCGGCAGCGACACCGTTGTTGGCCAAATCGTCGCCGAGACGCTCGGCGTGCCGCTGGAGGATGTGATCATGTACTCCAGCGATACGGATATGACCCCCTTCGACACAGGCGCATACGCCTCCTCGACTACCTTTATCACAGGAGGCGCCGCCAAGAAGGCCGCTGAGAAGGTGCGCGCTCAGATTCAGGAGGTCGCCGCGCGCATGTTCAATAAAGGCTATGGACAGCGCATACCGCCCGACGAAATAGACACCGTGGAATACCTCAAAGGTCGCCCGCTCGCGCCCGACCCCGCGCAAGCGGGCACGACGGTGAAGCCAGAGGAGGTGCGCCTCTATCGGCGGTGTGCCTGGGCGCCGGACGGGCGCGCCATCACCCTGCAGCAGATCGCGCTCTTTGCCACTCATGCTGAGGAGCAGCATCAGATCATCGCCGTCGCCTCGCACATGAGTTACGAATCGCCGCCTCCTTTCGGCTGCCAGATGGCGGAAGTCGAAGTAGATACGGAGACCGGCGAGGTCACGGTCACCCGCCTAGTCATGGCTGTGGATTGCGGCGTGGCGATCAACCCAGCCACCGCCAGTGGCCAGATCGAGGGCGGCAACTTGCAAGCCTGCGGCTACGCGCACTGCGAGGAGATGCTCTACGATGCGCAGGGCCGGCTGCACAACCCGCGCTTCGGCCTCTATCGCATCTACAGCGCCGATGAGGCGCCGGACCTGCAAGCTATCCTGATCCAGACCTACGAGCCATCCGGCCCATACGGAGCGAAGGCGGTTGCTGAAATCCCCATGGACGGCGTCGCGCCGGCGGTGGCCAATGCGCTCTACCACGCCACCGGCGTGCGCTTCTACCAGATCCCCTTTACGCCGGAGCGCGTGTGGCGCAGGTTGCGCGGTCTGCCGGATGAGCGCTGGTTGATTGCATGAAGATGGCGCAGAGGCCAGAGGAAGGATAGGTCGTTCTGATCGCTGGCTCTCCTGGGAGCGCGATGGGCTTCTGCACCGACGCGCCGGTTAAGGGCAACTGATCATGCGCATTGCGCGCCGTGCGCCGGCCAGCCAGCAACCAGGTCACGAAGGATGCCCGCGAGCTGATGAGCACCTTTAAGCTGATCGCCCTTGACCTAGACGGCACGACGGTGCGCTCTGATTTGAGCATCTCGCCGCGCGTCTTGCAGGCGGTGCAGCGCGCGAAGGCGCGCGGCCTGTGGGTGACGGCGGCGACCGGCAGAAACGTGACCAGCACGCGCAGCTTCGCCGAGCGGCTGGGGATCAACGCGCCGGCCATCTGCCTGCAGGGCGGCGTGATCTACGACTACCAAACCGAGCGTTGCTTGCGTCATATCCCGCTGCCGCGCGATCTGGCCTGCGAGTTGGCTGCGGTTGAGCGCACGCATCCGAGCTGGCGCGCGGCGCTGTATCAGGGCGACCGCATCTACGTCACCGACGGGGCGTTTTTTGGCCGGCTCAACGACCTGGTGGGGCATGGGTTCTCGGTTGTGCCGGACCTGTGCGCTGTGCTGGCGCATGAGGATGCTGACAAGATTCTCTTCACGGTTGACCCGCCACAGGTGCCGTCAGCGATAGCGTATTTGCGCGCGCTGGTTGGCGATCGCGCCACGGTCGTGCAGTCGCATGCGCGCTTCGTCGAGGTGAACCCGCTAGGGGCCGATAAAGGCGCAGCGCTACAGGCGCTGGCGGCGCACCTGGGGGTAGCGCGCGAGGCGGTCATGGCGATCGGCGACCAGGGCAACGATGCCACGATGATCGCCTGGGCCGGCCTCGGCGTGGCGATGGCCAGCGGCCACGCGGACATCCGCGCGATCGCCGATTGGGTCGCGCCGGGCATCGAGGAGGATGGGGCGGCGATCGCCATCGAGCGCTTTGTGCTCGACGATGGATTATGATGTCGGTAAATACGCACCGGCTTACCCCATTGGCAGCGCACTCACGCAAAAGACAAATGCGATGAACACGCTGGCGAACAAACGCATCATCGTCACCGGCGGGACGATGGGGATCGGTCAGGCTGTCGCCATCCGTGCGGCGCAGGAAGGCGCTGACGTGGCGTTCTGCGGGCTGAGCGAAGCAGGCGCCGAGGCCACGATTCAGGCAATTGAGGCGGCCGGCCGGCGGGCGTTCTTCCGCGCCCTCGACCTGCGCGACTTGGACGCGACGCGCCGCTTTGGGCGCGAGGCGATCGCCTTCCTCGGCGGCCTGGATGGGCTGGTGAACAACGCCGGCGCCAACACCTGGCACGGCGTGTTGAACACGACGTTCGAGGACCTGGACAACTGTTTTCGAGTGAACTTCTACCATGCCTGGGCGCTCAGCCAAGAGGTATATCCAGCGCTCAAGGCCGCCGGCGGTGGCGTGATCGTGAATCTCTCCTCAATCAATGCCGAGCGCACCATGCCCGGCGTGTTCCCCTACAACGTGGCCAAGGCCATGCTGGTCGCCCTCACCAAGTCAATCGCCATCGAATGGGGCAAGGACAACATCCGCGCTGTGGCGATTCAACCTGGCTTGATCCTTACCTCGCTGGCCTTTGAGTATTTCGATAAGGCAGCCGATCCCCAGGCTGAGCGCCGGCGGGCAGAGGGCATCTACCCGCTCAAGCGCGCCGGTCGGCCCGAAGAAGTGGCCGCCACAATTGTGCACATCCTCAGCGGCGAGAACGGCTTCCTCAACGGCGCAGCCATCTTAATAGATGGGGGCATCAGCGCGCTCTACGAGACAACCTTGGACGATTAGGTACAGCCCATTCACGCCCTATCAGGGGCGATGGATGTTGATAGAGACCGCGTCATCTGGCCAGGGCCGGCCATCCGGCATGTAAGCCGGCAGGCGCTGGCCAGTGCGATGGTCGTACCAGCCCACGCGCAGGCGCCGCATGGCCGGCGGCAGCTCAAGGGCGCGCGCGTCGCGCACGCGCTCACCGGCGTCCCATAGGCTGGTGGGATATTCGCCGCCGAACGGTTGTCCATCGTGCTGGCCGATCATCTGGCCATCCCCGTCCAACACGTGGATGAACACGGTGTAGTCCGCCTCTGGCGCGCGCAGCGCCGTCCAGAAGAACGTCACGTGATCCGGCTCAACGCGTGCCTCGTCCAGGCGTATCAGGTCGCCGAAGGTGGCTAGGGGTGAACGACCGGACGTGATGGAAGATGCTGGGACGGTCGCGCGCACTTTCACTCGGTCGATCAGGAATACCGGCCACGGTGCACCGTCTATTTGCGCTCGCCCTTCGCTCGGATACAAGCGAGCTAGGCTGAGCTGAATGCGCGCCGGCCCATGTGGCGCGTCCGGCGCGATGCGCAGGGCATACTCGTCGCGGAAGTATGCACCAGGCTGCCAACGTTGCGTGGCGAACCGTCCGTTATATGGCAACGCGTACGTGCTGCCGATGTTTGTGCCGGCCAGGTCAAAGGCCTCGATCAGCACGCGATAGCTTTGGGTGATCGGCCAACGAGCGCCCCAATACAGCGTGACCCGCAGCGTCTTGCCTGCTTCTACGTGCTTTGGCTGGACCTCGGCATGCAAAAGGTCAATGGCGCCGTCAAAGACCGCCACGCCGGCGCTCGGCAAGCGGT
>JAGHYX010000109.1 GCA_017743375.1 Chloroflexota bacterium
CTTCTCCAGCGCAGCGACGGCCGCCGCGGGGCTGGACATGACGCAGCGCAGCAGCGCCAGCGCGTCCCAGTAGCGCACGCGCTGCCGTCGTTTGTCCAGCTTCTGGCCGGCGTCCACCGCCTCGGCGCAGAAGGCGTAGGCTTTCTCGAACAGATCGCGGTAGGCCGGCGAGAGGGGGTAGGTCTCGTCGGCCGATTCGCGGATGGGGAAGCAATGCGCGCCTTCCCAGTCCTTCTCGATGTCCCTGCGCGTGCGCTGGACGAAATGCTGCGCCAGCACATCGCGCTGCGCTTCGGTCAGCGCGCCGGTGTCCCATGCGCCGAAGTCGGGGTTGAGCAGGGAGAGCAGGGAGCGAAAGGCCCCTTCGATGCCGCTGTGCGGCGTGGCCGTCAGCAACACCAGATGCCGATCGGCCTTCTCCGCCAGCGCCTTCACCAGGCTGTGCCGCTGCTGCTGGTTTTTGTTGTCCGGGTCGCCGGCGGCGCAGCCGTGCGCCTCGTCCACGATGATGAACTCCGGCGGATTGAGGAGAAAGCGATGGCGGTTGCGCTCGCTCTTGACGAAGTCAATGCTGATCACCTGCACGGGGTAATGCTCGTAGACGCTCTGCGTGATGCCGCGTTCGAGTTGGCCGATCGTCCCGGAGCGGATGACCACTGCCTCCAGGTTGAACTTCTCGGCCAGCTCCCGCTCCCACTGATCGCACAGGTGGGGTGGGCACAGCACACACATCCGCCGGATCTCGCCGCGGTCGAACAGCTCGCGGGCGATCAGCAGCGCTTCGATCGTCTTGCCCACGCCCACGTCGTCGGCGATCAGCAAGCGGACTGGGTCCAGCCGCAGCGCCATCAGCAGGGGGACGAACTGATAGAGCCGCGGGCGGATGGAGATGCGGCCCAGGGAGCGGAAGGGCGCGGCGCCTTCGCGCAGGGTCAGCCGCGCCGCCTGCCACAGCAGGCGCGCGCTGACGGCGTCGGAGACGTCGTCCGGTTTGGGCGGGGGAAAGGTCGCCTCGCTCAGCCGCTCCTCCGGCAGCGTGTAGGCCAGCAGGTCGGTCAGCGGTTTATAGAGCGCCACGGCGTCGTCGGTCAGGCCGGCCAGCGGGCGCAGCCAGTAATAATCTGGATCGTCGCTGGGCAACAGCACCCACAGGCGGTCTCGCGCGCGGACAATCGTGCCGGGTCTCATGGCCGCGATTGTCTAGCAACTCAGCCGATCGGGCAACCCGCGTATTCCTTTCGCCGTCATGATGGCGCAGCGACGCATCTAAAATCCTGCCCGATCAAATCGTGGGGGCGTAGCGGTGCCACGCCCTCCGCGCAGCTGCCAAACGCCCCGCCTCAGCGACCCTGCAGCGCTTCAGTCCGGCGCGAAGGCCGTGAGCGATGCGCTTGCGGATGACCGAGGCGTGTGCCCAACCGCGCAGCCTTTCGTTCCGAATTGAAACGCTCCCGCCCAATGGGTGCGTTCACAGTTGGGGGCAGAACCCTGGGTGGGCGACGGCATTGCCGTCGCCCACCCTATAAATCAACTCTTGCCAGTTATTCACCCGCGAGCGGTTGCCCCTATCGTTGAACACACCCCGCCCAATGGCCCTCGCGCGAGTTAGGCTAAAATAGACGGCGTTCGCAGAACAGCGTGTTGCTGGCTCGCACAAACTCATTTCCAAATTACTGACACGAGAGGAATTGCCCGGTGGTCGAGGAGATTCAGACGATCCAAACTGTCAACGGCACAACCAGCGCGAACGGTGCTGGTCGCACCGATGACGCTCTTCCACGCAGCCTGGAAGCACTCAGGCCGAGGATGGGCTTCACAGGTAAAGTGACGCGCGTGGAGCTGGGGGGCGTCTTCGTGGACATCGGCGTGGGGGTGGATGGCTTCCTGCACGTCTCGCAGATCGTGAGCGATAAGCCCATCCTGCGCGTCGCCGATCTGTTCCGCGTGGGCGATGAAATCACCGTTTACATCCAGCGCGTCCAGCCCGAGCGCAAGCGGATAGACCTGACGATGCACAAGCCACCGGCATACTACTGGGATAACTTGCAGATCGGCACCAAGCTGCACAACGTGCGCGTGGTGTCGGTGGAGAGCTTCGGCGTCTTCGTGGACTTCGACGGGCCTAAGCATGGGTTGATCCCGTTTAACCTGATGCCCAAGGGCGTGCGACCGAAGGTCGGCGAGCAGATTGACACGGTATGGGTGGTCGAAGTTGATGAAAGCAAGCGACGGATCGGCCTGACGATGATCGAGCCGCCGGCCTTGCCCTGGGAGAAGATCAAGAAAGGCGACGTATACACCGGCAAGGTCACCCGCGTCGAGCGCAACGCCGCCTACGTGGATATCGGGGCCGAGCGCGACGGCGTCGTGCGCCTGTCATCGCTGGGCGTCAGCCACGCCGATATGCACACCTTCGTCACCGTTGGCGAAGAGGTCAAGGTGCGCGTGTTGAAAGTCGAACCAAACAAGCGTCAGTTGGACCTCACCCTAGAAGGCTTCAATCCCAAGGATTACGCACTCTCTTCAGGGCCTTCCGATGAAGAGCTAAGCCCGTTTGCCGCCGCGCTTCAGCGCGCGCAGCGCCTCAAGCGCGCCCAGATGGCGATGGCAGAAGCGCGCGCCGCACAAGCCAACGCGCAGTCATCCGCAGACGGTAAATCCTGAACCCGGCTCAGCGACGGCGACGGCTCACTCGCCATCCCCTCCCTGTCCTTTTGTCAGGCGGTTTCCCTCGCTCGTCCCTTCCCGTTGGCCGTCTAAACTGACATGGAACTCTCCGAAGTTGAGCGCGAGCGCTTGAACAAGCTAGACCGGCTGCGCGCACTGGGCATCGATCCCTACCCCCCGCGCTGCCGATTTGTTCACCAGCGGGTGATGGCTGTTGATGCGGTTCGGCGCGCGCGGGAGGCTGCGCAGCATGGGGAAGCCGCCGACGCAGCGGAGGTCGCCGTCATGGGCCGCGTGGTCGCGCGGCGCGTGATGGGCAAGGCGGCCTTCCTAGGCATTGAGGACGCCAGCGGCAAGGTTCAGGTGTATGGACGGGTAGGGGAAGATTCGCTGGACGCCGATGCCTTTGCCCTCTTCAAAGAGTTAGACCTGGGCGATTTCATCGAGGTCAAGGGCGTGCCGTTCGTGACGAAGACCGGCGAACCCTCCTTGCGGGTGACCGACTGGGGGCTTTTGGCCAAATCGCTCAGCCCGCTGCCCTTGGCCAAGGAGGAGAAGCTGCCGGACGGCCGGCTGGTGCGCCATAGCGCCTTTAGCGATCCCGAGCTGCGCTATCGCCAGCGCTACGTGGACCTGGCCGTCAATCCGGAAGTGCGCCAGATCTTCGTCATGCGCGCCGCGATCGTCAAGGCCATTCGCGCCTTCTTGGACGACAAGGGCTTCCTCGAAGTGGAGACGCCCATCCTCCAGCCGATCTACGGGGGAGCGGCTGCTCGCCCTTTCATCACCTACCATAATCAGCTCGACCAGAATCTCTACCTGCGCATCTCCTTTGAGCTGTATCTCAAGCGGCTGATCGTCGGCAACCTGGAGCGGGTCTATGAGATAGGGCGCGACTTTCGCAACGAGGGGGTGAGCTTTAAGCACAACCCGGAGTTCACCCAACTGGAGTTCTATGCCGCTTACATGGACATGTATGCGGTCATGGATCTGGTGGAGGAAATGCTCCAGTATGTCGCGCGTCGCGTGCTGCCGGCGGAGGCGAATGGTGCGACCCAGTTTCGCGGCCACCTGATCAACTGGCTACGGCCCTTTCAGCGCGTCAAGTTGCGCGACGCGCTTCTGGAGCGAACCGGCATAGACTACCTTCAATTCCCCGACCGGCGCGCGCTGGCCGATGAAGTGCTGCGGCGCAGGCTGATGCCCCCGGAGGTGGTCCATGGCAAACCCTGGGGCAAGATCGTGGACGGCCTGATCGGTGACTATATTGAGAAGACCCTGGTCCAGCCAACCTTCCTCTATGAATACCCGCGCGACATCTCGCCGTTCGCCAAAAGCGTCCCCGGCAGCCCCAACCTCGTCGAGCGCTTTGAACTCTTCGCCGGCGGCGTCGAGCTGGGCAATGCCTTTAGCGAGCTGAACGACCCGCTCGATCAGCGCCAGCGCTTCCTGGATGAGGCGATCAATGCCGAAGCCGAGGAGGCCAATCCCGTGGACGAGGATTACGTGCGCGCGCTGATGTATGGCATGCCGGCAACGGGCGGATTCGGCTTGGGGATTGACCGGCTGGTCATGATGTTCACCAACCGCGACTCGATCCGTGAGGTGCTGCTCTTCCCGATGCTGCGGCGGGAAGAGGGCATCAAGGCCTCTCCCTAATCTTCATCCATTGCCAGGCCCAGCGCAACACCGCGCGCGGCACAAGGGCTTGGGCGAGGACGAGCGCGCGGTTGTGCACCCCCGGCACGCACACGACCTGGCGCCCCAGCGCGTTCAGCGACGCCTCTACGACTTGCTCAGCCGTTTGCCAGACGAACTTCGGCAGCCGCTCGCGCCGAAAGCCGCTGGCGCGATATGCCTCTGTGTCGTGAAACTCCGAGTAGGTGAACCCCGGGCACAGGGCTTGGACGTACACGCCGCTGCCGTCTAGTTCTGCCTGGAGCGACTCGGAGAAGTTCACGAGAAAGCGCTTGCTGGCGCTATAGGTGGCGTTGCCCGGCAGCGGGTACCAGCCGGCGATCGAGGCGACGTTGATGATGCCCCCGCGCCCGCGGCGCAACATGCCGGGCAAAGCCGCTTTGATTAACTGTAGGGCGGCCACGACATGAACGTTCAGCATGTCCATCTGCCCCTCCAAGGGTAGGTCCGCATAGCGGCCGACCGTGCCAAAGCCGGCGTTGTTGATCAGCAGGTCAAGCTGCCCGCGCTCGCTTACATCCGCGGCGATGCCGGCGACGTGCGCGATGTCGGCTGGGACGGACAGGTCGGCGACCACCACCTGGCTGGTGACGTGGTGGAGCTCGCCCGCCAGCGCTTCCAGCCGCGCCCGTCGCCGCGCCACCAACACCAGGTCATAACCATACTGGGCCAGCCGGCGGGCGAACGCTGCGCCGATCCCCGATGATGCGCCGGTGATCAGGGCAACGCCGCGACGCTCGTGGTGGCCAGGCTGGTGCAAGAATCGTGAGGCGCGGCGTTGGGCCAGCTCCGGCCACGTCAACCACCAAGCCAGCGCCGCGCCGGCGGCAGCCAGCATCAATCGTGCAAAGCGGTTCACCTTAAGCATCATACTGCGCGCCTGTGACGCACGGGGTTGGCGCGCCTGGCAAGGGATGACCGCCGTAAGTGGTGGGTGGACGGCGCTGCCGCCGCCCATCCGGGATTCTGCCCCGCGCCGCGAACGCACCTCCGGCGCAGGATGCGTTCACCAATAGCTAGAAGCGCGGCGCTCTATGTGGAAACCTTCCCCCGCGTGCGGGGGAATAAGAAGGGGGCATTGCCCCGCGCCGCGAACGCACCTCCGGCGCAGGCTGGCCTATAATGCGCGCCGGCTATGAACATTTTTCTCGGTATCGCCCAAATTTTGCTTGGCGTTGCGCTCATCGCGGTCATGCTCCTCCAGTCAAAAGGCGAAGAGCTGGGCGGCGTGTTTGGCGGTGCGCAGGGCATCTATCAGACTCGGCGCGGCTTTGACCGCGTCCTCTTTAACATCACGATCTTCATCGCCATCGCCTTCTTCGTGCTCGCCATCGTCAATGTGATCTTCTTCTCCACCAGCCGCTAGTCGCGCGCCGACCACGGGCTGCGCGCACCGAGACATGCGGACGATCCGGCTGACCCTCTTCTTTGTCCTCCTCGGCGCTGCGGGCCTGGCCTTTCTCGGTTATCAGTTCATCGTCTCTCGCAACACCGCGCTGATCGCGAGCGAAGGGGGGACGTATTTTGAGGGCGTCGTCGGCGCGCCGGAGAATATCAACCCGCTGCTCTGTCCGCTCAACGAGGCTGAGCGCGACGTATGCGCCCTGGTCTTTCGCGGCTTGACCAAACTGAACGAGGCTGGCGAGGCGGTGCCTGACCTGGCTGAGGGCTGGACCATCTCCGGCGACGGCATCACCTACACTTTCAGGCTTCGCCCAGATGAACGCTGGGAGGATGGCTACCCCGTCACTGCAGATGATGTGATCTTCACAGTGGGCCTCATGAGAGACCCAGCCTTCCCGGGTCGTCGAGACTATAGCGAGCTCTGGCAGCGCGTCGCGCTGGTCAAGCTGGACGAACGGACAGTGCAGTTTGGGCTGCCACAGCCGTTTGCGCCGTTCTTGGACTACACCACGGTTGGGTTGCTGCCCGCCCATATCCTGTCAAACACGGCAGCCGCCGATCTGAAGGAGAGCGCCTTCAACCGTCAGCCGATAGGGAACGGCCCCTGGCGCGTTGCTGACTTGAGCACGACCAGCGCGCGCATATCGTCCATCGCGCTAGAGCCTTCATCCACCTACAGCGGTCCGCGGCCTCAGTTGCGCAGGCTGGTGCTGCGTTACTACCCGAGCTGGCAGAGCGTGCTGAGGGCGTTTGAGAACGGCGATGTAGATGGCATGGCCAGCTTTGCTGCGCCTGAGCCGATTACAGAAGAGGCGTTTGCCAATGCCATCCTCTACAGCATGCCGAGCGCGCGCTTCGTCGCCCTGATGTTCAATTTACGCCGCGATAGCGGCGCGCTCTCGCTGACCGAACTGCCCGTGCGTCGCGCGCTGATGCTGGCGCTAGACCGAGAGGCGATCATCCGCGAGGTGCTCCGTGGAAGAGCCGTTCTGGCAAACACGCCGTTCATCCCCGGCACGTGGGCTTACCATCCGGGCGTGCGCTCGTATCGCCGCGACCTGGAACAAGCTAAGCAACTGTTGCGCGAGGCCGGCTACGAGATCGCTACGGTGGCGCCTGCGAACGTGGAGGTCTGGCAGAAGGAAGGTGAGCCCATCGCCTTTACCTTGCTCACCCCGGAGGGGGGCGTTGCGCCGCGCGTCGCCGAGGCGGTGGCCGAGCAGTGGCGTGAACTGGGCGTTCAGGTGACGGTGGTCCCGGTGCGGAACATGGTGGCCAACTTCCTGGCCACGCACCAGTTTCAGGTAGCGCTGGTTGAGACGCTCCTCGATGGCGATCCTGACCCCTTTCCCCTCTGGCATCGCAGCCAGGCCATCAACGGTCAGAACTACGCCGGCTGGGACGACGCCGAAGCGAGCGAGTGGCTGGAGCAGGCGCGCCAGACGACCGATCGCGCAAGGCGTCTGGAACTCTATCGCCGCTTCCAGGAGAAGTTCGCCGAGGAGTTGCCCGCCCTCATGCTCTACTATCCGGTCTATGACTACATCATCTCCTCGCGCGTGCGCAACGTGCAAGTTGCCCCCATCTTTCATCCTAGCGATCGGTTCCGCAGCTTGCACGAATGGCGGGTAAGCGTTGGGCGCGCGCCGGATGGTTAGGGTATGTTCACGGTTAGGGGCAGAACGCTGGGTGGGCGACGGCATTGCCGTCGCCCACCCTCTATAAATCAACTTTTGCCATTTATCAACCCGCGAGCGACTGCCCTATCGGTGAACGCCCCCGACGGTTAGTACATGCAATGTCGATCGGGTATGCTCATTGCCGAGGGCGAGGATGGGCGATGGCAGCGCCTGCGCTCGCACCCCATTCGCCGGTCAGCACGCCCTGCGAAGGGCGCAGCCTTCGTTGATGGGAGTCGCGCTCACCGAGGGGGTGGCTCAATTCGGCCTGCACATTTGTTCACGCGCCTCGTTTCTCGCTTGTCTTCTTCTTGCTCCGAGGGTATTATCTTCCTGCGAGCGCACTCTCTAAAGGCCAGGCCCGAGCG
>JAGHYX010000011.1 GCA_017743375.1 Chloroflexota bacterium
TCGGTGCGCTTCTGCGCCTCGGCCAGTTCCTCGATGCGCGCTTCGGTGCGCTTCTGCGCCTCGGCCAGTTCCTCGATGCGCGCCTCGGTGCGCTTCTGCGCCTCGGCCAGTTCCTTTACTTCTGCGGACAATGCTGCGATCGCTTCGGCCATCGCTTGCTGCGCCTTCGCAAGTTCTTGGACGGCCTGGGGCAGGTTGACGAATTCCTCTGTAAAGAGCACCCGGCGCAGTTCGTCCCGCAACTGTGGATTGCTGTTCAACAGTTGGATGAGGTCGTTAAAATCGCTTATTGAGAAGGCCATGCGCTTACCTCGCACTGGCAATTATCGCACCGATGCTCTTGGCTCAATATGTATGACGTAATCGTGGTCGGCGCCGGCCCCGGCGGTTCCTCAGCAGCATACTTCTTGGCCCAGCGCAACCTGCGCGTGTTGTTGCTGGACAAGGCCCACTTCCCTCGCGACAAGACCTGTGGGGATGGTCTGACGCCTCGGGCAGTGCACATGACCCGATTGATGGGCCTGGCCGACGAGCTGCGCCAAATTGGCTACGTCATCCGGCGCTTCGAGGTATCTGCGCCAAATGGCCACGTGACGGGCGACGTTATCGCTATTGGCTCAGGGTTGCCGGACCACGCGCTCGTAGTGCCGCGCCTAAAGCTAGACGAGCGCTTACTACGACAGGCAATAAATGCCGGCGCGCACTTCCAACCCGGCGTGCGCGTGGATGACGTTCGGATTGAACAAGGGAAGGGCACGGCGCATGTTGAAGTGACAGGCGAACAGATGAACCGGCGCGTCGCATTTCAGGCTCAGATGGCCATCATCGCAACAGGTGCTCATTCGCAACTCCTACATCGTCTCGGCCTGCTATCGCGTCCGCCGCAGTTCATCGTCGCAGCGCGGGCCTACTTTGAAGGTGTAGAGGGACTAGGGGATGCTTGGGCGCTGCGCTTCGACGGTGCGCCGCTGCCTGGCTATGGCTGGATATTCCCGGTTGCGCCGGATATGGCCAACATCGGCGTGGGTTACTTCCGACACCAGCGCGCGGCATCCGCAGCAAAGCCCTTCGAAAGCTTTGTAAGCACGCCGGCTATGCGTGCATTGCTTGCGCGTGCGCAGCGCGTTGGGCCATTGAAAGGGTATCCCCTGCGCGATGACTTCCTCAGTTCACCTACTTATGGTCAGCGCGTCTTGCTGGTAGGCGAAGCCGCTGGCCTGGTGAACCCGCTCACCGGTGAAGGGATTGACTACGCGCTGGAATCCGGCCAGGTCGCAGCCGAGCACGCCGCTGCGATGGTAACGAGTGGTGACTTTAGCCAACAAGCCCATGCTGCCTACGATCGCGAATTGCGCGATCGCTACCAGGCGTTATTTGCGTTCTGCGCCGGCGTGCGCGCCTGGTGTGTGCGACCGCTTGTGCTTAACGTGTTGGTGCGCATGGCGAATCGCCGGCGCGATCTGCGCCGGCAGCTCACGCGCGTCGTGCTCGGCGGTGCGCCTGTGCGCGGGCGGCTCACACTTTGGCGCGCAATGCGCGCGCTGATCGGCGTTTAGCTCGTCGCACGTTCGGCAGAGGAGTGCAGGGCGCGAAGTTGTGCGCGCAGACGCTCGATTTCACCGTGATCTTGTTCGTTGTGCTTGAGAAGCTGGTGCTTGCGTTGAACCAGCTCACCAGCCAAGTGTTTGAGTTGAACGCTTAGTTTGACAGGTGGCTGAGTGGGCTGCCCGATGAGCGCAGCATAAGTCTGCATGCTGATGACCTCTGGCACTTCGTTGGCCAGATACGTCTTGAACATTCTACGGTCGTTGTAGCGACTGACGATTCGCAGGCCAAGCATAAGCACAGCGAGCAAGCCATAGTTGGCCAGCGTAATGAGCAGCGAGCTACCTTCTGTCGCTTCTCCCAGCACAACGGAGGCGTTGTGAATGGCATGAGTCATAATCGCTGCTGCTAGACCTAACATCACCGCGATTGCGCCTAACAAAGTTGAAGCATAGCGCGCAAGCCCAAAGCCGATGCCGATCAGCGACGTGTAAAAGCCATGAAGGAAACCGAACACAATTACGCGCAGGAAGAAGAGTCGAATCCACTCCTCAAGGTCCTGTGCGCTGCTCAGGTAAATGACGTTCTCGATGTAGGCAAAGCCAAACCCTACTGTAGAGCCGTATACGATGCCGTCCACCCAGCCGTCGAATTCGCGTCGCCGCCAGAAGAACAAGGCAGCAACGGCTAATCCCTTAAATAGCTCCTCGCTAATTGGCGCGAGCACGATGGCGCCGATGCTCTGGGATGCTTCCTCGCCCAGCAGCACCGCTATCGGCAGGCCGAAGACCACTTGCACGATCAGCGCTAGCAGAGCTGCCGGCAGCGCACCCCAGATAAACGCAGCAACCAGATACCTATCTGGCTCTCGCTCAAAACGGTCAACGCCTCGCACTAAGCGGGCATAGAAGTAGGTGGGCAGCGCGACAACGAGCGCCGAGAGCCAAACTGGAACCATAATAGTGTGCCAAGATTCAACGGAGCTGATTCAAGACGCGGGAGATTGTATCTTGGGAGTGTTGAAACCAGATGCGCCGCCGGCGCGTTTGATTCGGGCGAGCGAGATCAGCGAGTGCGTTTATTGTCCGCGCGCGTGGTGGTTAAGCAGGGTTGTTGGTGCACCAACGGCGAACACCCAAGCGCTGGCCGCCGGCACGGCTGTTCATCAGCGCCATGGACGGATCGTATGGCTATCGCGCGTGTTGCTCGCAGCATCTGTAGGCGCTGCTTTGATGGCGCTGGCCGTGCTGCTCCTCAGCTTGAGATAACGATGCGCGGGTCCCGGCTGGGCCGGTTGCTCATTTCTTTGCTGCTGGCCGGCTCTACGGCGTTCGCGCAACCGGCAGCGAGCGAGGTCAAGCCGCAGCCGCGTGTGATGGTGGCGTTGGTGTTCGGACAATCCAACGCCGGCAATTGGGGCGAGAGCCGGCGTGTCGCTGGTCCGCGCGTGTTCAACTTCTTCCGCGGCCGATACGAGCGAGCGCGGGATCCCCTGCCCGGCGCAGATGGCCAAGGCGGCAGCGTGTGGACGCGCCTGGGCGACAAGTTGATCGCAGCTGGCCTGTATGACCGCGTGGTGTTTGTGCCGGCGGCGATCGGCGCGACGGAGATCGCCGAATGGGCGCCTGGCGGTCGGCTCCACCAAGACCTGTTGCGCAACGTGCGTGCCGCGCGCCGCGCGCGTTTGACCTTCACGCATCTGCTCTGGCATCAAGGCGAGAGCGACGCTGTCCTCGGCACGTCTGCCGAAGACTACCAGGCCCGTTTTCTGGCCATGCTGGCCGCCATCCGTGCGCTTGGCGTAAATGCACCGGCGTTTGTCGCAGTCGCCACGCGCTGCGGCCAATACCCACCTAACGAGGTGATCCGCAGTGCACAGCGCAGCTTAGTGAACCCCGCGCTCGGCATCTTCGCCGGCCCCGATACCGACCAGCTCGGACCGGAGTACCGTTATGACGGCTGTCACTTTTCAGAGCATGGCCTTGACATGCACGCACAGATGTGGCTGGAAGTGATCCGCGCCCATCGCGCTGGCCGCTCTGGTTAGAATCGCCAGCCTATGCGCCTCAAGCGTTTGACGCTCAACGGCTACAAAACCTTCGCCAACAAGACCGTATTTGAGTTCGGCGAAGGCATTACGTGCATCATCGGCCCAAACGGCAGCGGCAAGAGCAACATCGCAGATGGGATTCGTTGGGCTTTGGGCGAGCAGCAGTACTCGCTCCTGCGCGGCAAGAAGACCGACGACATGATCTTCGCCGGCAGCGCCAAGCGACCGCGCGCGAGCATGGCCGAGGTCGTCCTCACGTTCGATAACAGCGATGGATTCTTCCCCATCGCATTCAGCGAGATAGAGATCGGCCGGCGCGCCTTTCGCGATGGCAGCAACGAATACCTGCTCAACGGAAACCGCGTGCGCCTGCGGGACGTGAGCGACCTGCTGGCGCACAGCGGCCTTGCTGAGCGCAACTACACCGTTATCGGTCAGGGATTGGTGGACGAGGCGCTGGCCCAAAAGCCCGAGGAGCGCCGCGCGCTGTTTGAGGAAGCTGCCGGCATCACCACGTATCGAGATCGGCGCGAAGACGCCATGCGCAAGCTGGAGGAAACGCGCCATAATCTGGAACGCACCAAAGACATCCTGAGCGAGATCACGCCTCGTCTGAAGCAGCTTGAACGACAGGCTGAGCGCGCACGTCAATATCGCGCCCTGGCCGATGAGCTGAGCCAGCTCGTCCGCTTGTGGCTGGGTTACCAGTACAACCGCATTCAGCGCGCGATCGAGGCAACGCTGCTGGCCCAGCACGCTGCCCAGAACGCCCTGACGGAACTGACGGCTCAGCTCAGCGCGTTGGAAACACAAGCGCACGCTTTGCGCCAATCGCACCAAGCGCTGCAGTCGCAACTGGCCGACGCATTGCCCCAGCGCGACGCAGCGCGCCAACTGGTCGAGACGACAACGCGTGACCTGGCGGTCATGCGCGCCAAGGTGGCAGGGCTGGAAGAACAAGTGGCTACAGCGCGAGCCGAGGTGGACGCACTGGATGCGACGATGCAGACGCTGGCCGAGCGCGCAGCCGAAGCCGAACGTGCGCTAGCCGAAGCGCAGCGCGCGCATCAAGCCCGCCAACACGACCTGCAGGCTGCCGAACAGCACTATGCTGAGCGCCAACAGGAGCGCAGGCGGCTAGAAGAACAGCGCGCGCAAGCCCAACGGCAGTTGCGCGATGCCGCTGAGAGCGCCCAAGCGGCAAAGAGTCAGCTCGCCGCTTTACGCGCCAAGCAAGAGGCACTGCGCGGGCAGCTCAACACACTCTCCCAGCGCGCGGCCGACTTAGGTGCCCAGCGCGAAGAGATGTTGGCGACGCTAAATACCCTCGTTATGGCCGCTGAGCGTGAATCGATCCAGGTCAATTTATTCGACGCGCAATACGAGGCTGCGCAGCAGGCGCTCGAGCAAGCCCGCGTTGAGCTGGAGCAAGCGCAGGCCGCGCTAGCCGCTGCTGAGGCAGAGGAGCGCCTGAGCGCACGGTTCACCTTGTTCGCCGATATGCGTGCGCTGGCCGCGCGCGGCTCGGACGAGCTGGCCCTGGCCGCTGAACAGGCCGGCTTGCCCACCGTGCGCGGCGTGTTGGCTGCGCTGATTCGCATCGCTCCCGACGACCAAAAGGCGGTTGAGGCAGCGCTGGGTGATCTGCTAAACGCGCTCGTCCTAGCCCCCGCAGACGCTGCCGAGGGCGAGATGGGCCTCAGCCACCTGCATGCCTGGCTGGTTGAGCAAACCAGTGGTCGCCTGGTCGTGTTGCCAATGCACGCGCTGCGCCTGGATGGATGGCGCGAAGCCGATGAACGCCTTCTGGATGAATACGCGCGACGGCAGCGCGCGCGACCGCTGTGTGAGGTGATTCAATCTCCGGACTGGCTGACGCCGGCCATACGGCTTCTGACCGCCTATCAATTCATCGCGCCTAACCTGAGCGTGGCGCGCGCCTTGGCAGCGCAGTTGCCGGTCGGCGGCCTGTGCGTCACCCGCGATGGCGAAGTGGTCTATGCGACCGGTGCGCTATCGCTGCCCACCGGGGCACGCTCTCCTATCATTCTGGGCGCCGAAGCTGCGCTGCCGGAGATCCCTGACCACGAAGCGATCAAGGCCAAGCTAGAACACGCCCGCCACGCGCGCGAACGCGCGCAACGCGCTTTTGAACTGGCCCGCACGGAGTTGGAGCGGAGCGCCCGCGCAAAGGAGAGCTTCGCTCGCGAGAGTCAGCAGCGCAGCAGCCGCATCCAGGACACTCGGCAAAAGATCAACCTATTGGAAGACTCGCTGGCTGCGCTCGCCGGCGACATCGAGGACATCGAGTCACAGATTGCGCTGCTCGACAGGGAGATCGCAGAGACAGAGGCACTGCTGAGCCAGCACTTGACAACCCTGAGTGAGGCACAGCAAGCTTTGGACGCCGCTGAGGCCAGCTTGCACAGCCAGTCACAGGGGGGATGGATGGAAGCGCTCGCTGCGGCCCAGGCCGCGCTGGCGGCAGCGCTTGGCGAGCTGCGAAACGCGGAGTCGCTATACCGCGAGCGCCAGGCAGCCTATGCCGCTGCTCAGGCTCAGCGTGCGCTGCGCACGCAGCGCCTGGCTGACCTACAGGCGCAGCAAGAGGCCGCGAAGCTTTCGCTCGAACAGCTCTCTGCACAGGCTGCCGAGGCAGAATTGCGCTGGCGCGATGCCGAAGCAACCATCGCGCCGCTCACGCGCGATATTGCTGCGCTTGAGGCGCAGTTGCGCGAACTCGAGGCGCATCAACAGGCAACAGAGCGCGCCCTGCGCGAGCGCGAATTGCACCTAAACGCCGCAACTCTGGAGCTTGCCAGGCACAACGAAGAACTTGAAATGCTCTACCGCCGCGCGCTGGAGGAGTTAGCCGACGAAGAGGGCCTCTCTAGCTCTGCTGATGAGCGGCGCGCGCGCGTTTTGGCCAGCTTGCCCAGTGTTGAATCGCTGCCTGAAGACATTGAGGGGCGCATCGCCCAGTTGCGTGCGCAGATCAAGCGCCTGGGACCGATTAATCACGAGGCCCAAGCCGAGTATGAGGCCCTAAGTGAGCGCTATCACTTCCTCATGGCGCAGTGTGAAGACTTGGAGAAGGCTTCTGCAGCGCTGCAACAGGTGATCGCTGAGCTTAACAACGTGATGAAAGACACCTTTCGGCGAACCTTCGAGGCCATTGCAGATGCCTTCCAGGTGACTTTTAAGTCCCTGTTCGGCGGTGGACAGGCTCGCCTGAGCCTGGTCAATGCCGACAACCTGGACGCATGCGGAGTTGAAATTCACGCCCAGCCGCCTGGCAAGCGCCCTCAATCGCTGGCTCTGCTCTCCGGCGGCGAGCGGTCGCTGACAGCCGTTGCATTGCTGTTCGCCATCTTACAGGTGAAGCCCACGCCGCTGTGCGTGCTGGACGAGGTGGACGCAGCCCTGGATGAGAGCAACGTCTGGCGCTTCCGCACCATGCTGGAGAGCCTGAGCGACCGCACACAATTCATCGTCATCACACATAACCGCGGCACGATCGAAGCGGCCTCCACGATATATGGGATTAGCATGGGCGCCGACGGCGCAAGCACGTCGCTCAGCTTGCGGTTGGAGGACGTGAAGGACTGCGCATGAATCATCATCGTCCACGCATTGTCGTTGTGGGCGCCGGCATCGGCGGGCTGAGCGCAGCGATCAGCCTGGCGGCGCGCGGCGCACGTGTCACGGTGGCTGAGCGCCTCGACAGGCCCGGTGGAAAGATGGGGGAGGTTCGCGCCGAAGGCTTCCGCTGGGATACTGGCCCCTCGGTCATCACGATGCAGCATGTATACGAGAAGCTGTTCAGCCTTGCCGGTCGTGCCCTCGACGACTACCTTGAACTCACCCCGCTTCATCCGATCACGCGCTACTTTTGGCCTGATGGTGTCATGATTGATGCGCTGGCGGACGAGGCGGCGATGTATGAGGTCATTCGGGACACCTTTGGCCCGGAAGACGCAAACGGCTACCGTCGTTTTATGCGCTACGCGCGTCGGCTGCACGACATCGTCGGCGGGCCGTTTCTATATCGGCATAAGCCAAGTTGGCGCGATTTGCTTTCGTTGCCGTTGGCTGATGTGCTAAGGATTGACGCCCTCCGCACCATGCATCAGGCGATCGCCAGTTACTTTAAGTCGCCACATCTGGTGCAACTCTTCGACCGGTTTGCCACCTACAATGGATCCTCGCCGTATCGCGCTCCGGCGACGCTCAACGTGATCGCCTATGTGGAGATGGCGCAGGGTGCATGGTACCCACGAGGGGGTGTTTTTGAGTTTGCGCGCGCGTGGGAACGCCTGGCGAATGAGCTTGGCGTAGAGATCCGTTACGGCGAGCCGGTGCAAGAAATCTGCGTTCGGTCGGGCGTTGCCGAGGGGGTGCGATTGGCCGGTGGAGCCGTTCTGCCGGCTGATGCTGTGGTGTGTAACGTGGACTACGTATGGGCGCAGCGTACGCTGCTGCCAGCGCATGGACGCAAGCGCGCGGAGGTCTTGGAACCCTCGTGCAGCGGTTTCGTCATGTTGCTCGGCATACGCGGGGAATTTCCCCACCTGGCCCACCACAACATCTTCTTCACTCAAAATTATCCGCGTGAGTTTGAAGACATCTTCGATAGGCGAATTGCTCCAAGCGACCCAACGCTCTACCTGTGCATCACCAGCAAGAGCGATCCAGACCACGCGCCGGCAGGTTGCGAGAACTGGTTCATCCTCGTCAACGCGCCTGCGCTCAGCGAGGCGTTTGACTGGTCCTCGCAGGGCGAGCACTACGCCCAACACATTCGCGCGCTGCTCGCAGCACGGCTGGCGCGCGCCGGCATCGCCTTCTCGCCCTCGGACGCAGTGCTCTTGGAGCGCCGCCTGACGCCCTTGGATTTGCAAGCGACCTATGGCGGGCATCGCGGGGCGATCTACGGCTTCTCCTCCAACACGCGGACGACGGCGTTCATGCGGCCGGGCAACCGCGATGGCCAAATCCGGCGACTGTATTACGCCAGCGGGAGCGTACATCCCGGCGGCGGCGTGCCGCTGGTGACGCTTTCCGGCATGGCCGCTGCTGAACAGGCAGCGCGCGACCTGGGCCTATAGGCGAGCGTCCCGCCGGCTGTCCTCGACTACCTCGCCGTCTATCGTCGCATCGGTCAGCTCGCGCACCTCGCCCGATTCGCCGATCACGTAGAAACGGCGGCGTGGAGGCGGTAGGTTGAACTCGGCTGGCGCGCTTATCAAGGGCCATGGCTGGGCGCTGAATTGCGCCGGATGGTTGGGCGGCGGCCAGTGTGCCTGTGGGACGGGCGGCACGTGAACGGTTGGCTGCGGCGAATCCACCCGCTCGTCGCGCCGGCGCAGGACGATCGCCATCGTCAACAGCGTCGAGGGCACAGCGACCAGCAAGCCGATGAGCGCTCCGCCTAACAGGGCGATGGTGACCTGGTCCACCCGTGAGCCGGCAAACGCTGCGAACACTATAGCGAACAAGACAAGGCTGACAGCGATTGCTTTGCTCATCCTTTCCATCGCGCACTCCTCATCATCCTAATTGGGCATGGCCGCCTGAAAGCGAATCACGCGACCAGCGGTCACGGCGAGGAAGTCGCCGCTGCCCAGCAGCTTCTCCGCGCCGCTGCCGCTGATGCCCGTGGCCACGCGCGCATCCTCCGCGGATACCACTCGGCCTACCAGCCGGAGCGGCAGGTTGGCCTTGAGCAGAGAGCCAACAGTTTTGGCTGAGGGTTTTTGCGTGCAGGCGATCAGGTGAACGCCGGCCTCGCGCCCGCGCTGGGCGATCCGCGTCAGCAGGTCCACGACCACGCTGCCGCCGGTTTGCACCAGGTCAGCTACCTCGTCCACATAGACCGCCACCCGCGGCAGCGGCTCGAGCTGGGTATTTCGCTGCTCCATCACCGCCACGACGCGCCTGAGCACAGCAATGGCTTCTTCTGTGGTGTGCGCGATGTCCAGCAGACGATGATGCTCGGTCGCGCGGACGAAGGGCGACTCCTGGCTGCGCTTCGGGTCGATGATGACAAGCCCGAAGCGGCTGGGGCGATGGCGCTGGCATAGGCTGAGCAGGATTGTGTGGGCCAAAGAGGTCTTGCCCGACCCAGTCGTGCCAGCAATCAGGATATGCGCCACCTCCGGCGAGGTCAGGCACGCCAGGAGCGGCGCGCCGTCTTCGGCCAGGCCCAACACCGCAGTGTATGGCGGGATGTCCTTGAGCGAGGCCAAGAGGGCCGAGAGGCGCACAGGCGAGCGCGCCGCGCGAGGGATTTGAACGGCCAGATGCGAGCCCTGCTGCGTCACGCGCACATTGGCGTTGCCGAGCGCGAGCGCCAGGTCGGCTTGCAATGCTTTGACCTGGTTGACCCTGGTGCCGGGCGCAAGTTGCAACAGCATTTCAATGAACCCCGGCAACACCCTGCCACCGATGACAGCCGCCGGCGCTTTGCGCTCTCGAAGCACCGCTTCTATCTGATCAGCAGTTTGATACAGCTTGCGATACATCCCAGCATCACCCTGCAGAACATCCGGTCTTTGAAAGTCATTATCCAGAACATTTGTTCTAAGTCAAGGGGGTTTCACGAAATCTGCGCCGGTTTGGGAAAGCGAGGCGCGCACTTGTGATAGCAATCACGCGCGCTTAGAGATCGCCATCAGTAAGGAGAGCCTTCGCCTCCACCAATACCCCACCCCTTTAACCTGAGGCCCTACTACAATCTGCCTTGGCCATGTCGCTCGTCGCGCGATACGCCCCGCTGATCGTGGATGCACACCTAGACATCGCCTATAACGTCCTCTACGCCGGACGCGACTATCGCCGCTCAGCGCACGTGACGCGCCGCAGAGAACGCGGCAGCCAAAATGAACGACGCTTCGGGCAGTGCACGGTGGGCCTGCCGGAGATGGTCCGAGGGCGCGTTGGCCTGTGCTTCGGCACAATTTTTGTCGAGCCCTTTTCGCGCCGGATGAATGATGGCCCGCCGGCCTATCGTGACGCCCATGAGGCGCATCGGCTAGGTATGGCCCAATTGGATTTCTATCGCCGCTTGACCGACGAGGAGCCACACGTCATGCTCGTGACAAATCAAAGCGAGCTAAACGCGGTGTGCGCGGCCTGGGGCCTGGCAAGTTCGCCGTCGCCGTTTCGCGGCATGGCAACGCGCGCGCCACATCCGGTGGGTGTTGTGCTGCTCATGGAGGGCGCTGACCCGATCCTCGAGCCAAAAGAGATAGAGCGATGGTATGAGCTCGGCTTGCGCATCGTCGCTCCGGCCTGGGATACCACGCGCTACGCCGGCGGCACGTGGAGCGGTGGACGGCTGACCAAGCTCGGCCGCGCGCTGCTCAGCGTAATGGCCGAATACAACGTCATCCTTGACGTCAGCCATCTGAGCCACGAGGCCCTCTTCGAAGCGCTTGATGCGTTCGAGGGCCAACATGTGATCGCCAGCCACAGCAATCCCTATCGCTACGCACCGACCGCGCGTCACTTGCCGGATAAGGCCATTGAGCTGATCGCTGAGCGACAGGGCGTCATCGGCATCGTCATATACAACCGCTTCCTCAAGAAGGAGTGGAGCGGGCGCAAACACGACGTGACGTTGGACGACGTGGTGAGGATGATCGACCACGTTTGCCAGGTGACCGGCAGCGCCGACCACGTCGGCATCGGCAGCGATTACGATGGTGGCTTCGGCGCAGAAGCGATCCCCAGAGAGCTAGATACCATCCGCGACCATTACAAGATCGGCGAGGTATTGTTGGAGCGCGGCTTTGAACCCCAACACGTTGCGAGCATCATGTATGGCAACTGGCTGCGCGTCTTGCGCCGGGCGTTGCCGGCTTAGTCAACCGACCTCTCAAGTCAAAAAAGAGGTATCTGAATGAAGCATCGCTCAGGACAGGCGGTCGTCTTTGCGCTGCTCTTGTGTTTCATCGCAGCAATGCTCATCTTTGCGTTGCAGCGCGAGCCTGCGCCGCGGACAAGGCCGTTCATCGCAGCGCCGCCTGATTCACCGCCGGCTGTGGCGCATCAGCAAGGACAACGGGGCACGCCCGTGCCGCCGCCGCGCTATCCGCCAGCCACTTCGCTGCCCGACCGCGAAGCGTCGCTGCGGCCGACGGACGAGTCGCAGCACGGTCGCCCGCCGGTCGCGCTGCCTACTCCGGATGTGCATGCGGCGGACGTGATGACCGGCCGGTGGCGGCTGTGGTTTCCGCACTGGCCTTCGAGCACCGCAGCCCCCGTGCTTCGCTCGATAACGCTTGGCGCGCAAGGGGAAACGCAACAGCACTCATGGCCGGAAATAGCCCTAGGCCTCCAGCCGAGCTTCCCAGGCCCTTCGCTCTACCGACTCCACCCCTCACCCAACCGTCGCCTTTGGGTGGCCGAGATCGCCTATGGCGAGCAGGTGTATCCCGTCGTCCTCGACCTGCGGCAGGGAAAGGTGTATACGCCGCCGGGCGAGCAGGCGTATTTCTATGCTTGGCATCCAGATGGCCGGCGCGTCTTGCTCTCGGCGGTCGAGGGATGGTTGCTGGCCGACGCAATCAGCGGGCGCTATGAGCTGTTTACCCTGTTTGACGCAGCCGGCGTCCCCTTGCCCGTGCGCGCTGTGGCATATTCACCCGACGGCCGATCCCTGGCAGAGGCCTCGTTATATCCGCCGACTGTGGCCGAGCCGACGGCGGCGATAGAGGTAGGCCTATGGAGGGATGGGCAGCGCGCCTCGTTGCTTAGGTTGGTCGGCGGGAGCATGGTCGCTGAGCACAGCCTGCGTTGGTCACCGGACGGCGACACACTGGCGCTGATCGCTGATGTTCACGGTGAAGGCCGACAAACGCAACTGTGGACGATAGACACGCGCAGCCGAATCCCGACCCTGCGAGGCGTGCTCGCCCGAGAGGAGCAATATAACCATCCTCCGGCCTGGTCACCTGACGGTCGCAGCATTGCCGCGCTCGCCCGATCCGGCGCGGACGAGGCGTTTATCACTATCTTTGATGTGAACGACGGTGGCCAGCGAGAGATACGCCCGCGCACGGGCGGATCGCCATCACACCTGTTTTGGTCCAAGGACGGACGCTGGTTGCTCTTCTCGCTTGAGCGGGGAGGATACAGCGAGGTTTGGATCACGTCCCCGGACGGCGTGCGACAGCAGGCGCTCGCCGGCCCGCTGCCCGCAGGCGCTCCCTTCGCCTTGATTGAAGACCATGAGTGACCGAACAATCCGTTGGCGCGGAAGTTTGAGCGCGCTCCTTGCGCTAGGTGCAGCGCTGACATCCGGCGCATCTGCCCAAGGTCAGCAGACGTTGCGCATCAGCCCGCCGTTCTCGGGCACCTATCGCCTGACGGCCTACTTTGACCACTACTTTCCGAATTATGCGTCTGACCCAGATGGTCGCGTGACGGTTTACACGGGCGAGAACGTAGCAAGCTGCGCGCCTTATTGCTATCGCGGGCATAGCGGCTATGACTGGTCTATGAGCGCCGGCACGCCGGTTCGCGCAGCCGCAGATGGCGTGGTGGAGGGCGTGGTGGAATCGAGCACGGGCTACGGCAACCGGGTCGTCATTCGGCATGACAACGGCTACCGGACGATCTACACGCACTTGCGTGAGCATCGGCCGGCCCAAGGCGCGCCGGCATTCAACGTCGTCGTCAGCCAGAGCGTGCGGGCAGGGGACGTGATAGGGTGGAGCGGGAATACCGGCAATTCCTCGGGCGCTCACCTGCACTTCGGGGTGTATCGCGGCCCGTGCCTGCTGAGCGACGGCCGCATCTATGAACGCAATGCAACTGACCCCTTCGGTTGGCGCGGCAGTGGGCCCGACCCACTGTTGAACTATCCGAGCGCTGGTCAGGGACACACGGCGGCGTGTCTCTGGCGCAGCCATGACGACCCCATCTCTTGCGATGACGTGGTTGTGGAAGACGCGAGCGCTGGCTCAATCGTCGCCGGCAGGTGGCTGACCAGCACGCGAGGGAACGGATATCACATGTACTACACCTATACGCTGACCAGCAGCAGCCCAATCTCGGCGAGTTGGACGACGACGGCGATCTCGGCGGGCCTATACCGCATCTATGCCTATGTACCTTCGCAGTACGCCACCACACGGCAGGCGCGATATTCAATCTGGACGGCAAATGGCTGGCAGGATGTCCTGCTGAATCAGCTCATCTATTCCGATGTATGGGTCTCACTGGGTGAGTACGTGTTGTCCCCCGGCCAAGGGCACGTGGTCATGTATGTCGGCACCGGCGAGTCGCCAGCGCGCTGGATCGCAGCAGACGCGGTGAAGTTTCGCAGGCTCGGACCGCTCCAATCAAGCTACGCGGTTTACCTGCCCATGGCGCTTCACGCCTATTGCCCTGTGGGGCACGGGCAGCTCATCGTGAATGGCGATTTCAGCACGGGCGACGCGACCGGCTGGGAGACCGAGCGCAGCCATGGACAAGAGCCGATCATCCAGCGCTACAACGAGACCGACTACGGGGCGTGGCTCGGGCGTTATGACGACAATCAAGACTGGCTCTCTCAATTCATCACATCATGCGCCGAAACGCAGCTCAGCCTCTCGTTTTGGTGGTGGATGAACTCTATGGAGGCGGAGGAGGCGGACGAGCGAGATTATCTCTATGTGCGGCTGCGCAGCGCGAGCGGCGAGTTGCTCCAGACGATCTTCACGTTGTCCAACCGCAGCCAGCGCGAACAGTGGGAGCAAGCAGTGTTTGACTTAAGCGCCTATGCAGGTCACGCCTTCTGGCTTTCCTTTGAGGCTATCAACGACGCTGCCCAGCCCACCCACTTCTGGATTGACCACGTGAGCTTGACAGCGGGCCGCTAGGGCTTGTGCGCACATGTATGACTATCTCATCACCGGAGCCGGCGCAGCAGGCTTGAGCCTAGCGTATCACCTCAACCAGGCTGGCCTGAGCGACAAGCGCATTCTGCTCATTGACCGCGCGCCAAAGGCAGGGAACGACCGCACCTGGTGCTTCTGGGAGGACCGGCCAGGCTCATTTGAGGCGTTGGTCTTTCGCGCCTGGGACTGCATTGGGGTCTACAGCCCCGACTTCTGTGCCAGGCTGGATATCCGGCCCTACCGCTACAAGATGATCCGCGCTGTGGACTTTTATCGCTTCATGGACGATTGGTTGGCCGAGCAGCCGAACATCGCGCGTGTCTGGGCCGAAGTGGTCAGCGTAGAGACAATCGGCGAGCACGCCGTGGCGCGCACGAAGTCGGGTGAGGTATATCGCGGCGCATGGGCGTTTAACAGCATTCCGCTGATCAAGGTCACACCTCAGCCGGCTTATCACCACCTGCTCCAGCACTTTCTCGGCTGGGTGATCCACACGACTCAGCCGGCTTTTGAACCAGAGGTAGCCACGCTGATGGATTTTCGCGTCGAGCAGAGCGGCGACACGCGTTTTGTGTATGTCCTGCCGTTTGATGCGCACACGGCGCTGGTGGAGTACACGGTCTTCTCGCCGGCCCTGCTGACGCGCGACGAATACGCGCGCCCGCTGGCAGGCTACGTCAACCGGCAGTTGGGAATTGCGGACTTTGAGGTGCAGCACGAAGAGTTTGGCGTGATTCCGATGACTGATGCGCCCTTTCCCAGCCGCTCCGGTGCGCGCGTATACCACATTGGCACGGCAGGCGGCGACACCAAACCAAGCACCGGCTATACCTTTCGACGCATTCAACGCCGAACCCAGCGCATCGCCTGGTCGCTCAGGCAGAGCGGCGCGCCGCCCGACGACCGCCAGCCGACGTCCGCGCGACACGCGCTGCTGGATAGCGCCTTGCTGAATGTGCTCAGCCGCGGCCGCCTGCCGGGCTGGCGTGTGTTCGCGGATCTCTTTGCACGCAACCCGCCGCAACGGGTGCTGCGCTTTCTGGACGAAGATACGACGCTGCCGGAGGATCTACTCATCATGTCCAGCGTGAACCTGCCGGCCTTTCTGGCGGCCACAGCGGACGTGCTGCGCGGCAGGTTATCAAGAGCAAACCGACGGCGCGCTCGCCAAGATGTCTGATGAAGCAGGGGAGAAGCTCGCCCCGGCGCATTTCGCTTAGTCGTGATCCTCTTCCAGGAGGACCATGTTGCGATATTTCAGAGCTTCGGCGTTGCGCTCGATGTTGCCGCAGCCGCCTTCGCCACTGGGCCGTACGTGTGGCGCAGCACGCTCCTCGATCCCTTTCCATGCATAGGGGTCCTGGCCCGCGATCATGACGATATCGCGATAGTCCAACGCGGAAACCGGCCCGTGCACTTGATCGCTGATGAACCAAGGCAGCAGCGACTCCGCGCTCATGTAATGATTGACCAGCGAGCGGCGATAGCCGGAACGCGCGTAGTTCGGCAACGAGCGATGGAGCAGGTAGCCGTTGAAGAAGACGATGCTGCCGGCTTTCACCTCCACCGGCACAGCGTCTTCGTCAGTGTAGGGGAACATCGTCGCTTCGCCGGCGCAGTCGAAGCGTGGGTCACGTTGCTGATGCTGCGGCCAGAGGATGCCGTGCTTGTGCGAGCCCGGAATCACCCACAGGCAACCGTTCTCTACCGTAGCATCGTCCATGGCGATCCATGCGCCGGTCAATGAGCGATCGCGGGTGGGGATGTAATACTCGTCTTGATGCCAAGCCTGGCCTGGTTTGCCGCTGGCTTTGATGAAGAGCATGCTCTGCATGCACTTCACGTTGGGGCCGATGATGGCGGTGAGCACCTCGACGATGGACGGCAAGGCAAGCGCGGCGAGCATGACGGGCGAGAGCTTGTGTGGGAAGTGGATGCAGAGATAGCGCTTCATCACGTCGTCATCGCTCTCGCTTGGATCGGCCGGCGTCACGCCTTGAATTGGGCCACGCTCCCCACGGCACAGGGCAACCGTCTCGCGGATCAGGCCGCGAAGCGTGTCAGGGTCAACGGCGTCCTCGATGACAATAAACCCGTTCTCCCGGTAGAAGGCGACCTTGTCCGGCGTCATCGGCAGGGTAAACCAGCCGGCAGGACGCCCAGCGCCCCACGAAGCGAACGGTATGAGCGCGTCAGCGTAAGCTTGAGCAGGTAGATCACCCATGCCAAACTAGATAGCACAGCGCTGTTGTTTTGTCATGTCTGCGCCGATTCGGTTTTTGTCCCACGTTCGCCGCCTGTGCAGTGCGGAGATGGTGACGTTTGGCGAAGTGACGTATCCGCCCGGCGGCAGTTGTGGCCCCCGCGTGCAGCCAGACTACCAGTTGGTGGCGATCTACGAGGGAGAGGCGCACATCCTCATTGACGATCAAACAAACTATTTGCCACCCCATCATGTGGCCCTGATGCGACCCGGCCATCGGGAGTTCTTCCAGTTTGCTGTGCAGACGGCCACTCGTCATGCGTGGTGCGCTGTGCATCCTTCGCTGTTGGATGCGCCGCTGGTCGAGGCACTGGCAGGTGCGCCTTTCTGCCTGCCGCTCACCCCGCGCCTGCACAGTCTGATCGAGCTGGGGTTGTCGCTCACGCCGAGCGAGCTGGCAACGGCGCACAGCCTGCTCGCCCAACTAGGGCTTTGCGCGCTGTTGTTATATGCCTTCGAGGCCGATCAAGCAGCAATTCAGACGCTCACCCCGCTTGTCTTGATCCGCGCGCAACAGTTCATCGAAGCAAATCTGGCCAGCCCGATGAGGTTAAATGACATCGCACGCGCCGTTCACGTGTCAGCAGCGCATCTCGTTAAGCTCTTCCGCCGGCATCTGGGCGTGACGCCGATGCGCTACTTATGGGACGTGCGGGTTCGGCGCGGTGCGCAGTTGCTCATCCAGAGCGGACTATCAGTGAGCGAGGTCGCTGAGCGGTGTGGCTTTCGTAGCCAGTTTCACTTCTCGCGCGCGATCAAGCGACGCTACGGGCTTTCGCCGCGTGCGTTGCGCCGGCAGGCGTGGTCGTGAGAAGAAGGTTGCGCCTATTGGTGAATGCACCCATCGGGGCGATGACACAGTACAATCGCCATCGCGCCATGACAGATAGAAAGTTTGGGTTCAACACACTGGCCCTACACGCCGGCCAGCGCCCCGATGCTGCCACCGGTTCGCGGGCGGTGCCCATTTATCAGACGACCAGCTACGTCTTTGACGACACCGACCACGCCGCGGCGCTGTTCGCGTTACAACGCTTCGGCAACATCTACACGCGGATCATGAATCCGACCACTGCCGTGTTCGAGGAGCGCATGGCGGCGCTGGAGGGCGGCCGCGGCGCGCTGGCGACCAGCAGCGGGCACGCGGCACAGTTCATCGCGTTCTTTACCCTGCTACAGCCTGGTGACGAGATCGTAGCTGCGAACACGCTCTACGGGGGCACATATACGCAACTCGACGTCAGCCTGCGCAAGCTGGGCATCCACACCATCTTTGTTGATCCCTCCGATCCGGAGAACTTCCGCCGCGCGATCACGCCGCGCACCAGGGTGATTTATGGGGAGACGATCGGCAACCCGCGCATCAACGTGCTCGACATCGAGGCGATCGCGCAGATCGCGCATGAGCATGAGATCCCCCTGATGATAGATAATACCTTTGCCACTCCGTACCTCTGCCAGCCTATTGCGTGGGGCGCGGACATCGTCGTCCACAGCGCGACGAAGTTCATTGGCGGCCACGGCACCAGCATCGGCGGCGTGATCGTGGACAGCGGCAAATTCAACTGGGGCAACGGCAAGTTCCCTGGCCTCACCGAGCCAAGCAAGGGCTATCACGGCGTGCGATTCTGGGAGAACTTCGGCGATTTCGCCTTCATCATGAAGGCGCGTGTGGAATCGCTGCGCGATCTAGGGCCGGCGCCCAGCCCTTTCAATTCCTTCCTGTTTTTGCAGGGCTTGGAGACGCTTGGCGTGCGCATGCGCGAGCACGTCAAAAACACCATGGCCGTGGCGGAGTTCCTCGCCCAGCACCCAGCGGTCGCCTGGGTGAACTATCCGTCGTTGCCGAATAGTCCGTACTATGCGCTGGCGCAAAAGTATTTGCCAAAGGGCGCCGGCGCGGTGTTGACTTTTGGGATCAAGGCATCGCCATTTGCCTCCAGCTTCGAAGCGGCCCGCATCTTCATCGAGAGCCTGGAGCTGTTCAGCCACCTGGCCAACGTGGGCGATGCGAAGTCGCTGGTGATCCACCCCGCCAGCACCACCCATGCCCAGCTCACTGAAGAGGAGCAACTGGCCGCCGGCATTACCCCCGACATGATCCGGCTCTCGATCGGCCTGGAAGACATAGACGACCTGATCTGGGATCTCGAGCAAGCGCTGGACAAGGCGCAGACTCAAGCGCCGCGCTACTACTTGTTCTCGCCCAACCATCGCGCTGAACCGCTCGCTTGCTCAATACCGCCGAAGAGAGGAGCGTAATGGCCAAGGTCCTCCAGTCGCCTAGCGAGATTTTCAACTTGCTGCTTCGCTATCGGCACATCGCCATCGTCGGGCTGAGCAGCCGACCATCGCGCCCAAGCCATTTCGTGGGCGTGTATATGCTCGCGGAGGGCTACGACGTGATCCCAGTAAACCCACGCGAGAGCGTGGTCCTGGGCCGAAGGTCATATCCTTCGCTGATCGAGGCAGCGCGGGAACACCCGATTGAGATCGTGGACATCTTTCGCAGCCCCAGCGAGGTGCCGCCTATCGTCGAGCAAGCCATTGAGATCGGGGCGAAGGTGGTGTGGATGCAGCTCGGCATCGTGAACGAAGAGGCCGCCCAGCGCGCGGTGAGCGCCGGCCTGGACGTGGTGATGAACCGCTGCGTGAAGCTGGAGCACGCCCGTTTTCTGGGCGGTCAGAACCTGGTGGGCCTGAATACCGGCGTCATCAGCGCGAAGCGGCTGCGCTGTGTTCCTGTCGCAAGCGCTTGATCCAGCGCATAAACGCCTCGATGAACGCGCGAAGCTGATCACAAGCCTCCGGGTCAATCAACTCGCCGGCTGAGTTGAACTTCTGCTTGGCCTGGGGGATCAATAGCTCAGGCTTGGGCATGACCAACATCTCTAGGCCGGCAGCGATCTGGCGAAAGTGCGCTTGCGCGCGCACGCCGCCGAAGCGCCCGCCCGCGCTCATCACGGCAGCGGGCTTGCCTGCGAATGGCTGGGCCTCCGGCGGGCGCGAGATCCAATCTATCGCGTTCTTCAGGACGCCTGAGAGCGAGTAGTTGTACTCCGGCACGGCGAACAGCAACGCGTCGGCGCCGGCGATCTGTGCCTTGAGCGTCTGCACCGCCTCGGGCGGCGCGTGCTCCAGGTCTTGATTGAAGAGAGGGATCCCTGAAAGATCGGCGAGCGACAGCGAAACATGGGCGGGCAGCATGGCCTGCGCGTTGCGCAGCAGGGCCGTGTTCAATGAGCCGGCCCGCAGGCTGCCGGAGATGCCCAGGATGTGAAGATGAGCGGACATATCGTTCCGCAATTATCGCCGGGTCTCGCTCGGGCGCGTGCGTGGCTCATCTCGGATGGGCGAACGCGCGGCCCAACCCAAGCGCTGCCGGCGTAAACAGCCTTAACCAATGCAGCCGCTGCTCAGCGCGACGGGCCGGCATGGCGAGCGAGTGAGCGGCCACACCCCTCATTGGTGGATGCATCCGGCGCTAAGGGCGCATCACGGTGAGGGGCAAAACCCTGGATGGGTGACGGCAGGCCGTCGCCCCCCTTCTAGGAATCAACTTTTGCCGGTTATCAGCCTGCCCGCAGTTGCCTCTATTGGTGAACGCACCTGGCGCTGAGGGCGCAGCGCTGCGTCCGTATAATCCGGCGCGATGTCAACCTCGCTCTCCCTCGACGAACAAGTGGCCTTCCTGATGCAGGGCACGGCATACGGCGATGATGTGCTGGCCCGCAACATGGCAGAAGAGCTGCGCGAGCGATTGAAAGAAGGCCGGCCGCTGCGGGTCTACTGCGGCTTCGACCCGCGCACCAGCGACCTGCACCTGGGGCACACCATCCCCATGCGCAAGCTGAGGCAATTCCAAGAGCTGGGTCACGAGGTGACCTTCCTGATCGGCAACTACACCAGCCTGCTCGGCGACCCTTCGGACAAGGATAGGCTGCGCCCGATGCTGACTCCAGAACAAGTGGCCGAGAACGCGCGGACTTACGCCGAGCAGGCCTTTAAGATCCTCGACCGCGAGAAGACCCGCATTCGTTACAACTCAGAATGGCTAAGCCAGCTCTCGTTTCTGGAGCTCATCAAAATCGCGCAGAACTTCACGGTGCAACAGTTCATGACGCGCGAGAACTTCGCCAAGCGGATGGAGAAGGGCGAGCCGATCTACTTGCACGAGACGTTCTACGCCCTGATGCAGGCGTATGACGCGGTGATGTTACAGGCCGATGTGCAGGTGGGCGGCAGCGATCAGTTATTCAACATCATTACCGCCGGGCGCAAGTTACAAGAGGTGATGGGGCAGCGGCCACAGGTGGGGATCATCCTAGGCATCCTGCCCGGCACGGATGGGGTGGTGAAGATGTCAAAGTCGCTCGGCAACCACATCCCTATCCTGGCCCCGCCGGAGGACATGTATGGCAAGGTGATGTCTATCCCCGACAGTGCGCTCATCCCCTATTTTGAGCTGGCCACGCGCTACACGCCGCCAATGATCGCGGAGGTAAAGCGACAATTGGCCGCCGGCGTGAACCCGCGCGACGTGAAGATGGCGCTGGCGCGCGAGATTGTGGACATCTTCCACGGCCCAGAGGCTGCCGCCCGCGCCGAGGCTCACTTCCGAGAGGTCTTCCAGAAAGGCGGCTTGCCCGACGAGATGCCCGAATTCACGGTGAGCGAGGGGATGAACATCGTCGAGGTGATGGTCGCGCTCAAGTTTGCTGCGTCCAAGGGCGATGCGCGTCGGCTGATCGCCGGCAGAGGGGTGTATCTGGACGGCCGGGCGGTCACCGATGCGAATGAAGTGCCGCGCCCCCCGCAGGTGTTACAAGTCGGCAAACGACGGTTCGCCCGCTTGCTAAAGCCGGATTAGCCGACTTCCGCGCTCATCTGTTCGCGCACACAAGCCACTAGGCGCTCGCCATACAAGATGAGCCAAGCGTCAATGCGCTGCATGGCTGTCACCCACTGCTCCACATCCACGTAAGGGCTGAGGTTAGCCAAGAAGCGCCCGATGAGGTGCATGAGCACGCTGGCGTTGCGCAGCAAGATGCCGGTGGGTAACAGGTCAATCTCGGCCTCGCTTAAGCGGCCCGCGCGCCGATAGCCGCGCGCCAGCGCAGCGATTCGTGGCCACTCTTGGCCGCTGCTGATCACGTCCCAGCACCACGTATCTATGGCGATTGCGAAGTCCATAAGGCAGGGGTTAAAAGCGCAATTCTCAAAGTCGAGCACCGCGGTGATGCGCGAGCCTTCTGCCAACACGTTGCCGGGGATGAAGTCGCCGTGGATAAGCTGCTGCGGCAGGATGCGAAAGAGCTTCTCGTGCTCGAGAATCCGAGTGAGGATCGCTTCAACGCGGGCCACATCAGATTTTGTCGCCAATGACCCCACCGCGCGCATGGCTTCGAAAGGTTGGGGAACGAGCGGGTGAACCTTGCCTAGTTCGATATAAGGCTTGGGCAAGTTGACGCCGCGCACCTGAACCTGGCGCAGCGCGACGTGGAGTTGGGCCATCGCCGCACCGGCGGCTTCCGCTTGGGCGAGGTCGCGGACATCCGGATTTTGGCCGGGCAGAAATGGGACCAGCGTCATCAGGCGTGGCCCCTGGCCTTCGTCAACCAAGGCCCAGAACTCGCCGCGGTGGGTGGCGATGGGCATCGGCAGACTAAAGGGGAGGGCGTGCTCGCCCAGTTGTTTGAGGATGGCGATCTCATGCTGAATATACTTAGGATTGGCATGATTGCCGTATACACGCAAGACAAACGGCAGAGGATCGCCCGCAGCAGTATATAGACGGTAGAGCAAATTGTTGTAGCCTTGGCCCAGAGGCCGCAGCACGCACCCAGCCGGCAGCGCCCAGATGTGAGACAGGTCTATGCTTGGGTGATGGATACCGCCTCGTGGGTGGTTGGCCATTGATCGTGAGCCGTCTGCACCTTGAAGTGCAAGCCCGGTCGGGTGGCAAATCCGCCGAAGTGACCTTGGGCGTCTATCAGCAGCAAGCGCACCCAGTTGGTGTGAACGCGATGATCTGCCTCACCAAGCAGCGCAGCAAGTTGCTGCGCGACCTGTTGGCCGGCTGTCTCGAGCGAATAACCGAACCGCATCAAGGTCACCGCCTGGGCCGCAGCGCACGTTCGGATCGCTGCCTCGCCCAGGCCCATGCACGTGGCAGCGCCGTAGCGGTCATCGCAGTAGTTGCCCGCGCCGATGATCGCCGAATCGCCGACCCGGCCTGGGTACTTCCAGGCGATGCCCGAAGTGGTGACAGCGGTGCATAGATGGCCGTTTGCATCGCGCACGATCACGTTCATCGTGTCGTGGCCGATTGGTTGCTCCAGCATGCGCAAGGTGAGGTCAATCACGGATTCAGCGGGCGCGTCGGCGAACCTGGCAGCATGCGCTTGCCAGGCCGCGCGCGCTTCGGGCGAGAGCATGTCGCGGCGCTCCGCGCCTATCTCTTCTGCGAAGCGCGCAGCGCCCTCGCCTACCAGCAGCACATGAGGCAAGCGCGCCATCACCTGACGCGCGACGCTGATCGGATGACGAAACCCCTTAAGCGCCGCGACCGCGCCGGCTCGGAGGGTTGCGCCATCCATAAAAGAGGCATCCAGCTCCACTTCGCCAAGGCTGTTGGGCCAGCCTCCATAGCCGACCGTGTGTTCTTCTGGGTCGTCCTCTACGGCGCGAGCGATGTGTTCGGCGACGTCACCTGCGCTGGCGCCTCGCAACAGCAGCTGCATGCCGCTGACGATGAACTCATCGCGGACTTCACCGTTGACGAGGATGATGGGCAAGGGCACGTGACTGCGCTCGTGCGCCCAGCGCTGCCCGTGGTCCGGGTCGCTGGGCATGGCCTTGTTCTGCGCAGCGCGGGGCGTCAGATGATGCCCCGGCTGCGCAGCCACTCTACGCGCTGCATCAGGTAGTCGAGGGGCACCCCCTCGGCTTTAGCCACGGCGCTCCAGTCCGGCAAACCTAGCCGTGCGGTTTTGACAGCCTCAACGATGGCTTTCTCCAGCTTAGTGAGTTTGATCGTCACGCGGCCTACAGTCTTCTGTGGTTGCATGCTTAAAGTGTATAGCGGTTGAGAAAGAGGAGGGGGAGCACCGCGCCGGTGTTCAGCTCTGGCCCAGCATCACGACGCCTAAGACGCGCGCACGCGCGCGGTTGAGGGTATCGCGCGCCTTTTGGGCGCTGTCGCGGCGGGTTTTGCCGGCTTCCACGACCAGCAGCACCCCATCCAGGCGCGAGGCCAAAATGGCAGCGTCGCTATATAAGCTCAGCGGTGGGGCGTTGAACAACACCAGATCGGCCATCTCGCTCAATCGGGCGATGGCCTGGGTCATTCGGTCAGAGCTAATCAGGTCGGCGGGGATGGCCGGCCGACTGCCGCTCGTCAGCAGGCGCAGATCGGCGAGCTTGGTGGGCCGCAGCTCAGGCTGTGAGCCGACCGTCGGCTCGCTCAGCCAATCCGCCAAGCCAGGGGTGTGCGGCACATCAAAGGCGAGGTGGAGCGCGGGTGTGTGGAAATCCGCGTCCACGGCGATCACCCGGCGGCCGATCTGGGCCAGGGTCACTGCGAGGTTGGCCAGCACCAGCGAGGCGCTGTTGCTCGGATCGGGCGCGACGACCAGCAAGGTGCGCAGCGGCGCCTCCAGCATGGCGAAGTGCAGGTTGGTGCGCAAGTTGCGATAGGCCTCCGCGGCCTCGGATAGGGGGTCTGTAAGGGTGACGAGCTTCATGGTTGGGCCGGAATGTTGCCGATGATGGGCAGGGCTAGCGCGCGCTCGACTTCTTTGGGTGTGCGCAGCAACGCGGATTCCCGCCACTCGATGAGCGCGACGATCAGGACGCCGACCACGATGCCCAGCAGGAAGCCGGCAGCAGTATTGACGCCGGTGCGCGGATAATCCTGGATGTAGCGCGGCTCGTCGCCGAGGATCGCCTCGACGCGATCTTCTCGGCGCTGCTTGGCGTTATCGCGGTTGCGAAACTCGACGAAGAGTTGCGCCCATTCGCGGGCGATGCGGTTGGCCGTCTCGCCGTCGTAGTCGCGCACCTCGATCTCCACGCTGTAGCTGGCGGCGTCGTCAGCCATGCGCGTCTGATTGAAGATGTAAGCCGGCGCGTAATCCAGTTGAAGGCGTTTGGCGACCTCCGCGGCGTTGCGCTCGGTGCGGATGATGCTGATGTAGGAGAGCAACAGTTGTTTGGCGGCCTGGGTTTGCCCAAAGTCGGTGCGGGCCGGCTGGATGGTCAACTTCATAGAAGACTTGTAGACGGGCGTCTGCAACCGGCTAAATACGAAGGCGCTGGCTGCTGCGGTAAGCGCAACCAAGACGACAATCCACCAGCGCCGCTGCGCGATGCGCACGTAATCTTGCAGTTCCATAGTCAACAGGCGTTTGTTAGCGCTGAGGTATCTCCGCGATGATGCTGAAGCCGAGGCGCTCAATCTCGCGCCGCTCGCGGATGAACGGATCGTAATGATGCCACAGCAAGGCCAGGCCGATGCCGACTGCCAGGCCGAGCGCGATGCGAAGGGGCAAATCGAGCTGGTTGCGCAAAGGCGCCGGCGTCGCCACAGGAACGATGGGATCCATAAGTCGCACGGGCGACGCGCCGGCGCCCTTCAGTTGTGGCCAGTAGGCTTCGTAGTTCTCGTTTAACTCGTCCACGACAGCCTGGGCGATCTGGGCCGCTTGTTCGGCGTCCGGCCAGGAGACGTAAATCACCAGCACGCTGGAGCGGTATTCGGATCGGATGGCGCCGGCCAGCGGCGCGCGCAGGGCGATGTCCTGCTGGGCCAGGCGGCGCGCCACGTTCTCGGCAAATGCGCCCTTGCCGACGATGAGCGCAAAGCCCTGGGTGACGTACTCCGAAGCCAGCCAGTTGTAGTGGCGGTCATAGTTGTAGGCCTGCTCGCGCAGCGGCTCCGGGGGCAGGCCGACGGCAAAGGTCATCGTCACCACGTAGGTCGTTGGCGCTGCCGATGGCGTCGTCAACCAGGTGATGAGCGCGATGGGCATGAGCGGCAGCACGACCAGCCACCAGCGACGCACCACGATTCGCACGTAGTCGGTCAGCATCATAGTAAGTCATCACGTTGCTGCTCGCGCAGTTGCTCGACGATTCGCTTCAACTCGTTGACGCGGTCGAGTGCGCAGACGAGCAAGGCATCCGGCGTATCTATGACGACGATGTCTTTGACGCCCATGACCGCGATCAGCTTGTCGCCGCTGCGCACCAACGTGTTATGCGTCTCGATAGCTAACACGTTGTTGCCATAGAAGACGTTGCCGTGCTCGTCTTTGGGCAGGATGTCGCGCAGCGAGGCCCAACTGCCGATGTCGCTCCAGGCGATGTCCACCGGTATGACAGCGACGTGTTCGGCGCCTTCCATGATCGCGTAGTCAATGGACTTCTTCGGCGCCACTGCCCAGGCTTGTTGTAAGGCATCTTCGTACTCAGGCCCGCCGATGGTCGGCTTCAGGCGCGCCAGCGCCTGGGCAAAGGCCGGCTGCTGGCGCTCATATTCGCGCATGCCCACCTGGCAGCGCATAATGAACATGCCGCTGTTCCAGAGGTGGCGGCCTTGCGCAAAGTAGGCCTCGGCGGTGGCTGGGTCTGGCTTCTCGGTGAAGCGCACCGCGCGAAAGGCCGGCAATCCCTCGAAAGTCCCCAGTGCCTCGCCGCGCTCTATGTAGCCGAAAGCCGTTGATGGGCGCACGGGCTGAATGCCGAGCGTGGCGATATAACCGCGCTGCGCGACCTCATAGGCGGCGCGCAAGGCGCGATGGAACTCTCCCGTTTTGCCGATGTGATGGTCGGCGGTGAGGATGGCGACCGTGGCCTCGGGATCGTGATGGCTAATGTGGGTTAAGGCGAGGCCGACGGCTGGGCCGTTGTCCTTGGCGCTTGGTTCGATGATGTAGTTGGCCTCCGGTATGCCGGGCACCTGTTCCCTGAAGATGGCAGCCATGGACGCATTGGTCACCACGTACACCCGCTCAAGCGGGATCAAGGGATGTAAGCGATGGGCGGTGACCTGGAACATGGTGCGTTCCTCCACCAAAGCCAAGGATTGCTTAGGCCGGTCTTTGCGGCTGAGCGGCCATAGGCGCGTCCCGCTCCCGCCGGCCATGATCAAGGCATAGTACATCTCGCGTGTGAGTGTATCAGCCTGTCTGATAAAGCGTCGTGGCTTCTCTGGCCAGCACGTAGCTGGTGCCGCTCGCCTGGCGCACCAAGCCTTTTAGCTCCATCAGCGCCAGCGCAGCAGTCACCTCGGCTGTCGGTAAGTCTAGCGCGCGCACCAGTTCATTCACCTGGGTGGGTTCGTGCGAAAGCGACTTGAGGATCGCGCGTTCCAGGTCGCTATCCGGCGCCGCGGTTTGCACCTCGCGCTGTTCGGCCACCAGGTTCAGGTTCAGCTCTTCCAGGATGCTTTGGGTGTCGAGCACGATATGCGCGCCTTTCTGGATCAGGCGGTTCGTGCCGCGGCTGGTTCGGTTGAAGATGTTGCCGGGCACAGCGAACACATCGCGACCCTGGTCGGCGGCAAATTCGGCGGTGATCAGCGCGCCGCTCTGCTCGTCGGCCTCGACGATCACCACCCCCAAGCTCAAGCCGCTGATGATGCGGTTGCGCGGGGGAAAGTTCGCGGCATCCGGCGGCGTGCTGAGCGGATAGTCGCTGACCAGCGCGCCTTGTTCGATGATCTGCTGAGCGAGCTTGCGATGCTCCGGCGGATAAATCACGTCCACGCCGCAGCCGAGCACAGCAATAGTGCGCCCATTGGCCTTGAGTGCGGCCTGATGGGCGTAGGCGTCTATGCCGCGGGCGAGGCCGCTCACGATGGTGATGCCGTTGCGCGCCAGCTCGCCGGCCAGCATCTCCGTCACCTCGCGCCCATACACGGTCGCTCGTCGCGTGCCCACGATGCTCACCGCCCACTGATCGGCCTCGTCCAGCGCACCCTTGACGAAGAGCACGGGGGGCGGGTCAGGGACCTCCCGCAGCAGGCGAGGATAAGCCGGGTCGTCCCAGGTGATGGCCTGGGCGCCGGCTTTGGCGAGCCGCTCAACCTCTTCTAGAGGCGAAATCGTCCTTCGACCTTGAGTGAGCGCAGCAATTGCGCGCAGGTCCAAGCCGGCGGCGGCCAGGTCGAACTCATTGGCAGACCAGGCAGCCTGAAGTGAGCCGAAGTGGGCTTTGAGCTTGCGCACGCGCACAGCGCCGATCCCTTTCACGCGCGCGAACGCCAGATAGTAAGGCAGATCAGCCGTCGCACTCATGGAAGTCTGCCGGTGTCATCGGGCAGCGGCGCGCCCAGCCTGATCACGTGCTGCTTGTTGCCGCTCACGCCGGCGGTTGCATTGCAGCTATCTACGACGACCGGCGCGTGGCGCACGACAAAGCTGTAGTCCACGCTGCGGTGCCCAGTGACGATCACGACGCAGTTGGCCTTGCGCAGGATCTCCTCGCTCAGCGGCTGCGACAAGAGCTTGGTCGGCTTGCGATAGAAGACGTTGCCGCCGACTTCAAAGACCGGTATGTATGGATCGTGATAGAGCACTGTGGCGCCGCGGTGCATCAGCAGCTCGATCACCCGTTCCGCCGGCGAATTCCGCGGGTCATCAATGTCGCGCTTGAAGGCGACGCCGAGCACAAGCACGGTGGCATCGCGCAGCGTTGTATGCGTGCGATCAAGCGCTTGCTCGATCAAGTCCACCACGTGAAACGGCATGCTCTGGTTGACCTCGGCAGCCAGCTCGATGAACTTCGTGTAGAAATCGAACTCGCGCGCCTTCCATGATAGGTAGTAAGGGTCAACGCCGATGCAGTGGCCGCCGACGCCAGCGCCAGGGGTGAACGGCATGAAGCCGAACGGCTTGGTGCTCGCGGCGTGGATCACCTCCCAGATGTCTATGTTCATGCGCTCGCACAGCAACGCCAGCTCATTGACCAGGGCGATGTTGACCGAGCGGTAAATGTTCTCCAAGAGCTTGCTCATCTCGGCCACGCGCGGCGAGGAGACGCAATGCACCGGCGCGCCGAGCGCGCCGAGCAGCGCGCCCGCGCGCTGCGTGCTCTCCGGCGTCACGCCGCCGACGACCTTGGGTGTGTTCGTCACCGTCCAGTCAGCACGGCCGGGGTCTATGCGCTCAGGGGAAAACGCCAGGTCGAAGTCCACGCCGGCCTTCAGCCCGCTGCGTTCGAGGATCGGTTGGACGATCTCTTGCGTCGTCCCTGGGAAGGTGGTGCTCTGAAGGATCACCAGGTGGCCGCGGTCCAGGCGCGGGTAGATGCCCTCAGCAGCGCTCACGACGAACGACAGGTCAGGCGCGCGCATGGCGTTGAACGGGGTGGGGACGCAGATGAAGATCGCATCGCATGCGCGCAGCGCATCGTAGTCGGTGGTGGCGGTGAAGTGGCCAGATTTCACGACATCCGCTACCGCTTGGCTTGGCACATCGGCGATGTAGCTTCCTCCTCGGCTGAGCAGCGCAACCTTGCGCGCGTCTATGTCTATGCCATAGACGCGCCGGCCAGCTTGGGCAAATGCAATGGCCAGGGGCAACCCCACATAGCCCAGGCCTATGATGGCAATGTGCTGGTCGGTGCGGCGGCCTGCGGGTCGCGCAGCGATGTGCTGGGGGAGGTCGTTTCCCAGTCGATCGTCGTCAACTTCCACGGCCCGAACTCCATAAACCAAAGCATGTATGCGCCAACGGCAAGCAGGCTAATCGCTATCATAAAGCTGGCGACGATATTAGCAACCGACGCAATGATAGCAATGACACCAAGTGCACCACACACCAGGTAGAGAATCATCACGGCCTCGCGCTTGCTAAAGCCGTGATTCGCAATTCGGTGGGAGGTATGGTCTTTGCCTGGCGAGGTCAATGGGTTCTTGCCCCGCCGCAGGCGCGAGAGCGTCACCAACGTTGTGTCGAAGATCGGCAGCCCCATAACAATGACGGGAACCATCCACGAGACGGCCGGCGTTTGGCCGATAAAGCGTAATTTGATGGCAATGCAGGCAAGCAGAAAACCCAAGAACATGCTCCCCGAGTCGCCCATGAAGACGCTGGCTGGGTTGAGATTCCAGAACAAGAAGCCAAGGCACGCGCCGAGCACTGCCGCGCTGAGCAGGCTCACCAGATACTGGCCGTTGATCGCAGCCAGCACAGTGAAGAACGCGGCGATCACGGCGCTCACGCCAGCCAGCAGGCCATCCATGTTGTCAAGCATGTTCATGGCGTTGGTAATGCCGACTATCCACAGCACGGTGAGCAGGCCATCCAGCAGCGGGCTGCTGAAGATCATCACGCGCACATCGAAAAGATAGGCCATGATGGCCACGCCGACCTGGAAGCCAAGCTTGACGTATGCGTTCAACTGAAAGCGGTCGTCCACCAGGCCCATGAACGACATCAGCGTTGCGCCGATCACAATCGCAGCCAACTGTTGGAAGGCAGGCTGTTGGCCCAGCAAAACAGCCATCGCCAGCACGCCGACCAGGATGGCCAGGCCACCGAGCTTGGGTACCGGTTTGGTGTGAATATCGCGCGCGCGGGGGTGCGCCACCAGCCCCATGTGTGGCGCGAGCCATTTGCTCACCGGCGTCAGCGCGATGGCGATCACCAGTGCGCCGAATAACAACAAGATCAACTCGACCATGATTGATCGGTGGGGATTACTGAGGCGGGTTGATCTGGCGCACAAATGCCTCTAGCAAAGGCTTCTGGTCGGGCGGCGCAAGGGCGATGGCGCGCTGCGCGTACTCGAGCGCGCGCGTGATCTGCCGCATGTCGTTATACACCAGCGCCAGGTTCTTCAGGGTGTTCCAGTCGTTGGGGTTGGCGTCCAGGCTGGCCTGTAGCGCCTCGGCCGCTGCCGGCAGGTCGCCCAGCTCCAGCGAGATGCGAATCAGCTCCTGCTGAATCTGAGCCGAGTTGGGCACGAGGACGAGGGCTTGCTTGAGTTCGTCGCGCGCGCTTTCCAAGGTTGCTCGCCAGGCAGCTTCGTCCTTTTGTCGATCGATCGTGCGCGCCTTCTCCAGGAACCACGAGGCGCGCAGGAGATAGGTTTGGTCGAACTTTTTATCCAGCTCAAGCGAGCGATCGAGGCGCACCTTGGCCTCGTCGAGGTTGCCGAGGCGGGAGAGATATAGGCTGGCCCATTCGTTCCACAGTTGGGCGTTGTTAGGGCTGAGGCGCGTGGCAATAGCATACTCGCGGGCGGCGTTCTCAAAGCGCTGGCGGGCTTTCTCCTCCAGCTCGGCGAGCTTGGTGGCCTCAACGACAGGCTGGGCGCGGGCGGCCTCTAGCTCGGCCCTGGCCAAGTCGCCCGCCTGTTGCCACATGCGGGCCAGGTTGGCACTGTGGTCTGTGTTCAGCGGGTTGATCACGCGCGCCTCGGTGAGGATGATCCGTGCCGCGGTCAGCAAGTCTTCCCGACTCAGGCTGGCTGACGGCAGCGCGTCAGAGCCGTAGGGACGGTTCCAGTTCTCCGGCTCGTTGCCGATGATGCGGGTGAAGGGCGCGTCATCCGGGATGGTCCGTGTCTGTGCAGTGTTGGGGGTGGTCTTGGCCTTCTCCAGGAGCGCGCGTCCTAACCAAAGGTAATAGAAGTCCTCGTTGGGGGCGAGTTGAATGGCGCGCCGGTAGTGCTCAATGGCCAGGTCCCAGCCCTGGATGCCCGTGCCCGCAGCCAGCTCTTGAGCCCCGTTTTGATCCCAGGGGCCGCCCTGTTTGTAAACGATGTCGGCCGAGATAGGTTGAAGGTTGCTGAAAGCGACCGCCACGGGCACGATCAACGCCCCACTGAACAGCGCCGTCAGCCCGCCCGACGAAGCCGGCTGGGCGGGCAAGCGAGGCTCCTCGCTGCGCAGCAGGAAGGCGCTGCCGATCATCACGCTCAAGATGAGCAGGTATAAGTACGCAGGGAAGGCGCCAAGTTGGTCAGCGATCCTCAGGATATTGCCTACGGTGTTTTGTGTATTGGCGATGAACGACACCAACTGGCCGGCGATGAGCGTGCCGAGCGCGACCCAAAGGAAGACCGCCAGCGAGGCGATCAGCGCGCCGGCGGCCACGGTTTGCTCGTTGTTCTCAAGCACGCCGCGCACCCTCAGCTCAGCCAGGATGATGGTTAGGCCAACCAAGAGCGTCACGAGGAACATCGCCAGCACGCCGTAGCTAGGCTGCCCTTTCACCCGCGTCATCGCGCCCAGAAAGACCTCGCCGGGCACCAAGAGGCGGTCGGAGTTGTTGATGAAGTCGAACGCCATCACGCCCATCATCAGACCGAGGAACAGGCCGTAGGTGGCGACCGTCCCGAACCAGGGCGGCAACGCGGGGCGTCGAGTTGGCGACGTGGCGCGCCGCATGGCCGCGCGCTGCTGCTCGGCGCGGCGCTGGCGGCGCGTCCCGCCGGCTGCGCTGCGTTCTATTGCCTTGCTGGTCTTTTGCGCAATTGGGCTAGGCTCGCTGTCGTCGGACTCCGCCGTGCTGGGCCCATTTGCGAGGGCAGGCGCTTCATCTCGGATCAGGCCTGCGCCGACGACAACCATCAAACCGATGAGCACCCAAAAGTGGGTGCGCGTGGCTGCGATGGCGATGCCGGTGTGAATCTCCACAAAGTGGGCAACGACCGTGGCGATGATGGCGGTCAACAAGACTTGGTCGCGCAGCGAGAGCGATACAGGCAACTCCTGCTCGTCGCTACGCCGAGCGTTGATGAAGGCGCTGATGAACAGAAAGAGTGTTAGGCCGAAGGTGACGCCCGCACCCACGGCCACGCCGAACAACTCAATTTCCCCCAGCGCTATGGCCCCGACGCCGAACAGCAGCGCGCTACCGATCCAGGTCACCACGAAGAGCCACGCCTCGAACCGCGAGGCGATTAACCCAATCCAGCGGCTGCTGTAGTAGAAGACGCTGCCGAAGAGGAAGAGATAGGCCAGCAGGCCGAACAAGCCGGTGATGACCAGCGCGTCCCAGGTCTCGTTGTGGCTGCGATCGGGAGAGGCGTTGCGCGCCTCGAAGTTCGCCAAGCGCGGTGGGTAGAAGCGGTTGTAGG
>JAGHYX010000110.1 GCA_017743375.1 Chloroflexota bacterium
CTCGGGCGCGAACGCACAGGGCACTTATCACGCGCTCGACTACAATCCGCCTCGATTCAATACATTCACAACGGAAGATCTATGGCCATCCTCGCAGACAAGAACACCCGCCTGATCGTCCAGGGGATCACGGGACGAGAAGGTGACTTCCACGCGCGACAGATGCAAGCCTACAGCCCGATCGTCGTGGGCGGCGTGACGCCCGGCAAGGGCGGCATGGTGACCGATTACGGTGTGCCGGTCTTCGACACCGTCGCCCAGGCTGTGCGCGAGGTCGGCGCGAACGCCAGCGTGATCTACGTGCCCGCCCGCTTTGCCCCCGACGCGATCATGGAAGCCGCCGACGCCGGCATTCAACTCATCGTGTGCATCACCGAGGGCGTGCCCGTGTTGGACATGATCCGCGTCTGCGCCTATTTGGACACCAAGAAGGCGCTGCTGCTCGGGCCGAATTGTCCCGGCTTGCTCACGCCCGGCCAGGCCAAGATCGGCATCATCCCCGCCAACATCGCCATGCCCGGCAACGTCGGCGTCGTCTCGCGCAGCGGCACGCTGACCTACGAGGCGGTGAACGCCCTGACCCAAGCGGGCATGGGCCAGAGCACAATCGTCGGCATCGGCGGCGACCCAGTGCGCGGCCTGGGCTTCCTTGAGGTGATCAAGATGTTCAACGACGATCCACAGACCGAGAAGATCGTGATGATCGGCGAGATCGGCGGCAGCGACGAGGAGATCGCCGCAGCTTGGATCAAGGAGCACGTGAAGAAACCGGTGGTTGGCTTCATTGCAGGCCGCGCAGCGCCACCCGGCAAGCGCATGGGACATGCCGGCGCGATCATCGAGGGCAAGACCGGCACAGCGGAGAGCAAGATCGCGGCCATGCGCGCTGCCGGCATTCAGGTGGCCGAGCTGCCGACGGACATACCGGCGTTGCTGCGTCACGGTTAGCGCGCTGTGTCCGACAAGTTCTACGTTGTGTGGCGGGGGCGCGTCCCCGGCGTGTATGCCACCTGGGAAGAGGCGCGCGCGCAGGTCGAGGGCTTCGCCAACGCGCGCTACCGCGCCTTTAAGGACCGCGCGCAGGCCGAGGCGGCCTTCGCGGCCGGCCCAGAGGCTGACCTCGACGCGCTGGCCCTGGACTGGCGACGCCAGCACCTGCCGGCTGAGGTGCTCCAGGGCTACGCCGTGGACGCAGCCTGGAATGCCCAAACCAAGACCATGCACTATCGCGGTGTGCAGATCGCGACCGGTCAAGAGATCTTTCAGCATGGTCCGTTTGAGGACGCCACCAACAATGTCGGCGAGTTCCTCGCTATCGTTCGCGGCCTGGACTGGCTAAAGCAGCGCGGCCTGTGCGCGCCCATCTACACCGACTCGCTCAACGCGATGCACTGGGTCTCCGCAGGGCGATGCAACACCACCTTAACGCCTACAGCGCGCAACGCCGAGCTGTTCGCCCAGATCGCCTGGGCCGAACGTTGGCTGCGCGAGAATCCAGACCACGCGCCCGTGCGCAAGTGGCACACTGAGCGATGGGGCGAGAACCCGGCTGACTTTGGCAGAAAATAGGGAATACCGCGATGCTCACGCGCCTGGTCGTCAGAAACTTCAAGCGCTTCCAAGAAGTTGACCTCGAGCTGGGGTCGAACGTGGTGCTGGTGGGGCCAAACAACTCCGGCAAAACAACAGCTCTCCAAGCGTTGGCGCTATGGCACGTCGGCGTGCAGCGCTGGCACGAGCGGCGTCGAGGCAAGCAGGGGCCGGAGAAGCGCCCCGGCGTCACGATCAACCGCAGAGATCTCATCGCAATTCCTGTCCCCAGCGCGAATCTGCTCTGGCGTGACTTGCATGTGCGCGAGATCGAGCGGGCAAACGGAAGCCAGCGCACGCAGAACGTGCGGATTGAAGTCATCGTGGAGGGAGTAGATACCCAACCTTGGACGTGCGGGCTTGAGTTCGATTACGCCAACGAGGAGTCGTTCTATTGTCGCCCACTTCGCCAATCTGATGGTGAACGATTGCCTGTCCCGCAGGAAGCCGCACAAGTGCGCGTGGCGTTTTTGCCGCCGATGTCCGGCTTAGCCGCGGTTGAACCCAAGTGGGAGCCTGGCCGCATTAACGTGCTCATCGGCGAAGGCCAAACAGCCCAAGTGCTGCGCAACCTGTGCTATCGGCTGTGTTATCCGGATTTGGAGCGCGGCCCGTCAGCCCAATGGCAGGAGTTCGTTGAGCGCATTCGACAACTTTTCGGTGTTGCGCTGCTGCCGCCGCAATATCTCGCCGAGCGTGGCGAGATCACCATGTTGTATCGAGAGGGGAGAGGAAGAGAACTCGACCTCGCTTCGTCCGGGCGTGGGCTACAGCAGACGATGCTGCTATTGGCCTATATGTATGCGAATCCTTCCAGCGTGCTACTGCTTGACGAGCCGGACGCTCATCTGGAAGTGCTGCGCCAGCGCCAGACATACCAGCTCATCACTGAGATCGCGCGCGAGCAGAGATGCCAACTGATCATCGCCACGCATTCGGAAGTGGTTCTGAACGAAGCCGCCGGCCAGGACATCGTGATCGCCTTCGTCGGTAAATCACATCGCATTGACGGCCGCAGCCAGCGCGACCAGGTGCGCAAGGCGCTCACCTCCGTTGGCTTTGAGCAGTATCAGCTTGCCGAGCAATGCGGCTGGGTGCTCTATCTAGAAGGGTCTACTGACCTGGATATCCTGCGCGCACTTGCTGTTAAGCTCAATCATCCTGCGGCGCGTTACCTAGAGCGACCATTCGTCAAGTATGTAAGCACTAACCTGCCGCAGATTGCGCGCGATCACTTCTTTGGCCTGCGCGAGGCCAAGCCAGACCTGATCGGCATTGCGATCTTTGATCGACTGGACAAGCCGCTGCGTTCAGGGGATGCGCTGTGCGAGCTGATGTGGCGCAAGCGCGAGATTGAGAATTACCTCTGTCAGGAGGCCACCTTGCTGAGGTTTGCGCGCGGCCCGGCTCCCCATGACCTGTTTGCTTCACAACGCGAACAGGCCATGCGCGACGCCATCGCAGAGGTGAGCGCAGCGCTCAAGACGCTGAATAAGCCATCACCCTGGTCGGACGAGATTAAAGCCAGCGACGAATTTTTAGCGCCGCTCTTCACGGCCTACTACCAGAAGTTGGGCCGACCGAACATCATGGGCAAGCAACGCTTCCATGAGCTGGTGGATTTCATCGAGCCTGAGGATGTGGATGCTGAAATATGCGAGAAGCTCGATGCGATTGTTGAGGTCGCTCGGCAAGCGAAACCCTTATAAGTTAAGCAAGGCAGCGCATGTTTGACCCATCGCTCGTCCGCAGCGAGTTCCCCGCTCTGGCCCGCGAGCAGGACGGCCGGCCGCTCGTCTTCTTCGACGCGCCCGGCGGCACACAGGTCACGCGCCGTTGCCTAGAGCGCATGATGGCCTATCTGACGCGCCACAACGCCAATACCCACGGCGCCTTCGTCACGTCACAAGAAAGCGACGCCATCCTCGCCGAGGCGCATGAGGCAGCGGCTGACCTCCTCAACGCTGCGTCGCCGGCAGAGATCGTCTTCGGCCAGAATATGACCAGCCTGACCTTCGCGCTCAGCCGAAGCGTTGGCCGCACCCTCGGTGAGGGCGACGAGGTCATCCTCACGCGACTCGATCACGACGCCAACTTCTCGCCCTGGCGGATCATGGCTGCCGAGCGCTGCGTCCGCGTCCACGTGGTGGATGTCTGCCCCGATGACTGCACGCTGGCGCTTGAGGACTTTGCCCGCTACCTCAGCCCGCGCACGCGGCTGGTCGCCGTCGGCTACGTCAGCAACGCCGTCGGCACGATCAACCCGCTCAAGCGCATCATCGAGATGGCCCACGCGGTTGGCGCATGGGTTTTCGTTGATGCTGTCGCTGCCGCGCCGCACCTGCCGATTGACGTCCAGGCGCTGGGCGCGGACTTCCTGGTTTGCTCGGCCTATAAGTTCTGGGGGCCGCATCAGGGCATCCTCTACGGCCGTTATGAGCTGCTCGATAGCCTGCCGGCCTATAAAGTCCGCCCGGCGGTTGATCGTCCGCCGCATAAATTCGAGACCGGCACACAGAGCCATGAGAGCGCAGCCGGCTTGATCGGCGTGATCGAGTACCTGGAATGGCTGGCCGAGCAATCCGGTCCAGCCGACGAATCGGAACTACGGCGGCGCAGCCGGCGCGCGGACCGGCTCTCTTTGGCCATGCGCGCCATCCAGCGCTACGAAGCCGGCCTGGCCGAGTATCTGATCGGCCAGATCACCGCTATCCCCGGCGTGCGTTTCTTTGGGATCTGCCAGCGCGATCGGCTGGCCGAGCGCGTGCCGACGATCGCTATTCGCTATAAAGACGAGCATCCCCGCGCCACCGCCGAGCGGTTGGCCCGCCAAGGTATCTGCGTCTGGGACGGTAACTACTACGCGATCAACCTCACCGAGCGGTTGGGCGTGGAGGAGAGCGGCGGCATGGTCCGCATTGGGCTGACCCACTACAACACGCGCGAGGAGATCGATCGCTTGCTCAACGCGCTGGAGCAATGACCGCTGCGCGCAAGGCGAGGATGCTGGCCGGCCTCGCCCCGCCTTTGGCGCTCGCCCTGCTGGTGCTTGCCGCCACCTGGAAGCTCACCTTGGGCGGTCGGATCATCGCGCGCGGCGATCTCTTGTTGTATTTCTACCCACTGCGCGACTACGCCTCGCAGGCGATCCGCGAGGGCCGGCTGCCGCTCTGGAATCCGTATACCTTCATGGGCGCGCCGTTCCTCGCCAACTCACAAGTCGGCTTCTTCTACCCCTTCAACGTGCTCATGGCCTGGCTGCCGACGGAGGTGGCGGTGTCGTGGAGCATCGCGCTGCACTTGGCCCTCGCTGCGGTAGGGGCGTATGTGCTGGCGCGGCGCGCGCTTGGGCTGGGGCGCGGGGCGAGCTTTGCCGCCGGCCTGGCCTTCGGCTTGGGCGGCTATCTGGGCGCGCAGGTCGAGCACCTTAACCAAGTCCAGGTGCTGGCTTGGCTGCCATGGGCTTTGTGGTTGGGCCTGCGCGTCGGGCAGGGGGCGTCTTGGCGCGCTGCGGTCGCCTTGGCGCTGGTGACCGCCTTGCAAATCCTGGCCGGCCATGCGCAGTCGCTCTATATCAGCCTGGTTGGGTTGGCCCTGACGCTGGGCGGACAGTGGGTTTGGGACGGCCTGCGCGCGCGCCGGTTTCGCCCGAGGACGCTGATTCGCGCAGCGCTGATGACCGCCGGCGCGCTCGTGCTGGCCGCCCTCATCTGCGCAGCGCAACTGCTGCCGACGCTGGAGCTGGCGGCGGAGTCGGCGCGCGCCGGCGGCTTGCCCTTTAATGAAGCCGGGTCATTCTCCTGGCGGCCGTGGGTCCTCTCGCGCGCGCTGATGCCCACCTATGGCGACCCGCTGTTCCCGGAATACGTCGCTTATGTGGGTGCAGCGGGGATGGCGCTGACCACCCTCGGCGCGCTGGCTTGCTGTCGGCCAGTCGCGCGGCCGATCTTCCCGCTTGTCTTGCTCGTCAGCGGCTTCATCCTCGCCCTGGGGGTAGCCACGCCGCTCTTTGGCCTGCTCTATCGCGCCGTGCCCGGCTTTAATCTGTTTCGTGCTCAGGCGCGCTGGTTGGTCCTGTTCGCCCTCGGCGCAGCGCTGCTGGTCGGCCTGGCCATTCAGCAGGTGCAAGATGGCCTGGGCGCGCGGCGGGCGCTGGCGTGGCGACTGAGCTGGGGAGGGCTGGTCAGCGCCTGGGCGTTGGGTCTGTTGGCCGGCGCGCGCCTTTCGCCGGAGGCGGAGTATCAGATGCTGCCGGCTCAGCCGGTGCTGCTCGGATGGGCGTTGTCATTTGCGCTCGTCACGGCGCTCGTCCTCGGCGCGCGTCGCTTGCCGGCGCCCGCCTTCGCGCTCGCTTTGAGCATCGAGTTGCTGGCCGCTTCGCAGTTTCAGCCATACGCACGAGCGACCGATCGCCAAGCGCTGACCTCCCTGCGCCCATCTACGGCGCATCTGCTGGCCGGCCAGGCCCTGGGCGAGATGGCCGGCGGGCGCGTGCTCGCTCTCTCCTCGCTCGTCTTTGACCCAGGCGACAAGGCAGAGCAGACCCTGATCTACGGCCCCCAGTTGAGCGCTGATGAGCTTTACGACCGGCTAATCGCAGCCAAGCATCGCGAGATCCTCTCGCCCAACCTCTCCCTCTATTACCGCCTGCCCAGCGTAGATGGTTATGACGGCGGGCTGTTGCCGACGCGCCGCTACGCGCAGTTCGTCCGCCAGTTTGCCGATCTGCCTGCCGGGGCAGTGGACGGCCGGTTGCGCGAGTTCCTCGCCGAGGTGCCCCCTGCGGCCTGGCTGGATCGCATGGCCGTGCGCGCCCTGATCGCCGACAAAACGCAGGACCTCTTCCTGGACGGGGTGTATTACGACCTGCTGTTCGGCGTTCCGCTCTCGACGGCCGGCGTTGAACTGTCGCTTCAACCCTTCGCTGCGACCGCGCTGAGCTTGATCTGGCAGGTTGAGGGTGCGCCTGCCGATCTGCCGATGGTCGAGGCGGCGCTGCGCTTCGACGATGGGAGTTGGCAAGTGTTCACCGCTCGACCGGACAGGGTGTCGCACTTGCCATACGCCCACGCGCGCTTGGGGTGGGGAAGCCGCAGGCAACTGGTGGGCCTGAAGTTGCGCGCGCTCACGACTGTGCCGATGGCGCTGCGCGGCGTGACCAGCATTGACGAGACAGAAGGCGTCTTCCTCTCGCAGGTCATCGTCCCCGGCGTAAGGCTGGTCCATTCGGGCGATGTGAAGATCTACGAGCGAGTGGCTGCGCCGGGACGGGCGGTCTTGCAAATGGGCGACGGTACGCTGATTGACCTGGTCAAGGCAGGCGGGGATATTGCCGATGATCGGCCGGAGTTCGTCAGGCTTCTCTTGCCGGTTGACCGGCGCGCGCAAGCGCTCATCCTGCGCGATGCGTGCTTTCCCGGCTGGGCGGCGCGCGTAGATGGCGTTGAGGTGCCGATCGCCTGCGAAGAGGTCCTATTTCGCGCGGTGGGGCTGCCGGCCGGCGCGCGCGAGGTGGTGTTCAGCTATCAGCCGGCCTCGGTGAGGATCGGCGCCGCGCTGAGCGCGGCAGGTATCGCGCTCTGGTTGGGCTTGGCGCTGGCTGGCCTGCGGTTCACTCGGCGGTGAACTTGATCTCCGGCATCGGCAGGTGCTCGGTGCCCAGCTTGCGGCGCAGCATCGGGATCAGCCCGCCGGCTTCGATGATCGCCTGCATCGAGGGCGAGAGGGGCGAGAAGCCGAAGCGCTGCTCCGGCAGGCGATCTAGGGTGATCGTCGTTTGTTCGACATCCACCGTCACCACGTCGCCTTTGCGAATGACTTCCACGGCCGGCGGGCAGATGATCGGCAAGATGCCGTTGTTCACGCAGTTGCGGTAGAAGATGCGCGCGAACGACTTGGCGATGATCACGCGCACGCCGCACATCTTCAGGCACACGGCGGCCTGCTCGCGCGAAGAGCCGCAGCCGAAGTTCTTGCCCCCCACCACGATGTCGCCAGGCTGGACCAGCCTGGCAAAGTCGGGGTCAAGGTCTTCTAGGGCATGCGCAGCAAACTGGCTGATGTCGGTGAGCGTATAGGTGTATTTGCCGGGGAAGATCACGTCGGTGTTGACGTCGTCGCCATATACCCAGCAGCGCCCTGTGAAT